>NZ_JALLGL010000079.1 GCF_023072675.1 Streptomyces sp. XM83C
GGCAGCGGTGGTCCACCTGCGACGGCCATGCGTCGCGACCGCGCAGGGGTACGACCTGGGCGAGCCCTTCCCACTGTTCGTCGGTGACGTCGTGACGGTTCACCGGTTCCCCCCGATCTGGCTCGCTCTCACTTCGTGCACCGGCCAATTCTTACGCCAAGTCACCCGATCGGCCCAACTCCGACACGGCCGGACACCTGGTGTGACCGAAACCGGGTACCCGGGGTGCCGGAGCCGTGCCTGAACCGGACCTGTCCGGGCCCGTCCGGGCCGGCTCTCAGCGGGGCTCGGGCGGCAGGGCGAGGGCGGCGCGCAGGGCGTGGTTGTCGACCTTGCCGTTGGAGGTGAGGGGGAAGGCGGGGACGACGTGGACCGCGTTGGGCTGCTCGTAGTCGGCGAGGAGTGCGGCGAGCAGCGCGCGCCAGTGGCGGGGCGGCAGTTCGTCGGGGTCCTCGACGACGAAGTGCAGGGCGCAGCCGCGCCGGGCGTCGTCCACGGCGAGGACCTTGACCTGTCGTCCGCAGCCCTCCGCCTTTCTGGCCAGGCCCTCCGGGTAGAGGGTGAAGCCGAGCCGGTGCACGGCCTGGTTGCGGCCGACGACGTGGACGGTGCCGTCGGCGTCGAGACGGCCGAGGTCGGCGGTGGGGAACCAGGTGTCGCGGTCGACGGGGTGCAGGGTGCCGTCCGGGTCCAGGTAGCCCTCCATCAGGCCCGGGGAGCGCACCTCGATCTCGCCGGTCTCGCCGGGGGCGAGCGGTGTGCCGTCCGGGCCGGTGATCCGCAGGTCGACGCCGGGCAGGGGGCGCCCGCACCCGACGGGCGAGGTGGGGGTGGCGAGGGCGACGTTGCCGAGTTCGGTGAGGCCGTAGCCGTCGAGGAGGGGCAGGCCCATGTCCGCCGCGAAGGACGTCGCGAGGGAGGCGGGCAGGGGGGCTCCGCCGACGCCCCAGATACGGACGCCGGACAGGCCGGCGCGGAGTTCGGGGCGGCGGCGGCACAGGCCGAGGAGGGCGTGGTACGTGGACGGCGCGGCGTCGACGGCGGTGGTGCCGGCGCCGGCGGCGGTGGCCAGGGCGTGGTCGAGGCGCTGGTAGCGGGTGACGACCAGGGTGCAGCCGGCCAGCCACCACAGCAGGATCACGGAGAGCCCGTACTGGTGGGAGAAGGGCAGCAGCGGGGCGAGGACCTCGTCGTCGCGGTAGCCCATGGCGCGGATGGTGCGCAGGGTGTTGTCGTGGACGGCCCGGCCGGACTTCACGATGCCCTTGGGCCGGCCGGTGGTGCCGGAGGACCACAGGACGAGGGCGTCGCGGCGGGCGAACCAGGCGGCGAGGTCGGGCCGGGCCCCGGCCGGCGGGGCGGCGCGGCTGCCGGCGCCGGTGAAGTGCAACATCCGGTCGGCGGGGAACGCGCCGGGCGCGGTGGCGTCGCACAGCATCCAGCGGGCGCCGGCCTGGGCGGCGGCGAGCCGGGCCTCGTCGGCGGTCTGCCGGTGGTCGACCGGGACGAGGGAGGTGTCCAGGTGCATGAGGGCGAGCAGGGCGACGACGTAGTCGGTCGAGTTGTCGCCGCGGACCAGGACGCGGTCGCCGGGGCGCAGTCCGCGGTCGTGGAACTCGCGTGCGGCGGCGGTGATCCGGCCGGCCAGGGTCTCGCCGTGCAGGGTGCCGGTGCCGTCGGTGAGGCGGGGGGCGGTGCCGCGGAGCGTGGTCTCGGTCATGGGTTTCCTCCCTGCCGCGTCGGCGCGAGGTGGACGGGGCGCTCCAGCAGGGGCGTGTGCGGGTCCCAGGGGCCGTCGGTGGCGTCGCGGCGGCGCCGGGCGATGCCGGAGAGGGTCTCCAGGACGATGCGGCTGCCGAGGTAGGCGGTGATCTCGGCGTGGTCGTACGGCGGTGACACCTCGACCACCTCGGCGCCGACGACGGGCAGTTCGTAGGCGACGCGGCGGACCGCGTCGAGGAGCTGGCGGGAGGTCAGGCCGCCGGGTTCGGGGGTGCCGGTGCCGGGTGCGTGGCCGGGGTCGACGACATCGACGTCGACGGACAGATACACGCCGTCGCAGTCCCGCATGGCGGTGGTGAACACCTCGGTGAGGCAGGCGTCCAGGCCCCGTGCGGTGATCTCGCTCATGTCGTACGAGCGCATGCCCTGGTCGGCCATCCAGCGCAGCGTCTCGGGTTCCGGGTAGTAGCCGCGCAGGCCGATCTGGAAGAAGCGGTCGCCGCGGACGGCGCCGCACTCGATGAGCTGGCGCATGGGTTTGCCGTGCCCGTACAGCGGGCCGGCCTCGACGTCGCCGGTGTCGGCGTGCGCGTCGAAGTGGATCATCGCGATGCGGCCGAAGCCGTGGTGGCGGGCGACGCCGCGCATGTCGGGAAGGGCGATCGTGTGATCGCCGCCGAGGACGACGGGGATCGCGCCGAGGCCGGCGACGAGACGGACGGCGGTCTCGATCCGGCGTACGGCGGAGGCGAGGTCGCCGGAGTAGCAGGGGACGTCGCCCGCGTCGTGGACGCGAAGCTCGGTGAGCGGGTCCACGCCGAGGGCGAGGCTGCGGCGTACGCCGTTGTGCGGCAGGTAGCAGGCCTGGCGGATGGCGGCGGGGCCGAACCGGGTGCCGGGGCGGTGGGTGGTGCCGCCGTCGAGCGGCGCCCCGAGGATGACCACGTCGGGGTCGGCCCGGGGTCGCGCATGTCGAGCCTGTCGACACCGAGGAAGGTGATGTCGGGGCCGAACAGGGAGCCGAGGTGGTGCATGTCAGGCTCCCATCATGTGGTGCCCGCCGTCCACGTGGACGATCTCCCCGGTGGTGGCGGGGAACCAGTCGGACAGCAGGGCGAGGCAGGCGCGGGCGGTCGGCTCCGCGTCGGCGGGGTCCCAGCCGAGCGGGGCGCGCCGCGCCCACTGCTGTTCGAATCCGGCGCCGTCGCCCCCGATGGCGCGGGCCGCGAGGGTGCGCAGCGGGCCGGCGGCGACGAGGTTGACGCGGACGCCGTCGGGGCCGAGGTCGCGGGCGAGGTAGCGGCCACAGGCCTCCAGGCCGGCCTTGGCGACGCCCATCCAGTCGTAGCCGGGCCAGGCGCGGGAGGCGTCGAAGTCGACGGCGACGACGGCGGAGCCGGGGTGCAGCAGCGGCCGGCAGGCGACGGCCAGCGCTTTCAGGGAGTAGGTGGAGGTGTGCAGGGCGGATGCCACATCGGGCCAGGGGGCGTCGAGGAAGCCGCCGTCCAGGCAGCTCGCCGGGGCGTGGGCGACGGCGTGCAGGACGCCGTCGAGTCGGTCGAGGTGGGCGCCGACGCGTTCGGCGAGCGTGGCGAGCTGGTCGTCGTCGGTGACGTCCAGGTCGACGACGGGGGCCTCGGCGGGCAGCCGGCGGGCGACGCGCCGGACCAGGGAGGGGCGGCCGTAGGCGGTGAGGACGACGCGGGCGCCCTGTTGCTGCGCGAGCCGGGCCACCGTGTACGCGATGGAACTCTCGCTGATCACTCCGGTGATCAGCAGTTGCTTGCCGTCGAGCAGGCCGCTCATCGGTCTCCTTCGTGCGGGGTGGTGCTGACCGGCGGGGGCCGGGCCTGCCCTGGCGTGGGCAGGCCCGGCCCCCGCTCAGCGGGTTCAGCAGCCGTTGCTGATGGTGCTGCCGAGCAGCTCGGCCTCGGCGGCCGGGACGTCGAGACCCTGAAGGTCGAGAACGTTCGCCATGACGGTCACCTCCTCTCGGGGTGGTGCGGAGCACGGCGGCGGGGTGTGCGCGCCGGCCGTGCTCCGGGACCGCTTTCGTCAACGGCGGGTTCAGCAGCCGTTGCTGATGGTGCTGCCGAGCAGCTCGGCCTCGGCGGCCGGGACGTCGAGACCCTGAAGGTCGAGGACGTTCGCCATGGGATGTGCCTCCTCTCCGGGCTGCGGGGAACGCGGTCGTACGGCGTGCGATGCCGGGGCGCGTTCCGTGGTGCGGGCGTCGAGAGACCGTCAGCAGCCGTTGCTGATGGTGCTCGACAGACGCTCGGCCTCGGCGGCCGGAACCTCCAGACCCTGAAGGTCGAGAACGTTCGCCATGAGAAATGCCTCCTCTCCGCGGTGTTCGGGTCCGTCCCGCTGTGTGCGGGTGCGGACCGGGGTGACCGGTGGGCCGGCGGCCGACCGGAGACTGGGGGGCGCACAGGGGCGCCGGGGTCACGCCCGCGGTGCGGGCGGCGGGGCCAGGAAGGGCAGGAAGCCGCGGTTGCCGTCGAGAGCCGCGGACAGCGCGAGCAGGATGCCCGCGGAGCCGGTCGCGAGGTCCATGGAGAGCCTGCGCAACTGCTCGCCGGGGAAGGCGATGTGGCCTCGGTAGCTCATGGCGTGCCAGTGCAGCCGGGCCAGGTGCCGTGCCACGGCGGGGTCGATGCCCTCGCCCACGGTGCCCTCGGCTCCCCTGCGTCGCCCGCGCAGGGACGCGAGCGTGGCGAGCAGTCCGGCGCGGCCCGCGAACAGGTGGGGTTCGATGACGAACTCCGGCTCGGCGCCCCGCGCGAGCGCGGGCAGGGCCTCCGAAAGGCGCGGGTCGGCGCGGTGGGCGAGCACCTGGTCGGCGACGAGCGCGATGCCCGCGCCGCCGACCTCCAGGTACGGCAGCAGCCGGTAGCCGGCGTCGGCCTGGAGCGAGCCGTCGGCGCCCTGCTCGCACAGGTCGAGATCGTGGTGGAGCGCGGTGACCGCGAGGTCGAGGTGGGCGCTGTCGCCGGTGTCCTCGTACAGCCGGAGGAAGAACAGGGCGGGGCCGCTCCAGCCGCGCAGCAGTCCGGCGCGGGCGCCCTGGTCGCCGCCGCGGACGATACCGGGTGCGGTGCCGGCGCGTACCGCGTCGGCGGTGCGGCGGGCCAGCTCCAGCGCGGCCCGGCGGTGGCGCGTGTCGCCGGTGCGGCGGGCGAAGTGCAGCAGGTTCAGGCCGATGCCCGCCATGCCGTGGAACAGGCTGACGTCCCGCATCCCGGGCACGGTGTCGGCGCAGCCGTCCAGCAGCCGCAGGGCGGCGTCACGGTGGCCGAACTCCTCCAGTACGTGGGCGATGCCGTGCCGTCCGCTGTAGAAGCCGGGGCGGGGGTCGGTGGAGCGGGCGGCGGCGTCCAGCAGCCACCGCTCCAGGTCCCGGTGGCGTCCGGCGCCGCTGGTGTGCAGCGCCCACAGCACTCCGGCGGCGCCGTACGCCATGTTGAGGCCGTCGGTGTGGAACTGGCGCACGTCGCCGGGGAAGAGCCGGTCGGTGCGTTCCGGGGTGGCACTGAGCAGGATCGCCTGGGCGACGGACTTGCGCAGCACCTCCCAGTCCTGGCCGGCCGGGGCGGGCTCGCGCAGGGCGGCGGGCACCTTCTCCAGCGTGGCGGGAAGCGGCTCGAGTTCGCGTCGTACGGCGTCCAGGCTGCCGGGTTCGAGACCGAACCGGCGTTCCGCCTCGGCGACTTGGCGGGCGGGGCGGGCCGGGTCCAGTTCGGACAGGTGGGTGAGGGGGAACAGCACCCACAGGCGGAGCGCGGCCAGCGCGTGCCGGTCGATGGCGAAGCCGGTCTTGCCGCGGGCCATGAAGCCGGGGTGGCCGAGGCCGAGCCGGTCGGCGTCGGCGACGGGCACGGCCAGCTCGAAGTCGACGAGGAAGACGCGGTCCTCGTCGTCGACGAGGAGGTTCGCCGGGTGCAGGTCGCCGAAGACGACCCCGCGTGCGTGCACGGCGTCGACGAGCTGTTCGATGCGGTCGACGAGGGCCAGGGCGCGCCGGGCGTAGGCGGCGAGCCTGTCGTCGTCCGCGTCGGCGCGGGTCAGCGGGTAGTTGCGGGCCAGCCAGGCCTGGAGGGTGTCGCCGGGCATGTGCTCGACGGCGAGGAAGTGGTGCTCCCAGACCTGGTGGTGGCCGTACAGCTCGGGCACGCCGGGGATGCCGGCGAGCAGCCGCATCGCGCGGGCCTCGCGGTGCAGACGGGCGACGGCGTCGGTGCCGGCGCCGTCGAGACCGGCGTGCGGGCGGGCCTCCTTCAGGACGACGGGCCGTCCGTCGGTGTGCCGGGCCGCGTAGACGCCTCCGCCGTTGGAGAAGTGCAGGGCGCGTTCGACGGTGTAGGGGAAGTCGGCGGCCTGTCCGGCGGACTGCCGTGCGGCGAGGTGCGGCTCGAGGAACTCGGGGAGTGCGACCCAGTCGGGCAGGTCGAACACGGGGCGCCTGCGGTCGGGTACGAGGACGCCGTCGGGCCGCTCGATCGCGGGCACGGGGTTGCCGTGCTCGTCGGGGCAGTAGCGGGTGACGAAGCCGCCGTAGCGCACGTGCAGGGGGCCGTTCCCCCAGCGCAGGTCGGTGAGGATGTACGGGCCGGGTTCGCCGTCCAGCGCGGGCGCCAGGTCCTCCAGGACGCGCCGCAGCTGTGTCTCGTCCTCGGGGTAGATCGTGACGAGTTTGCCGCTGGCGGAGCGGGGCGCGTACTTCAGGCTGTGCGCGCTCACCACGGAGCGGCTGCGCAGGAACTTGAAGGGCACGCCGAGGCGGACGCAGTGGGCGGTCGCGATGTCGACGACGCGCTGGGCGTTGTCGGGCAGGCCGGAGATGTGGATCTTCCAGCCCTGCGGGGGCATGGTGTGCCCGGTCGGCAGGTACACCACCCAGACGCCGCGGTCGCGGCGCTCCCAGCCGTCGGGGACGGGCCCGTGGGTCTGGGTGAAGGCGGTGCCGTCGGTGCCGGCGCGGCTGCCGGTGTCGTAGAAGACGGGGTCCGCCTGGCAGTACGCCTCTGCGGGGGGCCTGGAGTTCATCGGGCCTCGTGCTCCTTCGTCGATGCGGCGGGCGCGGTCGCCTCGGCCAGCAGCAGCCGCAGGGAGGTCTCGGCGTCCGGGCGGCTCAGGTGGGTGCGCAGCAGGTCGCGGGCCTCCGCCTTGTCCTTCTCCGGGATCAGGTCGGGGCCGACGAAGCTGGGCGAGGTCCGGGTGAGGATGTCGACGGCCTCGTAGTACTCGTGGCGCAGCAGGGACCACACGGCGGCGTGGTGGTAGGCGCCGTCGAGGAAGAAGTAGTCGCGCAGGATGCCTTCGAGGACGAAACCGGCGCGGATGACGAGCCGCAGCACGCCCTTGTTGTAGAGGGCGGTCGTGAACTGCATCCGGTGGGCGTTGAGCGAGTGGAACAGGTGGTCCAGGAGGAGGTCGAAGGCCTCCGCTCCCAGGCCGCGCTGCCACATGGCGGGGTCGCCGATGGCGCCGCCGATGGTGTAGTTGCCGGCCGGTCCGGACTGCCGGTAGTTGACGGTGCCGATGGTGCGGCCGTCGCGGTCGCGGACGGCGAACTGCCGTATGCGGCCGGAGTCGTTGAGCTGCCGGAGGGTCTCGGGGGTGGCGTACTCCTGGGTGTCGGCGGTGAGCACGGCCGTCGGCGAGGTCGGGCCGAGCCATTCGGCCATCAGCTCGTAGTCCGCGTCGGTGGGCCGTACGAGGCTGACCAGTCTGCCTTTCAGCACGCGTCCTCCTGGTGTCCCTCGGGCGAGCCGGCGGCCGGCCGTTCGCGGACGACGAGGACCGCGTTGTGGCCGCCGAAGCCGAACGAGTTGCTCAGGGCGACACGGGTGCGCCGGCGGCGGGCCCGGTGGGGGACGTAGTCCAGTCCGGGGTCCTCCGGGTCGTCGCAGTTGACGGTGGGCGGGATCACGCCGGTGCGGACGGTCTGCACGGTGGCGATCAGCTCGACCGCTCCTGCGGCGCCGATCATGTGACCCGTCATCGACTTCAGCGAGCTGATCGGGACGCGTGGGGCGTGCTCGCCGAACACCTCGCGCACGGCGGCGCTCTCGATGCGGTCGTTGAGCGGGGTGCTGGTGCCGTGGGCGCAGATGTAGTCGATGTCGCCGGGTGTCACGCCCGCGTCGTCGAGGGCGTCGGTCATCGCCTGTCTGACGGCGACGCCTTCGGGGTGCGGGTGGGTGGCGTGGTAGGCGTCGGTGGTGACGCCGTATCCGGCGATCTCGGCGAGGATCCGGGCGCCGCGCCGCTCGGCGTGCTCGGCGGCCTCCAGCACGACCACGCCGGCGCCGGCGCCCATGACGAAGCCGTCGCGGGCCCGGTCGAAGGGGCGGCTGGCGCGTGCCGGGTCGGTGCTGCGGGACAGCGCCCCGACGTTGGCGGCGGCGGCGAGGTCGAGGGGGTTGACGGCGTCGTCCGAGCCGCCGGCGACGACGACGTCGGCGTAGCCGTGCCGGATGAGGCGCAGCGCGTCGCCGATGGCGGTGGCGCCGGTGGCGCACGCGGCGACGAGCGCGCCGGACGGGCCGCGGGCGCCGAGGTGGGCGGCGATCTCGGCGGAGGCGCTGTCCAGGGAGCCGCCCGCGGCGAGATACGGGGTCATGGCGCGACGTCCGCCGCGGTCGAGGTCGAGGACGGCGGCCAGGGTCATCTGGCCGGGCCCGTAGCCGGAGCCGACGAGGACGGCGGTGCGCGGGGCCAGCTCCTCGGTGACCTCCAGTTTCGCCTGGTCGGTCGCCTCCAGGGCAGCGGCGAGCGCGAACTGGGCGTAGCGGTCGAGCCGGCGGGCGGTCCGGTTGGGCATGTAGGCCCGCGGGTCGAAGCCGGTGATCTCGCCGGCGAGCGGCGTGGGCAGGGTGTCCGCGTCGTACCGCGTGATCCGCCGGATGCCGCTGCGGCCGTCGGTCACGGCGGCCCAGAAGTCCTGAACGGTGTGCCCGACCGGGGAGATCACCCCGGTCCCGGTGACGACCACACGCCGGTCGCCCCGCTGACTGTCCCTGGCCACCTGTCGGTTCTCCTCTCTCGTCCGGGCGGATCGCGTTGCCCGCGGCGGTGGGCCGCGGTCGCCGGTCCGACCCGGCAACGGAACCTTGACTCACAACGCCGAAGCTTGTCAACAAACTTGACTCATGAGTTTCGATTCATGACTCTTGACCAACAGACAGATACCGCCGGACATTGACGCGCCGTCATCATTGCGGCTTCAATGCGAGCATATGGACTGTCATACTCTTTACAAACAGTCATTGGAGTTGACATGACTCGCTGGAGCACACTGCTGCTCGACGACGCGTCGCTGGCGCAGATGCCGGAACTTCCGGTCGATCACGTACTGCGCCACGCCGACCTGGTGACGGCCCAGCAGCCCAAACCCCAGGCGCTGTACGAGCGCTGGGAGAAGCAGCAGTGGAACGCGCAGGCCATCGACCTCGAACAGGACCGGCTGGACTACGAGAAACGGCTCCCCCGCGACGCCCGCAAGGCGCTGGAGGAGTCCATCGCCACCTTCATCATCGGCGAGTACACCGGCCTCGACCTGCTCGCACCGATCCTCACCGGCGCCCCCGAGGAGATCGACCACCTCTACCTCGGCACCCAGATCGCCGACGAGACCCGCCACACCCAGCTCATGCTGCGGCTCGGCGAGGAGGTCCTCGGCCTCGACCCGGACCCCAAGCGGATGCTGGTCCAGGCGTGGAACATGTGCACCCCGCCGCACCGGGCGCTCAGCCGGCTGGAGACGGAGATCATCCGCGAGATCCAGCACCGGCCCAGCGACTACGAGGCATGGCTGCGCACGGTCGCCCTGTTCCACCTCATCTCCGAGGGCGTCCTCGCCCTCGTCGGACAGCGCGCCATCGTGCGGTCCCTGCACGACATCCCGATGCTGCCCGGCGTCAAGGCCGGCTTCACCGCGATGTGCCGGGACGAGTCACGGCACGTCAGCTTCGGACTGCACGCGCTGCGGCAGGGCGTGCGCGAGGGCTACACCGAGGCCATCTGCGACGTCATCGAGCAGGCCGCGCCCCTCGCCCTGCGCATCGAGGAGGGCGGCGCCGTCGAGGACGCCCCCGAGGGCACGAGCATGCGCGACCTCGGCATCGACAGCCTGCGCCGGCAGCTGCGCCTCATCGGCGTCGACGACGTGTTCGCCGAGCACGTCGTCGGCCTGGTGACCCGGCCCGCCCCCGCCGAGGGCCACTGAGGAGACCGGCGCGCGGTCCCCGCACGCCCCACCCGACCGGGCCGAGCCCGTCCCGTCACACCGAGAAGATCCAGGAGAAACACATGACCCGCGAAGAGATCGTCCGAGGCCTCGCCGAGATCCTCAACGAGGTCGCCGACGTCGAGCCCGCCGACGTCGCCGAGGACAAGTCCTTCACCGAGGACCTCGACGTCGACTCCCTCGCCATGGTGGAGGTGATCGTCTCCATGGAGGAACGCTTCGGCGTCCGCCTGCCCGAGGAAGAGCTGAAGGAGCTGCGGATGGTGGCCGACCTCGTCACCCGCGTCGAGAAGCAGCTCTGAGCGGTACCGGCCGCTGAACGGCACACACGGCACGGCGCGTTCGGTGCGGCTCCCCACGGCGGAGGCGCACCGAACGCGCCGGGTCACTTCCCGCGCGGGGCGAACGTGTACGACCACGACCACACCGTGTCCACGACGTACACGGTGAGCCAGGTCTTCCCCACCCACTCCGGGGCGCCGAAACCCCACAGGGCGGTCTCGCCGACGGCGAAGAGCACGGTGTGCACGCACCAGCCCCGCCGCTCCCGCCGGGCCCGCTCCTCGCCGGACCGACGGAGGTCCCGGTCCGGCGGTACGACGGGCCTGTCGGGGGCGTGTTCCTCCGGTACGACGGGCCTGTCGGGGGCCCGCTCCTCCGGTACCGCAGTCTCTGCGGGCGTCGGCTGCTCCCGTACGGCGGACTCGGCGACGCCCCGCTCCCCCGGTACGGCGGGCTTCTCCGGCGCGCTCCCCTCCCGTACGGCGGGACCCGGCGCCCGCTCCTCCGCCGGCAGCCCCAGCGCCCGCAGCGCGTACGGCACGAGCGCCGCCCCGGCCGACGAGGCGACGGCCGCCGCCGCGCACGCCCAGACCCAGCCGGCCGCCTCGTACAGGCCGCCCAGCGCCGTCGCGCCCGCCGTGACGCCCGCCAGCCGCGCGGCCTCGTAACGGCCCATGCCGCGGCCGGGCCGGTCGCCCGCCGCCGCGAAGACGGTGGCCTGCTCGACGGGGACCTGTACGGCGAAGCAGCCGGCCGCGAGCGCCCACAGCACGGCGATGCCGACGGGCGAGGGCACCACCGCGAGCCCCGCGGCGAACAGCGCGCCCGCGACGAACGCGACGACCATCGTCCGCTCCCGCCCGAGCCGCCCGCTCACCCGGTGGGCGTGGTCCGGCGCCATGACGTACACGAGGAAGCCCGGGCAGAACACGCCCATCACCTCCGTCGGCGACAGCCCCTGGCCCTGCAACCGCACCAGCAGGATCAGCCACAGCCCCGCCTCACCACCGGCGGTGACGGCCGCGACGGCCAGGAGGGGCAGCGTACGGCGTGCACGCCGGCGGCCCGAGCCCGTGCCGCCCGTGCCGCCCGGTGCGGCGGACGCGCCGCGCGCCGGGCCGGGGGCCGTGGCGAGCAGCGCGGCGGCGACGGCGCAGGCGGCGGCTCCGGCCCAGAACACCGACCGGTAGCCGGAGTTGCCCAGCAGCACGAACGCGATCACATAGCCGAACAGCGCCCCCCGGCCCTCCGCCGCCAGCAGGGCGCCGTACGCCCCCACCCGGTCGGGGCCCTGCTCGCCGGCCCAGGTGCGGACCGCCACCCAGAACAGCGCGCCCGCCGCGCCGCCCACCGCCGACGCCGCGAAGGCGACCGGCAGCGGACACGCGGTGAGGTCGGCGACGGCATAGCCCGCGCAGGACAGGGCGTACCCGGCGGCGCCCGTCGCGGCCACCGTGCGCCGGTCGAGACGGTCCGTCAGTTCGCCCGCCACAGGGCGTACGAGCAGTGACACGGCCGCCTCGACGGCGATCAGCGCGCCGGTGGCGGCGGGACCGACGTGCAGCACGGCGGCGGCCCACAGCGGCAGCAGGAAGTCCAGCACCTCGGCGGGGGCGCCCGCGAGGGACGCCGCCCGCAGCAGCCGGGACGGTCCGGGCACGGCGGGCGGGCGCGCCTCGCTCATCGCAGCGCCGACCTGGGCGTGATCACCTTCGTGGGGAAGGACCGGTCGGTGATCCGGGCGAACATGTTGCGGGGGGCCGGGATCCACACCTCCTGGACGCCGCCCGTGCGCATGCCGCGCAGCACCGTCTCCCAGTGCACGGGGGTGGTCCAGCCGTCGAGGAGGTCCTGTTTGATCTCCTCCGGGTCGGTGAGGAGGCGGCCGTCCACGTCGGACAGGAACGGCACGGTGGCCTCGTGCCATTCGATGCCGCCGTAGACCTCGTCGTGCAGCCGTTTCCGCAGCCCGCCGACGGCGGAGCAGTGCTCGGCGCGGTTCATCGTGTAGAAGGGGAAGCCGCCCTCCTCGCGGACCCGCTGCTCGAACCGGGCGAGGGTGGTCAGTTCGGCGGACACGGCGTGCACCTGCTCGTCGAGGATGACGGACAGTTCGGCCCACTCGCCGCGGGCGCGGACCTCCGCGAGCAGCCGGTCCACGGTGTCGTGGGGCAGCCGGTAGAAGAAGTGGCAGCCGAGGGGTTTCTCCAGCGAGTCGAACCACTCGGTCTCGACGACCACGCTGCGGCGGACGAGCCGCAGGGCCTCCTCGTAGCTGAGGGCGCCGCAGCGGACGGCGGCCATGAACGAGCCGAAGCTCTGGCCGCCGCACAGCGAGGGCGCCCTGCCGTACATCTCCTCGGCCCGGTCCGCGAGGGCGAGGGTGAGGGCCATGTAGCCGGCCTCGTACACCTCCCAGTCGTAGATGGAGGCCTCGCGGTAGGCGTCGGCGAGGGTGTAGCCGAGGATCTCGTCGGCGCGGGCGAAGCGGCGCCGGGCGTGCGGGTCGGTGGTCACGAAGTCCCGGATGGCGTCGTAGCCGCTGGGCACGAGGCCGGGGAAGAACATCACGGTGGACATGGGGGGCGTGCTCTCTCGTCGGGTGCCGGGCTGCGGTGTCACTGGTCCTCGCGTACGGGGAAGTCCCCGGCGGCACCGGCCATGCCGGGCGGCTGGTCGGCGAGGGCGACGCGTACCTCGACGACGGCGGACGTGCCGCGGGCGCAGCACTCCCATGCCTCCCGCAGGGCGGGTTCGAGGGCGTCGGGTGTGGTCACGGACCAGTGGCCGAGGCCGTGGGCACGGGCGAGAGCTGCGTTGCCGGTGGGCCGGTCGGCGGTGAACGCGAAGCGGGAGCCTGGGCCGCTGACCCGGTCGAGGTTGGTCTGGAGCCAGCCGTAGCCGCCGTTGTCGAGGACGATGTAGAGGACCGCGGCGCCCGCGTCGGCCACGGTGGGCAGTTCGGCGCGGAAGAGGTGGAAGGCGCCGTCGCCGCACACGGCGGCCACGGGCCGGTCACCGGAGGCGAGTTTGACGCCGACGGCCGCGGCGGCGCCGAAGCCGAGCGGGGTCTGTTCGCTGGGGACGACGGAGCCGCCGGCCGTGCCGCACGACCAGTGGGGGTAGTAGTACGACCACATGTCCTGAAGTCCGTTCTCCTGGACGAGGACGCGGTCGGCGGGCACGGCCCGGTCGAGGGCGGTGAGGACCTGGGCGACGGTCGGACCGCCGCCGGGCACGGCGGCCTCGGCGTCGGCGGCGCGCCGGGCGGCGCGTTCGGCGAGGAGGCGGCGTACGTCCCGTATGCGCTCGGCCCACTTCTCGTCGGGGCGGTGTCCGTCGAGGAGGCCGGTCCAGGCGTCCACGGTGCGGGCGACGTCGCCGAGGACGTGCATGCCGGGCGTACCGGTGACGACGGAGTCCTCGGCGGCGACGACCTGGACGACGGGCAGGCCGGCGCGGTCGGGCCAGCCGAACGTCGCGGTCTCCTCCAGGCGGCTGCCGAGGGCGATCACGAGGTCCGTCTCCTCCCACAGGCGGGCGGCGGGCTCGACGGTGTACAGGCCGGAGACGCCGCAGTGGAGCGGGTGGTCCTCGTCGAGGGTGCCACGGCCGGAGGCGGTGGTGAACAGGGCGGCGCCCAGCAGGCCGGCGAGGCGTTCGACGGACCGGTCGTGGTTGCGGTGCCGGGCTCCCCCGCCGACGAGCAGCAGTGGGCGGCGGGCGGCGGCGATCAGCCGCGCCGACTGCTCCAGCGCGTCGGGGTCGGGGGCGAGCCGGTGGGGGGCGGCGGTGCGCCAGGGCGCTGCGACGGTGACCGGCAGTTGGGCGATGTGGTCGGGGATCTCCAGGTAGACGGGGCCGGGTGTGCCGTTGACGGCGGTCAGGGCGGCCTTCTCCAGGGCGGCGGGGAGCCGTTCGGGCCGGTCGACGCGTTCGGCGTGCTTGGTGAACGGGCGGACGGCGGCGAGCTGGTCGAGTTCCTGGAAGGCTCCGGTGCCCACCCGGTCCAGGCCGGTGCCGCCGGCGACGAGCAGTACGGGCGCGGCGGAGGAGGAGGCCTCCAGCAGGCCGGTGAGGGTGTTGGTGACGGCGGGCCCCTTGCCGACGGTGCACACGGCGAGCCGGCCGGAGGCGAGGGCGTGGCCGGTGGCCATGTGGACGGCGTTGCGCTGGTCGCGGCAGAGGACCATGCGGACGGGGGTGTCCTCCAGGGCTCCGAGGAGGTCCATGTCGTCGCCGGGCAGCCCGTAGACGGTGGTGGTGCCCTGGTGGCGGAGCCAGTCGGCGACGGCCGCCCAGGCGGTGTGGTGGGTGGTGGGGGTGGTCATCGGGCCGCCTTCGGGAAGTGTTCCGCGACGGCCTTGGAGACGAGGACGGGTTCGGCCCTCAACTCCCCGGCGACGCTGATGTAGTTGGCCTGGCGTCCGTAGCCGCCGAAGGGGGCGTTGCCGTCGTCGATGCTGAGGAGGGTGGTGTCGACGGTGACGGTGGTACGGCGGCGCAGTGCCGCGGTCAGGCGCGGTGCCGTGCCGTAGACGCTGGAGCCGAGGGCGCGTTCGGTGAAGACGCCGGTGGTGAGGGTGGCGGCGAGGTCGTCCTCGTCGTGGTAGCCGACGACGTTGAAGACGGGGGCGAAGAACTCGGGGACCTGGGTGCGGGGGGTGACCTCCCCGCCGACGGCGACGGCCGGTTCGATGCGCCGGGTGCGGAAGTCGACGGCGCCGCCGTGGACGATGCGGCCCCGGTTGCGGGCGAGGTAGAGGGCGGCTTCCTCCAGGGCGCCGTCGTAGAAGATCGGCCCGTAGTCGGCGAGGGGGTCGTCGCAGGGGCCGTAGCGCAGGCCCTTCAGTTCGGTGACGAGGCCGTCGACGAACGCGTCGAGCAGGTCCTCGTGGACGCAGAACAGGTCGGGGCCGAGGCAGTCCTGGCCGGAGTTGAGCGTGCGGATCTCCACGGCGTCGCGGACGGCGCGGGCGAGGTCGGCGCCGGGGGCGACGACGAAGGGGTTGACGCCGGAGCCGAGGAACAGGAACAGCTGCTCGGGGCGGAGGCGGGCGCGGATCTGTTCGGCGTTGGCGTACGTGCCGGTGAACACGACGGCCTCGGCGGGCTCGACGTGGTCGCGCATGAAGCCGCGCTGGCTGGCCGTGGACAGCTCGACGGGCAGGCGGTGGTGTTCGGCGAGCAGGGCGTGCAGGCGGACCATCTGGTCCTTGACCTGGCTGGACGGCCGGAACACGACGTGTTCGGTGTAGAGCGCGGGCACCAGCAGGTACAGGACGTACGAGTAGAGCATGACGTTGGACGGCATGAAGACGGCGAGGCGCGGCACGCGGGGCGGGCGGTGGCGTTCCATCTCGCCGAGCGCGCCGTCCAGTGTGGCCACGGCCGCCTCGATCTCGTAGCCGGCGGCGCGATGGGTGGAGATCTCGCAGAGCAGCTCGTGCACCGCGCGGGGATGGTCGGTGAGGAAACGCCGGACCCGCCGCAGAGCCTGGAGGCGGTCCGCGAAGGGGATGCCCTCCGCCCCGACCGCCGTACCTGACCGGTCGACAACGTGTGTCATTCGTCCCCCTCACGATGGAAGTACATGAGGAAGTAGAGTCAACAACTTGTCATTCATTGTCAAGAAGAGTCAAGCGGGCCGTCCCGCCGGTCTCACAGATCCCGCAGCCCCGGCGCGGCCCAGCAGCAGGCGACGACCGTGAGATAGACCGCGGCGACGGCGAGGACCGCCCAGGACAGCCCGAGGCCGCCGACGAGCGCCACGGTGGCCGAGGCGCCCAGCGGCACGGCGGTCTGCGCCAGCGTGTCCACCGAGGCCGTGACCCGCCCGTACTGGCCCTGCGGCACGTGCCGTTGGAGGGCGGCCGTGCGGACCGGTCCGACCGGTGCCGCGACGGCCCCCAGCACCGCCAGCAGCGCCGCCCCCACCGGGACCGGCGGCAGGGTCGCGAACGCGGCGAGCAGCAGCCCGGCGAGCAGGCCGGAGCGCAGATAGACGGCGCGGCGGCCGAAGCGGTGGCCGACGGCGGCGAAGCCCAGCGTGCCGGCGACGGTGCCGACACCGAACGCCGCGAGCAGCAGACCCAGTTGGGCGGGGCCGTCGGGGCTGCGGTAGGCGTACGTCACGAGGATCACCCCGGAGATCCCGCTGTCGAGCGCGTTGAACACGGTGGACGAGACGGTGAGGGTGCGCAGCAGCCGGTGGCCGCGCAGGGTGCGCAGCCCGGCACGGAGTCCGGCCACATAGCTCTCGGCGGGCCGGGGCCCGGCGGGCGTGGCCGCGGCGGGGACGCGGCAGGCGATGACGAGGGCGGCCACCGCACAGGCCCCCGCGTCGAACAGCAGGGCGCTGTCCGCGCCCAGGAACCCGACCGCGGCGCCGCCGAGCGGGGCGCCCAGCAGATGGGCGGTCTGGTGCACGCCGCCCAGCAGGGCGTTGGCCCGCTCCAGCGGGGTGCCGGCGGCCTCGGCGAGACCGGCGGTGAGGCCGGTGACGGCCGCCGCGCCGGGGACGTCGAGCAGGCTCGCGGCGAGCACCAGCGCGGTGAGCGCGGGGAAGTGCAGCATCCCGAGGGAGTGCAGCAGGGGTATGCAGGCCGCCGCGGCGCCGCCCACCGCGTACGAGGCCACGGCCATGGCCCGGAAGCCCCAGCGGTCGACGAGGGGGCCGGCGACGAGGCCGGTGGCGGCGGTGCCGACGGCGACGGCCGCGACGACGATGCCGGTGCGGGTGACGCTGCCGGTGGTCCGCAGCACGAACCAGGGGACGGCGACCAGCATCATGGCCTCCCCCAGCGCGCCGACCGCGACCGCCGTCAACAGGGCGCCGAGGTCGCCGTTCCGCCTCCCGCGGACCCCCCGCTCCTTCACACTTATTGACTTATGCATAACTGTAGTATGACTGGGTAAGGGTGGGGCGATGACTTCGATTTCGGGGGCGAGGTCGGGACGGACGGCAATTACGGCCGCAGTGACCATGACACTCAGTGGTCGGCGATAGACTCAGATGTCATGGTCAGTGTTGGGTCGTACGGCTCACTTCACCTCAGCGAGCGATCTTGATGGTCGAACAACCAGAGTTCGGGAGGCGATTGCGGGAGATCCGCAGCGCGCGCGGACTGTCCCAGTCGGACGTCGCGGGGAAAGGACTGTCCCCCAGCTACATCTCACTCGTCGAGAGCGGCAACCGCACTCCCAGCCCCAAGGCGGTCCGGGCTATCGCGGAACGCCTGGGCGTCACGGTCGACGACCTCACGGCCCCCGCCCCGCAGGAGCGGCAACGCGTCCACCGCGTCGAGGTGGTGGGCCGGCTCATCGCCGCCCGGTCGCTCCAGGCGGCCGGTGACCTCGCACGCGCCCGCGAGGAACTCCTCGACGTCGTACGGCAGGCCGGCGACTCCGGGCTGGACGAGATCCGCTGGGAGGCCGGCTGGGAACTCGCCCTCGTCCTCGGCCGGCTCGGCCGCGACGAGGAGCACGAGGAGGCCCTGCGGTCCCTGCTGGCCGACCCCCTCACCGGCTCCTCCCCGCTGCTGCGCGCCCGGGTCGCCGTGGAGACCGCCGACATGCTGCGCCGCACGGGCCGCCTCTCCGAGAGCGTCCGCCTCGCCGAGGAAGCCCTGGAGGGCGTCCCGGCCGACGCCGCGGAACGCGTCCAGGCCCAGATCAGCCTGCTGTCCGGCCGGCTGGAGAGCGGCGAGTGGGAGCGGGCCGCCGGCCTGTGCGAGGAACTGCTCGCCTCCGCCGAGACCCTGCCGCCCGGCCAGCTGCGGGCCACCGCCCTGTGGGTCGCCGCCGAGCACCGCTTCGCCATGGGCGACACCGAGCAGGCCCTCACGCTCGTGGACCGCGCCGTCTCCCTCACCGGCCCCGACGCCGGCACGGGCACCCGCGTACGCATGCTGTGGGCGGCTGCACTGCTCCACCTCGCCGCCGGCCGCGACGACACGGCCGACGCCCTGACGGAACGCACCGGACAGACCGTCACCGTCCTCGGCACCCCCGCCGACGCGGCACGCCTCGCGATGCTGCGCACGCTCACCGCGTACCGCCGCGGCGACGTCGAGGACGCCCTGGAGCAGGCCCGGACGGCCGCGGCGACGGACGCCGAACTGCCCCCGCTCGACCGGGCGCGCTGCGCCCTGGCCGGGGCACGCGCCCAGCGGGCGGCCGGCCACCGCTCCGCGGCGGAGGCCGGCTACCGGACCGCCGCCGCGCTGTACGAGACGGCCGGGGCATTCCGTTCCGCTGCGGCGGTGTGGCGGGAGCTGAGCGTCCCGGACGGCGCTCCCTCCGGCGCGGCCGACCCGCTGGCGGTCGTCACCCCGTGACACAGCTCGCGAGCCTGGCACGCGCCCGCCACACACGGACGCTGCCCATCGGGAGGGACGTGGCGGCGGCGGCCACCCGGCCGCGGTCCCCGTCGGACAGGTCGACGACATAGGCGCGGCGCGGGCAGTGCCCTCCGCCGGGCAGCGGCTCGGGCACGAGCACCTCGCCGTTGCGCCGGCCCAGGGCGTCCACCTGTGCCGCGAGGGAGAGTCTGCCGGGGCTCGCCAGCCGCAGCGCGGCCTCTTTCCTCACCCACAGCCTGGTCAGGAACCACGAGCGGCGATGGCGCGGCACGGTGTCCGCCATCCGGCGTTCCGCGTCGGTGTACGGCAGCAGCGCCGCTCCCTCCAAGGCCGGCGGCACGGGATGCCCGCTGAGCGCGACCTCCGCGCCGGGGGCGATCGCGACGGCGAGCGCGCCGTCGTCCCGGCAGACGTACAGCCCGGCCGACAGGCCGTCCACGCGCAGCCGCCCGTGGCCGTCACGGCCGAGGGCTATCTCGTCACGGGGCCGGCCGAGCACGTCCGCCAGCAGCGACCGCGTGCCGTCCTCGGTGCCGTCGCCGCACATCCGCGCGCCGCCCCGGGCGGCCCACCGCCGCTCGTCCGCAGGACCGGGCACCCCGGAGGTCCCGGACATCTCGCCGAACGCTCCGGCCGTTCCGGATGCTCCGGACGTTCCAAGTGCTCCGAAGGAGAGCACATGCAGCTCGCCGTCTTCTATGCCACAGAGCTTTCCGGGGTCCCATGCCCCCGGCTCACCCACTCCAGTCTGCAACTGTTCCCCCTTCGCAGCCGTGGTCAAGGGCTGCTTCTGTGCTGTTCTCGGACACGGTGCGCTCGGCTCACTGGTCGTGCGAGCGATCGCGCGGCAGCCGCCTCTCGCCCGTCCCGAGCGACGGCGTACGGCCCTCGGATCCGAGGAGTGGAAGTCGGTCTCCCCTTGGTCGATCACAGGCTAACCTCTCGTCGAATCACCGGTGACCGAGGTTCCGGTACGTCCCTCACGGCCTTTCTGACGATCCGTCACAAAGCGCCGAGAGCGCATCTCGCGACGGCGTCGTTCTGGCGGAAGAAGGCCGCGTCGGTACCTGCTCTCGGGAACTGCGCGGGCCCGGCCACGGTCCGGTCCCGGTGGACGCGGCCGTCCGCGCCGACGGGGTGCAGCGCCGGGCCGTGCAGCCGCAGCAGCCCCGCGCCCGCTCCCGCCTCCTGATCCTCCGTCAGCTCGCCTCGGCCGGCGAGCGCCCGGATCAGCGGATTGCCGGCGTCCTTCGCCCCGCCCGGCTCCATGCGGGCCTCCAGCAGGACGGCCGCCTCGTGCACCACGGGTACGGCCGGGCTGTGCGCGCGGACCACGTGGCGCCCGTCGTCCCCGGGGACCGTCTCCACCCTCGTGCCGGGGCCGGTGAAGGTGACGACGCCCGCCTCGGCCAGGGCCAGCAGCTGCTCGGCGCGCAGCACGGGCGGGCCGGAGCTGAGGAACGCCCCGAAGGAGAACCGCTCCAGTGCCTCCGCCACGTCCGGGGCGGCCATCTCACCGGACCGCCACAGCTCCTCCACGACCGCCCCGGTCGCGGCGAGTGCGCTCACCACGGCGGCCTCCGCGCCGCCCGCCGGGTCCGTGCGCCGCCGCAGCGCCTGCCGCATATGGGCGAGGACGTCCCGCTGAAGGGCGTCGGGACCGCTCCACCGCCGCCCGGCGAGGGGCGCTTCGAGCCGGGCCAGGTCCAGCCGGTCGGCGGGGTCGGGCACGGCGGAGCGGATCAGCTGCGTCTGCCTGGGGTCGCCCGGCGGCAGGGAGCGGAACCGCTCGTCGAACTCCTCCCAGCGGAGCGTGACCCGGCCCGGCCTGCGGGACCACAGGGCGCGGTACCAGCGCCAGGTCAGCTCCGCCACGACCAGCGGCCACACATCGGCTCTGAAGGAGGCGCCGGGCCGGGCGAGGCGTTCCCGGCAGGCGGCGAGCGTCGCGATGCGCGGCGGCTCGTACGGCTCGTCGGCCGCCGCTCGAGGCGCGGGCCTCGGCGGCAGGGGCACGCCCCGCCGGGAGCCCGCGACGAGGCGCGGCTCCCTGCCGGACGGCACGTACCGCAGCCGCCCGTCCTCGCGGAGGAAGCGGCCACCGCGGCCCTGCGTCAGCAGGATCGCGCAGTCGACGAAGACGAGGCCGAGGCCGCGGGTGACGACGGCAGCGCCCGGCGGGATCGCGTCGAGCCGCTCCGGGTCGGCCGGGCCCGGCCCGATCCGGGTGACGCCGGCGGGTGCGGGCGCGGGCCGCGCACCGAGATGTCCGGGGGCGATGACGACATGATCCACCTCCAGCGGCGCGGCGCCCTCCAGGACGACCCGCTGGGCACCGCCGGACCCGCCGGTGCGGACGACGTCCAGGGCGCGGGTGCGGTGCACGAACAGGCGGACTCCGTACGGGAGTCGGCCGGTGACCTCGTCGAAGAACCAGCGCAGATAGCGGCCCTGGTCCGCGCGTGCGGCGTACGCGCCGTCGTGGAAGGGCCCGCCGAGCCACTCCCCCGTGGTCGGGCCGGGCCGGGCCGGGCCCGCGCAGGTGACGGACGCGTCCGGGAACATGGTGACCTCGGCGGCGGCGGAGTTCATCCACAGCAGCCGGGGCTGATCGGTATGCCAGGTGCGCCCGGCGCCCGGCGGGTACGGATCGACCACGTGCAGGTCGAGGCGGGCGCCCGCGAGGACCTCCGGCGCGTTGGCGAGGATCCGCTCGACCACCGAGGCGCCGCGGGGGCCGCAGCCCACCACGCAGATCCTGCGGGGCGCGGTGGCCCGGCCGGTGCGGGAGGTGCCGCGTCCGGTGCCGGAGGTGCCGCGTCCGGTGCCGGAGGTGCCGCGTCCGGTGCGCCGGGGCGATGCGTCGGCCGGTGGTGCTGGGGCCGGGTCGGAAGGTGCGGGTGGACCTTCGTGGCTTCGGTCGACTGCCGTGTTCATGTTTCCCCGTTGTCGTTCTCGGTTCTTGTGCCGTGCGGTCGGTCGGTCTGTCTGCGCGGCCCGGGTACGGCGTCCCGTGGCCGGCTGCCGGGGGGCCGGGGCCGGTCGTGGTATGTCTCTTATA
>NZ_JALLGL010000007.1 GCF_023072675.1 Streptomyces sp. XM83C
GTTCATCGTTCGACTTGCATGTGTTAAGCACGCCGCCAGCGTTCGTCCTGAGCCAGGATCAAACTCTCCGTGAATGTTTACCGGTGATCCGGTTCGCACACACGAGAGCGGTGCGAGAGGAGGAATAATCCCCTCGCACACAGCGTCCTCGCTGTGTTTTTCAAAGGAACCTCGCCCCAGCAGAAGCTGGAGACGGGGTATCAACATATCTGGCGTTGACTTTTGGCACGCTGTTGAGTTCTCAAGGAACGGACGCTTCCTTCGTACTCACCCTCTCGGGCTTTCCTCCGGGCGCTTCCCTTCGGTCTTGCGTTTCCGACTCTATCAGATCTTTCCGATCCGATTTCCTCGGTGCTTTCCAGGTTCCCGCTCTCGCGTTTCCCTTTCCGGCGGTTCCGACTTTATCAGAAGTTTCGGGCCCTTTGACCGGCCGCCATTTCCGATGCCATCGGGAGGCTTCTGATGAGAGCGGCGCATCGGCACGCTTCTCGAAGCAGATAGATACTAGCTGATTGCGAACCAGACTCTGTCTGGTTCCAGGCAACTGTAAGAATCTACCTCCCCGAGAGGGCCGTGTCAACGGCTCTTCCGGGGCGAAGAAGAGATTAACAGCTCCCCGTGGGTGCTCGCACATCAGGCGGCCGTCGGCACGGCGGCGCTGCGCTCGGCAGCGTCCAGGTCGCCCGTGTCCCCGGCGCGAGCGGCACGTCCGCCCAGGACATAGACGTACGCGAGGAAGAGCAGCTCGGCGGCGACGCCGATGGTGATGCGGGCCCAGGTGGGCAGGCCGGACGGGGTCACGAACGCTTCGATGACTCCGGAGACGAACAGGACCAGGGCGAGGCCGATGGCCATGCCGATCGCGGCCCGCCCCTCCTCCGCCAGGGCGGCGCGGCGGGTCCGGGGGCCGGGGTCGATGACGGTCCAGCCGAGCCGGAGCCCGGTACCGGCGGCGACGAACACCGCCGTCAGTTCCAGGAGGCCGTGCGGTAGCAGCAGGCCCAGGAATGTGTCGAGGCGTCCGGCGGAGGACATCAGGCCGAGTCCCACGCCCACGTTCAGCATGTTCTGGAAGAGGATCCAGAGGACCGGAAGTCCGAGGAAGACGCCCAGGACCAGGCACATCGCGGCAGCTTGGGCGTTGTTGGTCCACACCTGCGCGGCGAAGGCGGCGGCCGGGTGGCTGGAGTAGTAACTCTCGTACTCCCCGCCAGGCTCGGTGAGCCGACGCAGGTCGCTGGGGGCGGCGATCGTCGACTGGACCTCGGGATGGGTGCCGATCCACCAGCCGAGGAGTGCCGCGACCAGGGTGGACAGCAGGGCGGTGGGGACCCACCAGCGGCGCGAGCGGTAGACCGCCGCGGGGAATCCGCGGGTCAGGAAGGCGGTGACGTCGCGCCATGAGGCGCGACGGGTGCCCGTGACCGCGCTACGCGCGCGTGCCAGGAGCTGACTGAGCCGGCCGCTCAACTCGGGATCCGGTGCGCTCGACTGGATCTGGGAGAGATGGGTGGCCGTGCGCTGATACAGGGCGACGAGTTCGTCGACCTCCGCGCCCGTGAGGCGGCGCTGCCGACGGAGCAGGGCGTCGAGGCGGTCCCATTCGGCTCGGTGGGCGGCGACGAAGACGTCGAGATCCATCGGTGGGCCTGCTCCTGCACTGTTCGTCGGCGGCTCGTCCGGGGTCAGCTTGTCGTACTGCGGCACGATGTGCTCTCAGCTTGGCAGACTGAGCGATCACCGGGCAGGTCAGGGAAGGACGACAGGGCGTGAACGAGCTGGTGACGGGGGAGGCGGTGGCACTCGAGCTGCGCCCCGCGAGGCTGCCCAGCAGGGCGCTCGCCGTGCTGATCGATCTGACGGTGGCGATGCTGGCGTACATCGCCGTGAGTGTGGGGCTGCTTCTGGCCACCGCGTCGCTGGACGAGGCCGCGCAGATCGCCGTGTCGATCGCGGCGTTCCTGCTGGTGCTGGTGGGCGGGCCGATCGTGGTGGAGACACTCAGTCATGGGCGGTCGCTCGGCAAGCTGGCGTGCGGGCTGCGGGTGGTGCGGGACGACGGCGGACCGATCCGGTTCCGGCACGCACTGGTGCGCGGGGCCGTCGGGGTGGTGGAGATCCTGGCGACCTTCGGGGTCGTCGCGTGTATCGCCTCGCTGGTGTCCGAGCGGGGGCGGCGGCTCGGTGACGTGTTCGCGGGCACGCTCGTCGTACGGGAGCGGGTGCCCACGGGGCGGGCCCATTTCCCGCCGCCGCCTCCGCCGTGGCTCGCCGGGCAGTTCGCCGGGGTCGATCTGTCGGCGGTGCCGGACGGTCTGTGGCTGGCGACGCGGCAGTATCTGACGCGGATGCACCAGCTGGATCCTCGGGTCGGCTGGGCGATGGCCGAGCGGCTCAGCGCTGATCTCACGGCGTACACCGGTGTTCCGGCACCGCAGGGCGTGCCGCCGGCCGCGTTTCTCGCCGCGCTGTTGCAGGAACGGCAGGCGCGGGAGGCGCGCCGGGCGTACGGGGCTCCTGTCGCGGGCGGGGTGGCGCCGGCTTCTGCCACGGCGCCTTCGCCGTACTCGACGACCCGGGCCTGGGAAGCCCCGGCTTCGGCGGCTCCTGCACCGACGCCCCCCGCATCGACGCTCCCTCAGCCGTCGGCCCCGCTCCCTGCGGATGCTCGGCCGGTCTGGGCGTCGCCCACGGCATCCGGCCTCGACGGCCCTTCGGCGGCCGAGCCGGTGACCGAGGCGTCCGACAGCTCAGGCGGGACCGGCAACTCGTCCGGAGCCAGTCGCTCCGGGTCAGTCGACGGGTCCGAAGCCTCCGGCACATCCGGCTCCGGCCGTGGCAGTGGCACCAGCACCGGCTTCGTGCCGCCGGCCTGACCACGACACGGTCCGCAGCAGGGTCGCTCAGTCGAAGCGTGACGGCGGTGACTCCAGGTCCTCCAGCTCGATTCCGGGCGCGGAGAGCACCACGTCTCCGGCGATGTGCACGGTGTGCTGCTCGCCCGTGTCCAGGGCTGTGACCTGGTATTCGTCCACGAGCAGGGGGCCGTTGTCAGTGGCGTGTGCTTCTCTGTCGACCAGGGCCCAGGACTGGTCGACGGTGCGGGGTGCCAGGACCGGTTCCGTGAAGGTGACCAGGCGTACGCGAGTGGCGGACGAGGAGGGGGTGAGGCGCAGAAGACGGGTGGTGGCGACGAGGAACGCCGGTGACGTGCCCGTGAAGGCGTGGGCGCGCACATTGCCTTCGGTCGCGTCGGTGCCGGCGGGGTCCGCGCGGACCCAGGTGACGCCGTCGAGGGCCGCGCCGCGTACCTGCCAGCCGCCCGCGTGGAGTTCGAGGCGGATGGGTCGGCCGAGGTCGTCGAGGGTGAGGTCGACGGAGCCGCTGTGCTCGCCCGTGGGGGTGGTCAGCTGCGAGACGTAGCGCCAGCCGGTGGGGCCGGGGGCGCACTGGAAGTGTTCTTCCGCGAGGGGGGTGTGATCGTGCGGATCGTGGAGCGAATAACGGCCGCGGGGCATGAGGGTCCTGGATCTTGACAGGCGGGTCCGGTCACCTCGGCGCTTCGGCGCTGCCGGGCCGACGGCGGGGCGGGGCCGATGCCAACGGGGCAGGCCCCCGGCACGGGGGTGCGGGGGCCTGTCTCGGAGGTGCCGTAGGAATTCGGGGCCTGCCGCCGGGGGCGCATCAGTGCCGGTGCGCGCCCGCGGCGGTCGGGCTTCGGGCTCCGCGGCGGTGACTCAGTAGCGGTAGTGGTCGGGCTTGTACGGCCCGTCCACGTCGACGCCGATGTACGCGGCCTGCTCCGGGCGCAGCTTGGTGAGCTTGACGCCGAGCGCGTCCAGGTGGAGGCGGGCGACCTTCTCGTCGAGGTGCTTGGGCAGCGTGTACACGCCGGTGGGGTAGGCGTCGGGCTTGGTGAACAGCTCGATCTGGGCCAGGGTCTGGTCCGCGAAGGAGTTGGACATCACGAACGACGGGTGGCCGGTGGCGTTGCCCAGGTTCAGCAGGCGGCCCTCGGAGAGGATGATGATCTTCTTGCCGTCGGGGAAGGTCCAGGTGTGGACCTGCGGCTTGATCTCGTCCTTGACGATGCCGGGGACCTTGGCGAGGCCGGCCATGTCGATCTCGTTGTCGAAGTGGCCGATGTTGCCGACGATGGCCTGGTGCTTCATCTTGGCCATGTCGCTGGCCATGATGATGTCCCGGTTACCGGTCGTGGTGATGAAGATGTCGGCCGTCTCGACGACCTCGTCGAGGGTCGTGACCTGGTAGCCGTCCATCGCGGCCTGCAGGGCGCAGATCGGGTCGATCTCGGTGACGATGACGCGCGCGCCCTGGCCGCGCAGGGACTCCGCGCAGCCCTTGCCGACGTCGCCGTAGCCGCAGACGACCGCGGTCTTGCCGCCGATCAGGGTGTCGGTGGCGCGGTTGATGCCGTCGACGAGGGAGTGGCGGCAGCCGTACTTGTTGTCGAACTTCGACTTGGTGACGGCGTCGTTGACGTTGATCGCCGGGAACAGGAGGGTGCCTTCGCGCTGCATCTCGTACAGGCGGTGCACGCCGGTCGTGGTCTCCTCGGTCACGCCGCGGATCTCGGACGCGAGCTGGGTCCACTTCTGGGGGCTCTCGGCCAGGGTGCGGGTGAGGAGTTCGAGGATGACGCGGTGCTCGTCGGACTCGGCGGTGTCGGGCGAGGGGACCTTGCCGTCCTTCTCGTACTCGACGCCCTTGTGGACGAGGAGGGTGGCGTCACCGCCGTCGTCCAGGATCATGTTCGGACCGCCGGTGGGGGTGTTCGGCCAGGTCAGAGCCTGCTCCGTGCACCACCAGTACTCCTCCAGGGTCTCGCCCTTCCAGGCGAAGACCGGGACGCCCTGCGGGTTGTCGGGCGTGCCGTTCGGGCCGACGGCAATCGCGGCGGCGGCGTGGTCCTGGGTGGAGAAGATGTTGCAGGACGCCCAGCGGACCTGAGCGCCGAGGGCGACCAGCGTCTCGATCAGCACGGCGGTCTGCACGGTCATGTGCAGGGAACCGGTGATGCGGGCGCCCTTGAGGGGCTGCGCCTCGGCGTACTCCTTGCGGATCGCCATCAGGCCCGGCATCTCGTGCTCGGCGAGGGTGATCTCCTTGCGGCCGAACTCGGCCAGGGAGAGGTCGGCGACCTTGAAGTCCTGTCGGTTGTCGACAGTCGTCATTACGAGCTGCTCCTCGGGGTTGGGTCGAGGTGGGTTCGGCTGGTCTGCGCGGCGGCGGACACAGGGGTGCCCGAAGGAGGACACAGGCATGCCCACGTACGCGCAGCGCAGTCCGTCGGAGGCCCTCTCTCCCTCGGCCGGTCCGCGGTGGGACCGCCCGACCGCCATCAGCAGCGACGTCTGGCTCCCTCCCAAGCTACACCGGCGGAGCGTGCCGTCCCCAGTCCGCCTCCGAATACATCACGCCGATTGCGGCGGTCGCGGAGGTGACGGCGGGTGGGGCACGGTGCGGCGTCGGGCGGACCTACAGGCCGCTGGGGGCGCGTGCGGTACGGGGAGGGCGAGAGGTCGTGGAGCTGTGAGGGATGGGTGTGCGTCTCTATGCGCCGACCGGGTGGTCCGGCAGGATGCGGGGAGGTCGGAGCGGCCGTGCGGCGCGTGCCGTGGCGGCGCGTCCGGCGTGTGCTGCGGGGCGCCCGGGACGGCGGCCCGTGTGACGTACGGCGTTAGGAGATCGACGTGACCAGTCCGGCCGGCCCTCCCCCCACGGGCAGCAGCGGCGACACCGGGAAGCGGCTGAAACTGCTCGCCGTGACCGCGTGCCCCACCGGCATCGCGCACACGTACATGGCGGCGGAGAAGCTCCAGCAGGCCGCGGAGAGCCGTGGCATAGAGATGAAGGTGGAGACACAGGGCTCGATCGGGGCCGAGAACGTCCTCGATGACAACGATGTCAGCACGGCGGACGGTGTGATCGTCGCCGCCGACAAGGACGTGGACCTGAGCCGCTTCGTGGGCAAGCGGGTGCTGAAGGTCGGTGTCGCCGAGGGCATCCACCATCCCGAACGGCTGATCGAGCAGGTGCGGTCGGCGCCCGTCCACACGGGTGCCGCGACCGCGTCGGCGACGAGCGGCAGGGAGCGCAGCGTCACGTACAAGGCGCTGATGAACGGGGTCAGCTACATGATCCCGTTCGTGGTGGTCGGCGGGCTGCTGATCGCGATCTCGCTGTCGCTCGGCGGGCACACCGACCCGTCGGGCGGCCTCGTCATCCCGGAGGACTCCTTCTGGATGGACGTGAACAACATCGGCGTCATCGGCTTCACGCTGATGGTCCCGATCCTGTCCGGCTATATCGCCTACGCCATCGGCGACCGTCCGGCGCTGGTGCCCGGCATGATCGGCGGCTGGATCGCGAACACGGGAGCGTTGTACGACTCGAAGGCCGGCGCCGGATTCATCGGGGCGATCGTGACCGGCTTCTGTGCCGGATACCTGGTGCTGGGCATCAAGAAGGTCCGGGTGCCGAAGTTCGTGCAGCCGATCATGCCGATCATCGTGATCCCGATCGTGGCGACGACGGCGCTCGGGCTGTTCTTCATCTACGTCGTCGGCCGACCGATCTCCTGGGTGTTCGAGCATCTGACCGACTGGCTCAGCGGCATGACCGGCACCAGCGCGGTGCTGCTCGGTGCGCTCCTCGGGCTGATGATCGCGTTCGACATGGGCGGGCCGGTCAACAAGACCGCCTTCCTGTTCGGTGCCGGGCTCATCGCGAGCGGCAACCAGACGGTGATGGGCATGTGCGCGGCGGCCATCCCGGTGATGCCGCTCGGCCAGGGCCTGGCCACGCTCGTCCGCAAGCGGCTGTACTCCGAGCAGGAGCGGGAGACCGGCCTCGCCGCCCTGTTCATGGGCTGCTTCGGCATCTCCGAGGGTGCGATCCCGTTCGCGGCGGCGCGTCCCGCGCAGGTCATCCCGGCGAACATGCTGGGCGGCGCGGTCGCCGGTGCTGTCGCCGGGCTGGCCGGGGTGGAGGACGCGGTGCCGCACGGCGGGCCGATCGTGGCCGTGCTGGGCGCGGTGAGCGGTGTGCCGATGTTCTTCGTCGCCGTGGTGATCGGGTCGGTGGTGACGGCGCTGACGACCGTGGCTCTCGTCGAGGTGCGTGAGCGCGGCCGGGGCCGGGCCGGCGCGGTGACGGCGCCGACCGCCGAGGCGCCCGGCGGTCGGGAGACCGTGCCGGTCGGGGTCGGTGCCGGGGCGGGGCCGGCCGATGCCGTGGTGACACGGGGAGCGGCAGCGGCGGTGGCCGACGGGGCGGATGCCGCCCGGGCGGGGGCCCGCGAGGTGACGGCCGCGGATGACACCCCCGACAACGATGTCCTGTCCGGGATCCTCACCGAGCGGACCGTCCGGGTCCGGCTGGCTGCCGCCGACAAGGAGGCGGCGATACGGGAGATGGCGGAGCTGCTGGCGCGCAGCGGTCGGGTCGCGGACGTCGAGGAGCTGGTGCGGACGGCACTGCGCCGCGAGGAGCAGGGCACGACCGGCCTGGGCGAGGAGATCGCGATCCCCCACGCCAAGACCGACGCGGTCACCGCGCCTGTGGTCGGATTCGCCCGCTCCGACGCGGGCGTCGAGTGGGGCTCCCTGGACGGTACGAAGGCGCGGCTGGTGTTCATGATCGCCGTACCGGAGGCGGCGGCCGGGGATGAGCACCTGCGGATTCTGGCGCTGCTGTCCCGGAAACTGATGGACACCGGTTTCCGGCGACGCCTGCTGGAGGCAGCTGACGAGGCCGCGGCGCTGGCTGTGCTGCACGACGAGGTCGGGTAGCCGCCGACGGGCCTGGGGGCGGGGCCCGTCGCCGGTTCCGGGGCCCGTTCCGGGCGCCGGTTCCGGGCGCGGGTTCCGGGGCCGGTTCCGGGCATGGCTTTCAGGCGCCGGTGCCGGGCGCTCACGGGCGCTGGTGCACGTCGCCCGGGGCGTGACGGCCGGGCCCTCGCCGGTGGGACCGGGGACAGTTGCCGGTGGGCGACAGCCCATCGTCCTGCGGTCGGCTGATCGGGGTCCACCGCCCTCATCCCCTCCCCCCCGCCCCTTTGCCCTTGCCCGGTACAGGGCGCAGGAGTGGCGGGCGGTGACCGAAGGGGCGGAGGCTGGGGGTCCGCGGCCGTCTCGCGCGTACGGCCGTCCGCGCCGGGGCCACGGGCGGCCGTACCGGGGCCGTCGACGGCTGCGCCCAGGGTCACGGACCGCCGTGGCAAGGCCGTCGGCGTTCGTGCCCAGGCCACCGGCGGCTACGCCGGGGCCACCGACGGTTGCGCCCTGGGGCCACGGACCGCGCCGCCGACGGCTGCGTCAGGGCCACGGACGGCCGCAGCCGTCGGCGTTCGCGCCGAGGACACCGACGGCCGTGCCAGGGCCGTCGACGGCTGTGCCCGGTCTTCCGGTGTCCGCACTCCCGCTGCCGCCGGTCGCCGGCCCCGGATGCCGGATCAGTGGCCGGCCGGGTGCGGGGTCGGGCCGCCGGGGGTGGCCTCGGGGTCGGGGCCCTTGGCGGCTTCGGCCTCGCTGTAGATGTCGGGTTCCAGGTAGATCACGCGGGCGATCGGCACGGCCTCGCGGATGCGGGTCTCGGCGGCGTCGATGGCGGAGGCGACCTCGGCGGCCGTGTCGTCGTGCTGTACGGCGATCTTGGCGGCGACCAGCAGCTCCTCGGGGCCGAGGTGGAGCGTGCGCATGTGGATGACGCCGGTGACGGTGTCGCCGTCGACGATCGCGGCCTCGATCTTCTTGACCTCCTCGACGCCGGCGGACTCGCCGAGCAGCAGCGACTTGGTCTCGGCGGCCAGCACGAGCGCGATGGCGACGAGCAGGACACCGATGCAGACGGTGCCGATGCCGTCCCACACACCGTCACCGGTGAGCAGGGCGATGCCGACACCGCCGAGGGCGAGGACGAGACCGATCAGGGCGCCGAAGTCCTCCAGGAGGACGACGGGCAGCTCGGGGGCCTTGGCGCGGCGGACGAACTCCTTCCAGGAGAGCTTGCCGCGCAGTTCGTTGGACTCCTTGATGGCCGTGCGGAAGGAGAAGCCCTCGGCGATGATCGCGAAGACGAGGACGCCGACCGGCCAGTACCAGTGCTCGACCTCGTGGGGGTGCTTGATCTTCTCGTAGCCCTCGTAGATGGCGAACATGCCACCGACGGAGAAGAGCACGATGGAGACGAGGAAGGCGTAGATGTAGCGTTCGCGGCCGTATCCGAAGGGGTGCTGGGGGGTCGCCTCGCGCTGGGCCTTCTTGCCGCCGATCAGCAGCAGGAACTGGTTTCCGGAGTCGGCGAGCGAGTGCACGCCCTCGGCGAGCATCGACGACGAGCCGCTGAACGCGAACGCCACGAACTTCGATGCCGCGATCGCGAGGTTGGCGCCGAGTGCCGCCACGATCGCCTTGGTGCCGCCTGACGCGCTCATTGTCGCGTAGTCCCTTCGCCTTCGATTCGCCGTGTCTCCGCCGCGGGCCGGGCCCGGCGCCGCACTGCTTTGCCCGGGCTTTGCCGGTGGGTCATTCTTGCAGCCCACCCGGCCGAGCCGCGTCAGGTGTCCACAGGGCCGGTCATACGATCACAGTGGCGCGGAAGAGGGTGCCGCTGCCGGAGACTTCGGCGGGCTCACCGGCCGGTACGAAGACCGACTGGCCGGGGGTCAGCCGGTGCTCGCCCGCCCGTACGGTGCCCTCGGTGCACAGCAGGATCTGCGCGGTGGTCCGGGTGAGGTCGTGGGCGGCGCCGCCGGCGGGAAGGACGTACCGGGAGAGCCGGAACTCGTCGGTGGGCGTCTCGTAGACCTCCTCCCCGTCGGGGGACGCCTCGGGGCGCAGCACTCCGGGATCGGCGGCCTCGAACCGTACGACCCGCAGCAGTTCGGGTACGTCGATGTGTTTGGGGGTCAGTCCGCAGCGCAGGACGTTGTCGGAGTTGGCCATGATCTCCACGCCGAGCCCGCTGAGGTAGGCGTGCGGGACGCCCGCGCCGAGGAAGAGGGCCTCGCCGGGCTGGAGCCGGACGTGGTTGAGCAGGAGCGCGGCGAGGACGCCCGGGTCGCCGGGGTGGTGGTGGGCGAGTGTGGCGTAGGGCGTGTAGTCGCCGCCGAGGCGGTCGCAGGCGGCGGCGGTCTCGGTGACGGTGTGGGCGATGTCCGTACGGTCGGCGGCGAGGATCGCGGTGAGGACCTCGCGGAGGGCGGCGTCCTCCGGGTGGGCGTGCAGCAGGTCGACGTACGGCTTGAGGGAGTCGATGCCGAGGCCGTCGAGGAGGTCCGCGGTGTGCGTGGGCTCGCGGAAGCCGCACAGCCCGTCGAACTCGGTGAGCGCGCAGATCAGCTCGGGCTTGTGGTTGGCGTCCTTGTAGTTGCGGTGCGGGGCGTCCACGGGGATGCCGCGGGCCTCCTCGTCGGCGTGGCCCTGCCGGGCCTGGTCCCGGTCGGGGTGGACCTGGAGGGAGAGCGGTGCGCCCGCGGCGAGGATCTTGAACAGGAACGGCAGCGCGGGCCCGAACCGGGCGACCGCGGCGGCGCCGAGTTCGCGCTCCGGGTCGGCCGCGATGACCTCGGTGAGCGTGCCGCGCGCGGTGCGCGAGGGCGCGCCGGGGTGCGCGCCCATCCACATCTCCGCCTGCGGCCGGCCGTCCGGCTCGACGCCGAGCAGCCGAGGGATCGCGGTGGTGGAGCCCCAGGCGTAGGGGCGGATGGTGTTGTCGAGGCGGTCCATGGGCTCCTCTGCGGCGGTCGTGGGGCCGGTCGGCGCCAGATCAGCTCCGTGAGGCGAGCGCCAGATAAACGGCGGCGAAATCCGTGATGGCGATCAGCTCGGCGAGCGTCTCCAGTTCACCGCCGGGCTCCGGCTCCAGTTCGCTCATCGGCGTTTCATGGCTGAGGGCGAGTTCGCGGGCTGCGGGGGCGGCTGTGAGGCCGCCGAGGGGACGGTCCCGCAGCAGCACCACGCGCGCGTGCAGCGCGGGAGGCTCCTCCACGCGGTCGCGGAAGAAGTCGTCGGGGTCGGCGCTGGCGGCGAGCCGTCCGGCGAGCAGGGCGCTGTGCGCGGCGAGCGCCTCGGGCAGCTCGGCGACGACGGCCGGGGTGCCGGACAGTTCGGCAAGCGCGGCGGCGAACCGGCGGCCGGCCGGGCCGGCCGAGGTGCCCTCGGTCCAGATCAGCGGCAGGGCGTCGGACAGCTCGGAGGCGAGGGTCTTGGCCGGGTTGCTGTAGGTGGCGATGGCCGGCCCGCAGCGTTCGGCGACCTGGTCGAGCCGGTCGGCGACCTTCTGCAACGCGTCGGGCGGTGCGGTGAGCAGGCCGACGCGGTCCAGCAGGGCCAGCAACGGGGTGAGCAGCGCCCACAGGACGCCCGGGGCGGACGCGGCGAGCGGTTCGTCGTGCTCGTACGGGGCGGTGGCGAGCGGTACGAACAGTCCGTGGGCGCCGGCCACGGCCTCGGCGAGAGGGGTGTTCGGGGGTGCCACGGCCGCGACGCTGACGCCCCGGCGGTAGGCCTGCTCGGCGAGGAGCGACAGGGACGGCTCGGTGCCGTCGGGGGTGGTGATCAGCAGCAGGTCGACGGAGCCGGCCCAGCCGGGGAGTTCCCAGCGCAGGGCGCCGGCGGCGGGGGCGACACCGGTGGGAGCCAGGCGGATGACGGGGCTGCCGGCGCCGGCGAGGGTGCCGAGCAGATCGGCGGCGCAGGTGGCGGCGGCGCCGGGGCCGGCGATGAGGACGGCGCGGGGGCGGCCGTCGGGCTTGAGGTCGTGGACACCGGCCTCGGCGGCGTGCCGGGCGGCGGTGCGGACGCGGGCGCCGGCCTCGGCGGCGCCGCGCAGCAGGGCGCGGCGGTCGGCCTCGGCCAGGGCCTCCGGCGTGTCGAGCAGCGATTCGTCGAGCATGGTCGGCAGTCTCCGATCGCCGGGGTCGTCGGGGGGCTGATGCCGGGTGCGGGCCGCCGTACGGCCCGTCGAGGGGGTGCGGGCCGGGGCCCGCCGGGCGCCGTGCGCCCCGGCGGGGGGCGCTGGCGCCGTCGCGTCCGGGGTGACCGCCGGAGGTCCGCAGGCGCCGTACCGCTGTCGTTGCCGTACCGGCGCCACAGCCACCACAGCGCTGCGGCCGTCACCGCGCCCCGGTCGCCCTGGGCTCGTCGGGCGCCCACGGGCGCCGTACGCCCGCCGTCAGGTCACGGGCCGGGGCGGCGTGTCCGGTCGTCGTCGCCGCCGGGCCGGGTCACTGCGGGCGGCGGGCCTCGTCGACGAGGAGGACGGGGATGCCGTCACGCACCGGATACGCGAGGCCGCAGTCCTGGCCGGTGCAGACCAGCTCGGTGTCCTGCTCCTTGAGCGGGGCGTGGCAGGCCGGGCAGGCGAGGATCTCCAGGAGGCCGGCTTCGAGCGGCATGGGATGTCCCTTCGGGGCAGATGCGGGGCTGTGCGGTTGTGCCTGGTCAGCGTACCGCCGGTGGGGGCGGACGGGGTGGCGGGCGCCGGGCGGGCCGGGCCCGCGTCCCGGTCAGCCGCGGATGATCGCCAGGGCCTCGTCGCGCACCTTGGCCATCAGCGTCTCGTCCTTCGCCTCGGCGTTCAGCCGCAGCAGGGGCTCGGTGTTGGACGGGCGCACGTTGAACCACCAGTCGGCGGAGCTGACCGTGAGGCCGTCCAGCTCGTCCAGCGTGACGCCGGGCCGGCCGGTGTACGCGGCGCGGATCGCGGCGATACGGGCGGCCTGGTCGTCGACGGTGGAGTTGATCTCGCCGGAGCCAGCGTAACGGTCGTACTGCGCGACCAGCGCGGACAGCGGGCCGTCCTGCCCACCGAGGGCGGCGAGGACGTGCAGGGCGGCCAGCATGCCGGTGTCGGCGTTCCAGAAGTCCTTGAAGTAGTAGTGCGCGGAGTGCTCACCGCCGAAGATCGCACCGGAGCGGGCCATCTCCGCCTTGATGAAGGAGTGGCCGACACGGGTGCGCACCGGCGTGCCGCCGTTCTCCGTCACCACCTCGGGGACGGTCCGGGACGTGATCAGGTTGTGGATGATCGTGCCCTTGCCGCCGTTGCGGGCGAGTTCGCGGGCGGCGACGAGCGCGGTGATCGCGGACGGCGAGACGGGGTCGCCGTGCTCGTCGACGGCGAAGCAGCGGTCGGCGTCGCCGTCGAAGGCCAGGCCCAGGTCGGCGCCCTCCTCGCGGACCCGCTGCTGCAGGTCGACGAGGTTGGCCGGGTCGAGCGGGTTGGCCTCGTGGTTCGGGAAGGTGCCGTCCAGTTCGAAGTACATCGGCACCAGCTCGACGGGCAGGCCGGCCAGGACCGTGGGGACGGTGTGACCGCCCATGCCGTTGCCCGCGTCGACGACGACCTTCAGGGGCCGGAGGGAGGTCAGGTCGACGAGGGACCGCAGATGGGCCGCGTACTCCTGCAACGTCTCGCGCCGCCCCACGGTTCCCGGCGTCGCCGCGGGCTGCGGCGCGCCCGACTCGCTCCACCGCTCGACCAGCGCGCGGATCTCGGCGAGACCGGTGTCCTGGCCGACGGGCGCGGCACCGGCTCGGCACAGCTTGATGCCGTTGTACTGCGCCGGGTTGTGCGAGGCGGTGAACATGGCACCGGGCATGTCCAGCGCGCCGGACGCGTAGTACAACTGGTCGGTCGAGCACAGCCCGATCTCGGTCACGTCGACACCGCGTGCGGCGGCGCCCCGCGCGAAAGCGCTCGCCAGCGCGGGGGACGAGGGACGCATGTCGTGGCCGATGACGATCGCGCTCGCGCCGGTCACCTCGGCGAAGGCCGCGCCGAACAGCTCGGACAACGACTCGTCCCACTGGTCCGGGACCACACCGCGTACGTCGTACGCCTTCACGATCTGCGACAGATCAGCAGCCACGGCCAACCCTTCTGAAACGTCCTGTCGGTCCCCACAAACTACCTGGCGGGCCGGACCGCGTCGCCGGGACGATCAGTTGTCGGGAGAACGCAGCACCCGCAGATGGCCGCGCCGGGCGACCTCCATCGGGTCGGCGCTGCGCGCCCCGCCGGCCTCCGCGGCACGCTCCTGCGGGCGGGCCGCCTCACGGACCGCGTTGGCAAGCGCTTCCAGATCGTCCCCGCTGGGCCGTGCCGGAGCGTTTCCGTCGAGGAGGCGTACGACCTCCCAGCCGCGCGGCGCGGTCAGGCGCTCGGAGTGCTCGGCGCACAGGTCGTAGCAGTGGGGTTCGGCGTAGGTGGCGAGCGGGCCGAGGACCGCGGTCGAGTCGGCGTAGACGTACGTCAGCGTCGCGACGGCGGGTCGGCCGCAAGCGGTTCGCGAACAGCGACGTACAGGGCTCACGACGTTGGACGGTACCGCACTCTTGAGCGGGCCGCGACGACTCTCCACCAGGTCACCCCACCGTGTCGTGCTGTGAAACGCCCCACATGACTCCCCTGTCATACCCCGCTGACCTGCGCCGACACCAGTTTCCACGGGCATGGACCGCTCAACTTGGGGTCATCACTCGGTACAAACACCGCCAATCGCCTTGAGGTCGACGGTCCCGGAGAGATACGGAATCGAGCCCAACCTTGGCTGGAATGGTCATGCCGCGACATGCCGTGCACGGTGGCCGGGACGGTGTGGTGGGTCGGGGCGTCGCGGGGCTGCGAGGACTACCCTTCATCAGTGATGGACAACCCCGTACCCTCCCGTGCCGTCGGCCCCGGGCCTCGCCGTCGTGATCGTCACGGTCGGGGCATGCGCGGGCCGATCGCCCCGCCGCAGGTGCCGCTGGCGATGAGCAGGGCCGACGCGTTCGCGGACCTGGTGCAGGACTCCGTGGAGCGGCTGGAGCGCCGCTGGCCGCAGCTGGCCGAGATCGACTTCCTCGTGCTGGAGGTGCCTCGGCTGGACGGGCCGGGGGTGCCGTGGAACGACGAGGCGGTGCCGCTGGGCGGGGTCGTCCCCTCGCGGGACGGGCGGCGGGCGCGGGTCGTCGTCTACCGGCGGCCGGTGGAGATCCGCTCCAAGGGGCGCGACGAGCGGGCGGCGCTGGTGCACGAGGTCGTGGTGGAGCAGGTGGCCGAGCTGCTCGGCCTGACGCCGGAGACGGTGGACCCGCGTTACGGCGAGGACTGAACGCCGGGGCACCCTGCCCGGCGCCGCGTGCCCTCGGTGCCCTCGGGGTGCCCCGATCCCCACGGAGCGCGTGGCGGCGCCCTGGATGCGGGGTGGGTCAGCGCCCCGGCGCAACGGGGGCACCCGGGGTCGGTGCGGGCGCGGGGGGCGCTGCGCCACTCGGCGCCACGGACAGGAGGGACACCCATCGCCCCAGCGGCACGACTGCCCGCAGTTATATGGGCAATCGCCCCCGACCCCACCGCTGCCAGGTGGGCAGACGCACCAGCGGTGCGACCGTCCGCAGCTACGTCAGTACGCGGCCTGCTGTTGCGTCGGTCTGTTGCCTCCGCAGGTGTGACGGCGGGCAGCCGCCCGCGGCGGGGAGGGGGCGTGCCGGGGGGTGCCCGCCCGCAGCGTGCGGCGAAAACACAGGGCACGAACCTGAGAGACAGAGCGTCGCACCGAGGACGGACACCCCCCGGCGCGCACCCGACCCACCCACCGCGAGCAGGCGCAACCGCAACCACGCACCCCCGGACACGGGCCGCCGCAGGCACTCAGGGGCGCGGGGACCTGCGCGAAAGCCCCCCACCGGCCCGCAGGTGATGCGCGGAGAGGGGGTCACTGGACGACCGAGAGGTCCTCCGAGGCGTGCGGGACCGCCACCGTCCCGCGATCGTCCAGCAGCGTCTGGATCGTGAAGCCACCGCCCGCCGCCAGCGTCCGCGCCGCGTACACCGGTCCCCCGGACACCGTCTCGACGGTCAGCGCGTACGTGCCCTTGATCCCGGTCAGCGACGGCAACGTCACGTCCTGCGTGGTCCCGGCGCGCAGCGAGTACGTCTGGGTGGCGCCGCCCGACCCGCCCTCGCTGCCGGCGGACACGGTCACCTTGACCTTCGCCGCGGCGGTGGGCGCCGTCAGCGACAGCGTCGTGCCCTTGGTGCTGTTGTCCGCGACGGTGGCCCGCGCCCCCACCGGCGCGCTGGCCGGGATGAACGCGGTCTCCTGCTGGGAGCCCTTGCCCCGCACCACACGCAGCGCCGCCACGACCGGCACCGACTGATCGCTGGGCGTCAGCAGCAGCGATCCGGCGTCGCCGCGAGTGACGTCACCGAGGTCGAGGGAGGCGGTCATCTTGCTCTTGACGTGCAGGGTCTCGCCGCCTGCCGGGGTGATCGTCCCGGACGACGACGCCAGCCGCACCTTCAGGTCGGCGTCGTCGGCGCCGGGGGTGAAGGCGATGAGCCGGACGGACGTGGCGTCCTTGGGGATGCCGGGCAGGACGAGGCTGCCGGCCGGGTCCGTGGACGCGGCCAGCCAGTCGCCGCCGAGCTTGTCGTCGAGGGCCTGCACGGCGGCGCCCACCCGCCCGCTGCGGACGTTGACGTGGACGGTTATGGCGTCCTGTTTGTCGCCGGTGAGGGTGGACAGCAGGATCGGCTCGCTGGAGTGCGGGGCGACGGAGATGTCCTCGCCTGCGGTGGTCTGCAAGGCGCCGTCCTTGCCGTACAGCTCGATGTCGACGACGGCGGCGGAGTCGTCGGGGTTGGTCAGGTGGACGTAGTCCGTGCGGTCGGTGGCGGTGCTGGCGCCGGGGAACCAGAACTCGGTGTCGGCGGGCGTGCAGTTGACGCCCTGGAGGCCGCGTCCGGTGCCGACGGAGACCTCGGTGGTCTCCTGGACGGTCCAGCCCGGGGCGTACTTGCCTTCGGCGGTGCCGACCAGTGCGGGCGCGTCGCCGCCGGAGACCTCACCGGTGGCCGGGCTTCCGGGTGCCTTCGGGGTGAGGACGGGCTTGCTGCCCTTCTTGCTCTTGCCGTCGCTCTTGCCGGACCCCGACCCGGCCCCGGACCCCGAGTCGGCGTCCGCGGCCCGGAGTTCGGCCTTGCCGTCCTTGTCCGCGCCCTGGACGACGGGCGTGAACGAGGTGTACGTGGTCTCGGCGAGGTCCGAGCCGCTGGGCGCCGGGCAGAGCAGCGTCGTGCGTTCCACGGGCCGCTGGGCGGCGGCGGTCGCGCCGTCCGAACCGGACGCGGCGTCCGGCGCGGTGAGCGCGGCGACCGAGGTGACGGCGGCGAGGGCGGCCGTACCGGCGATCAGGGACAGGGTGCTGCGGTTCACTGCTGACTCCCGTCGGGGCGCTCGCTGCCGGGGCCGTGGGGGTGCGGCTGCGCGGGGTCGTGGTTCTCGTCGTACGGCCGGCCGTAGTTCTGCTCGTACGACTGCTCGTAGGGCGCGCCGTAAGCGGCCGGGTCGTAGCCGGCGGCTGCTCCTGTGCCGCTGTAGGCGTAGGGGTCGTACTGGCCGGCCTGGTACGGGTCGGCCCCGTAGCCCTGGTCGTAGCCGGTGCCGGCCGGGTACTGCTCGCCGCTTTGGTACCGCTCGTCGCCGTACCCGGCGTAGGGGGCGGCGTCGGGCTGGGCCGTGGTGCCCCACTGGCCGTAGGACTGCTGCGGCACGGCGGCGGGGGCGCCCTGCGGGACGGGCGGCACGGCGTCGCCGTACGGACTGAACGCCCCGCCCTGGCCGTCCTGCCCGTCGGGGCCATCGGCGCCGCTGTGCCCATAGGGCGCGTCGGGGCCCTCGGTGCCGCTCTGCCCGTGGGGCGCCGGCTCGGATTCTCCTGCGCCACGCGCCTCCCGCGCCTCCGCGGGGTCCGCCGGGTCCGTGCCCGGGCCGTCCTGACCGGCGGCTGCCGCCTCGGCCTCCGCCTCCGCCTGGGCGCGCAGGCGTCGGGCCCGGCGGCCCTCGCCGGCGACGGCCTGGGCCGGGACGAAGGGCTCCTCGGGCAGGTCGTCGTCGACGTCGCGGCGCCGCCCGGGCAGGGCCATCACGACGAGGACGACGGCGAGGAAGCCCTGGACCCACAGCCAGACGGTGTGGCCGAGCGGGTCGTCGTGGACGACGTCGAGCTTCCCGCCGGTGGCGGGGAGCCGGAAGCCCTGGGCCCAGCCGTCGAGGGTGACGGGGGTGAGGGCCTTGCCGTCGAGCGTGGCGGTCCAGCCGTCGTCGGCGGCGTCGGCGAGCCGCAGGACGCGGCCGTCGGGGCCTGCGGGGACGGTGGTGTGGATCTCCACGGGCCCGGCGGCGACGGGCTGCGGCGCCTGAGCGGCGGCCCCGGGCTTCGAGGCCCCTGCCCCGGCACCGGTCCCGGTCCCGTTGACGATCACGGCCCGCGCGATCTGCCGGTCGACGCGCCACAGGGCGCTGCCGTTCTGCTGGCTGAGCCGCTTCAGGCCGGGTGTGGCGTCGAGGACGCGGGTGATCTCCCGGGGGGCGCCCTTGTGGACGAGGACGTAGCGGACGGCGAAACTGCCGAGTTCGTCGGCCTGGTCGGCGCCGGAGCCGGCGACGAGGTTGGCGACGATCTTGTCGAGTTGTGCGTTGCCGCCGCGGGCCGCGGCGAGTTCGGCGTCGCCGAGGCGGACGCCGGCCCCTCGGACCACGGTGTAGCGGACCTGGGCGGTGGAGTCGCTGTCGAGGACGAGGGTGCGGGCCTGGTCGCGGTTGTTGCCGTCCTCGGCGACGAACGCGGGGACCTGCATCGGGTCTCGGCGCTCCAGCGGGCCGTCGGCGCCGCCGATCATCCAGCCGACGGCGACGAGGAGCGGCCCGGCCGCGGAGGCGAACGCGATGAGCGCGGCGACGGGCTGCCGCCAGCCGAAGCTCTGCTCGGCGACACGCGCGCGTGCGCCGTCGGCGCCGAGGACGGCGGCGCAGAGCAGGGCGAGGCCGTAGACGAGGGTGGCGGGGCCGGCCCAGGTGGAGCTGTTGGACAGCACGGCGAAGACGAGGCCGGCGAGGGCGGCGGCCCAGGCGGTGCGGATGGCGGGCTGCCGCTCGGAGCGCAGCAGGGCGGCCAGCGCGGCGAGGACGATGCCGATGAGCATGAGCCCGTCGACGGTGCCGGGGCCGCCGGGGCTGGCGCCGAGCAGGTCGAGGGCGGAGGCGGTGGAGGCGCCGTGGTCGAGGCCGGCCTCGGTGAAGAAGCCGGTCGGCAGCAGCGTCAGCGACCAGGGGGCGAGGACCAGCAGGGGGGTGCCGAGCTGGGCGAGGAAGCGCAGGCCGTAGGCGGTGATGTCGGTGCGGCGCACGACCAGCAGGCCGAGGCCGAGGACGAGCGCGATGGGCCAGACGATCGGCGTGAACGCGGTGGTGACGGTCAGCAGCAGCGCGTACGCCCAGGTGGCGCGCCAGCTGCCGCGGGTGCCGGAGCCGCTCGCGAGGCCGCTGGCGGCGATGCCCGCGCGGGCGATGAGCGGGAGCAGCACGGCGAGGACGGCGGTGCCGATGCGGCCGTCGGCGAGGGCGCCGGTCGCGGCGGGCAGGAAGGCGTAGGCGACGGCGGCCCAGGCGCGCAGCAGCCGTGAGGTGACGAGCGGGCGGGAGGCGAAGTACGCGGTGAACCCGGCCAGCGGTACGGAGGCGACGAGCAGGACGGTGACGGCGAGGCCGGTGGAGCCGAGCAGCAGCGAGGCGAGCAGGGCGACGATCGCCAGGTAGGGCGGGGCGGACGGGGTGCCGCCGGCGCCGACGGGATGCCAGGCGTCGGTGTAGCGCGACCACAGGTCGGAGGCGTCGGCGGGCGCGGGCAGCAGGGCGCCGCCGGCGAGGGCGCCGTCGCCGAGGAGGTTGCGGCAGGCGACGAAGGAAATGAGCAGCAGCACCAGGAAGAGCACCGGCCCGGGTTTGCGGGCGATGCGCTTGAGGCGGGCGAACTGCTCGATCTCCAGGTAGTCGGCGTCGTCGCCGCCGGGTCCCGATTCGAGGCCGCCGCCGTGCCGGCCGGCGGAGGAGGTGTCGGAGTCGGAGCCGCCGAGGAAGTTGCCGGCGACCTGTTCGACGGTGGCGCGGACGGTGGCTCCGGGGGGCGGGAAGAGGGGCCGCAGGTCGCTCTTGTCGGCGACGGGCCGGCCGCGCTGCCGTCGGCCGGCGATGATCCGCTCGGGTCGCAGCAGGGTGCCCATGAGGCCGCGGATCTCGTCGAGGGCCTGGCCGGGGACCTTGCCGACGAGGTAGGCGAGGGTCCGCAGCAGGGTGCCGAGGACGACGCGCAGCAGCACCCAGGGCAGGGCGGCGGTGCGGGTGTTGACGAGGAGGGTGTAGACGGCGCCGGCCTTGTCGACCTTGTGCGGGGAGGCGGTGGTGCGGCCGGCGCAGTCGACGGTGCGGCGTTCGCGGGAGGCGGCCTCGGCGTGCCGTACTACGGCGTCGGGGGCGACGAGGACGCGCAGGCCCGCGGCGTTGACGCGCCAGCACAGGTCGACGTCGTCACGCATGAGGGGCAGCCGGCGGTCGAAGCCGCCGAGCTGTTCGAAGACATCGCGGCGGATCAGCATGCCGGCGGTGGACACGGACAGCACGGGCTTGATGTGGTCGTGCTGGCCCTGGTCCTGTTCGCGGCGGTCCAGGCCGGTCCAGCGGCGGCCGGAGTGGGCGATGGTGACGCCGACCTCGAGGAGCTGGCGGCGGTCGTACCAGCCGCGCAGTTTGGGGCCGACCACGGCGACGTCGTCGCGGCCGAGTTCCAGTTCGCGGTCGACGACGCGCAGCAGTTCGGCGAGGGCGTCGGGTTCGGGGGCGCAGTCGTCGTGCAGCAGCCACAGCCATTGGACGGGTTCGCCGTAGGGCAGTTCGGGGAGGTCGTAGGCGTCGTCGCGCCAGGTGCGGGTGACGGGGTCCCAGCCGCTGGGCCGCTTCAGATACGGCAGTTCCTCGGGGGTGAGGACGGGCGCGGTGCGGTTGGCCTCCTCGACGGCCTGGCCGAAGCCGGTGCGGCGGGCGAGGTGCAGGACGTGGTCGTCGCCGAGGGCGTCGGTGACCAGCTGGGCGGAGTGGTCGGCGCTGCCGGTGTCGGCGGCCATCACGTACTGGACGGGGCGCTCCTGGCCGAGAAGCCCGGCGAGCGCGTCGGGCAGCCAGCGGGCGCCGTCGTGGGAGACGAGGACCGCGGTCACCACATGACGCGGAAACTCTGGTGTGGCAGCGGCGTCTTGGCGGGCTGCCGTGTGGCTGTGCACGGACATCGAGGTACGGGCCCCGGTTCGGTGGACTGCGGTGGACGCCTGTGCCCGGCGGGGGCAGTGGGGCGTCTCGGACGAGCGACCACACTATCGGCTGCCCATGACGACGGCCCGCCGCCTGTGGACAACCCACGGCCGACGGGCCGTTGCGTACGTGTGTTTGTGCGGTTTGCTCACCTGTGGCCGCGCTGTCCGCGCTCCGGGGTGCTCCGCGCGGCCGGCGCGCGCCGCGCGCCTGTGTGTGCCCTGCCGCGAGTCCTGTCCTGTGCGTCCGTGCCGGACGGCCGCGTCGGGCGTTGCCGTCGGCGGGCGGGCGGCCGTCTCAGACTGCGGCCTTCTTGAGCCGGCGGCGTTCCCGCTCGGACAGGCCGCCCCAGATGCCGAAGCGTTCGTCGTTGGCGAGGGCGTATTCGAGGCACTCGGAGCGGACCTCGCAGGCGAGGCAGACCTTCTTGGCCTCCCGGGTGGAGCCGCCCTTCTCGGGGAAGAAGGACTCGGGATCGGTCTGGGCGCACAGCGCGCGCTCCTGCCAGCCGAGTTCCTCGTCCGCGTCGTCGACCAGCAGTTGCTGCACCAGCTCGGTCATGTGCGCCCCTCGTCTGTCTTTCGTGTCCCCGTGATCCGGCCGTTACCGATTCCGGCTGAACGACACGAGTGAAATTACAAGTGTGCTGCTCCGGGCGAGTCAAGCCGAGATCTGCTATTGGGCCCCTTATTCACTCTGCGGAACCAAGGCCATGCGGAAAGTGTTCAAATCGCCATAAACCTTGACACAGCGACGGGGTCCGGGAGCCCTCCCGGACCGCACAGAGCTCGCCGGAACCCTGTACGGAGAAGGACGCCCGAGCGTTCGATCCCGTTCCGGAAGCGCACGGTGAAGCGAACCGGATCACAGTCGGATCAGGGGATCGCAACGGGCCTTGCGTGCCCGGCTTGTGCCGCATGTGTCCCGGTCCACCGCTGCACAAACCTTTCGCCGGCGAGATACACCGGAAGAGGTGAAACCCGTCCCACATGCCGGGGCCGAGTTGACAGCGGAGGTGTGAACCGCTGTCCTTGTGGGCATGCTCGCGAACTTGGCGCTCACCACGACCCGCACCGCCGGGTCCCACGGTGCTGCCCGCGCTCGCTGTAGCTGTTGTCGCTGTTCCAGCTGTTGAGCCGACCGCGCTCCGGCTGCCGCCGCGTCCACCTGTGACCGGCCGCTGTATCCCCCGCTCCGCACACCCGTGCATCCGCCCGCACCGGGCACACCGCCCGTGACCCGGGCGGCCGGTACAGCCCACCGTCCACCGCCCTCCACGAGGAACACCTCCCCCCATGAACAGCGACAGCGACCTCCAGATCGCCGGCGACATCCTCGAGGTCCCGCACCTGCTCCAGCCGCCGCGCGAGCACCCCACCACCGTCGCCGAGTTCGCCGGCCTGGCACGTTCCATCGCCGCCGACCGCTCCCAGTGGGCCCGTCTCGTCCGCTACGACGCCACGACCCGCTGGTACCACCGGCTGCGCACCGGGCCCGGCTACGAAGTGTGGCTGCTGTCCTGGGTGCCCGGTCAGGGCAGCGGACGGCACGACCACGGCCGCTCCTCCGGCGTGCTGACCGTCCTGGACGGCACCCTCACCGAGCACACCGCACGCGGCACGCGCGCGTTGGCCGCCGGTGCGCAGCGCGTGTTCGCGCCGGGCTATGTGCACGAGGTCGTCAACGACGCGCTGGAGCCGGCGGTCAGCCTGCACGTGTACTTCCCCGGCCTCACCGAGATGCCGATGCACACGGCCCCCACGTGCGAGGCCCCGGCCGAGCCGCACCGGGTCACGGCCTGACGGCAGGGCCGCTCCGCACGCCCCGGTCAGGCCGGGCACCGCACCGCGCCCGACGGACCCCGCACGACGGGCACCGCGCCGAACACCTGCACGCCTCCCGCCCGGTGACCGCACGACCGCTGACGCCGGACGCCCGCCGACCTCGTACGCCCGTCCCGCGCGCCCGCCCGCCGTACGCCCGTTTGGACCCGCACGCCGTTCCTCCGCGTGTCGCCCCGCCCGACCACGCGCCCTGCCCGCACCGAACCGGCACACCGGCCGAAGGACTGGCCGGCCGAAGAAGCGACCGGCCGGCGGGTGCCCGGCTGACCGACGCGATGTCAGACCGGCCTGCAAGACTGGCCGCATGCGCATTGTGGTTCTGGCAGGCGGCATCGGCGGTGCCCGTTTCCTGCGCGGTCTGAAGCGGGCCGTGCCGGACGCGGACATCACGGTCATCGGCAACACCGGCGACGACATCCACCTCTTCGGGCTGAAGGTCTGCCCGGACCTCGACACGGTGATGTACACGCTCGGCGGCGGCATCAACGAGGAGCAGGGCTGGGGGCGTGCCGACGAGACGTTCCATCTGAAGGAGGAGCTCGCGGCGTACGGCGTGGGCCCGGAGTGGTTCGGGCTCGGCGACCGTGACTTCGCGACGCACATCGTGCGGACGCAGATGCTCGGCGCGGGCTATCCGCTCAGCGCGGTCACCGAGGCGCTCTGCGACCGCTGGAAGCCGGGAGTGCGGCTGATCCCGATGACCGACGACCGGGTGGAGACGCATGTCGCGGTCGAGGTGGACGGCGAACGCAAGGCGATCCACTTCCAGGAGTACTGGGTGAAGCTGCGGGCGTCGGTGCCGGCCGAGGCGGTCGTCCCGGTCGGCGCGGAGCAGGCCAAACCGGCCCCGGGCGTGCTGGAGGCGATCGCCGGCGCGGACGTGATCCTCTTCCCGCCGTCCAACCCCGTGGTGTCGGTCGGCACGATCCTCGCCGTGCCCGGCATCCGTGAGGCGATCGCCGACGCGGGGGTCCCCGTGGTGGGCCTGTCCCCCATCGTCGGGGACGCGCCCGTGCGCGGCATGGCCGACAAGGTCCTCGCCGCGGTCGGCGTCGAGGCCACGGCCGCGGCGGTCGCCGAGCACTACGGCTCCGGGCTGCTGGACGGCTGGCTCGTCGACACCGTGGACGCCGCCGCGGTCGAGCGGGTGGAGGCGGCGGGCATCCGCTGCCGTGCCGTACCGCTGATGATGACGGACGTGGAGGCGAGCGCGCAGATGGCGCGGGAGGCGCTGGCGCTGGCCGAGGAGGTACGAGGGGCATGAGCACGCCGCCCGCCGACGGCTACCGCGTCTGGGCCGTGCCCGGGCTGCCCGAGGTGCAGCCCGGCGACGACCTGGCCAAGCTGATCGCCGCCGCCGAACCGGGACTGGCCGACGGGGACGTCGTCCTGGTCACCTCGAAGATCGTCTCGAAGGCGGAGGGCCGGACCGTCCGGGCCGACGACCGGGAGGCGGCCATCGACGCGGAGACGGTGCGGGTGGTGGCCCGGCGCGGCACCCTGCGCATCGTCGAGGACCGACGCGGTCTGGTGATGGCCGCCGCCGGTGTCGACGCCTCCAACACGCCCGCCGGAACCGTGCTGCTGCTGCCGGAGGACCCGGACGCGTCCGCGCGCGCGATCCGCGACGGGCTGCGCCAGGCGCTCGGCGTCCACGTGGGGGTCGTGGTCACCGACACTTTCGGCCGGCCCTGGCGCTCGGGACTGACGGACGTGGCGATCGGCGCGGCGGGCGTACGCGTCCTCGACGACCTGCGCGGCGGCACCGACGCGCACGGCAACCCTCTGGTCGCGACGATCGTGGCGACCGCGGACGAACTCGCCGCGGCGGGCGACCTGGTCAAGGGCAAGACGGCGGGCCGCCCGGTGGCCGTCGTACGCGGCCTGCCGCACGTCGTCGCCGACGGCGAGGCGGACGGCGCCCGCGCCCTGGTCCGCAGCGCCCGCGACGACATGTTCCGGCTCGGCACGTCCGAGGCGATCCGGCAGGCGGTCACCCAGCGCCGTACGGTCCGCTCCTTCACGGACGAGCCCGTCGACCCCGGCGCGGTACGCCGGGCGGTGGCCGCGGCGGTCACGGCACCGGCGCCGCACCACACCGCGCCGTGGCGGTTCGTGCTGCTGGAGTCGCCCGACAAGCGCGTGCGGCTGCTGGACGCGATGCGGGAGGCGTGGATCGCCGACCTCAGACGTGACGGCAAGAGCGAGGAGTCCATCGCCAAGCGGGTCCGCCGCGGGGACGTCCTGCGCAACGCCCCCTACCTGGTGGTCCCCTGCCTCGTCATGGACGGCTCGCACACCTACGGCGACCCGCGGCGGGACGCGGCCGAGCGGGAGATGTTCGTGGTCGCCACAGGCGCGGGTGTACAGAACTTCCTGGTCGCGCTGGCCGCGGAGCGGCTGGGGTCGGCGTGGGTGTCGTCGACGATGTTCTGCCGGGACGTGGTGCGGGAGGTGCTGGGCCTGCCGGACGACTGGGACCCGATGGGCGCGGTGGCGGTCGGCCACCCGGCGGACGAACCCCGCCCGCGCCCGGATCGGGAGGCGGGGGCGTTCATCGAGGTGCGGTGAGCCTAGTCGCAGAAAGGACCGCACAGGACCCTCCCGGACGGCAGGACCCCCTACCCTCGTAGAGCACGCCTCTCCCCCCCTCTCCCTCCCCCAGGACCTCATTCCGTGGCCGGACGCTTCGCCCCGAGACCCACGCGCACGACCGTACGCGGCGGGCATGTCGCCGTACCCGCGGCACGGCCCGCCCCCGCCGGGCGCGGCAAGGCACGCACCTGGGTGCCGGACGGCCCGCTCGACCTGGGCCTGGTGCTCGGCCCGCTGCGGCGCGGCCCCGGCGACCCGACGTTCCGCGCGACGCCGGACGGCTCGGTGTGGCGGGCCAGCCGCACCCCCTCGGGCCCGGGCACGCTGCGTGTCGCGGCGTACGACGGTGAGGTGCGCGGCGAGGCGTGGGGGCCGGGGGCGGAGTGGCTGCTGGAGCGGATGCCGGAGCTGCTGGGCGCGGCGGACGACCCGTCGGCGTTCGCGCCGCGGCACCGGGTCCTCGCGGTCGCCCGGCACCGGCGGCCGGGGCTGCGGCTGACGCGGACCGGGCTGGTGCTGGAGTCGCTGATCCCGTCGGTGCTGGAGCAGAAGGTCACGACGGGTGAGGCGTACCGGGCGTGGCGGCTGCTGGTACGGGCGTACGGCGAGCCGGCGCCGGGGCCCGCGCCGGAGGGCATGTACGTCATGCCGGAGGCGCGGACCTGGGCGCTGATCCCGTCCTGGGAGTGGCACCGGGCCGGGGTCGACGACAAGCGGGCCTCGACGATCCTGCGGGCCGTGCGGGTCGCGGGGCGGCTGGAGGAGACGGCCGCGATGGCGCCGGAGGCGGCGCAGGCCCGGCTGGAGGTCGTACCGGGGATCGGGCCGTGGACGTCGGCGGAGACGGTGCAGCGCAGCCATGGGGCCGCGGACGCGGTGACCGTGGGGGATCTGCATCTGCCGGGGATCGTGGGGTGGGTGCTCGCGGGGGACCGGGACGCGGACGACGCGGCGATGCTGCGGCTGCTGGAGCCGTACGCCGGGCAGCGGCATCGGGCTGCCCGGCTGATCCTGCTGAGCGGCCGCACGCCGGCGCGGCGGGCACCACGGATGCGGCGCGTGAACATCGCCGCGTGGTGAATCGCCCCCTGCGACAGAGGGCACCCCTCTGACGCCCCTCACCTGGGCCGACGGCCCAGGGCCCCGCCTCGGCGGGAGAGCCTGCGCCCCGGTGCGAGACGAGCACCCGGCGCGGGTGGGAGCCCCCGAGGGTGGGCCGGCGCCCCCGCGCCACAGAGTCACCCGGTGTGGATGCGGGCGCGGAGGTGGGCCGCGCCACCCGGCGCTGACGGGTGCCTCCCCCAGAGGGTGTACCCCAGCGCCCTGCGGCACGACTGCCCGCAGCTGGGTGCGTTGCGGCGCCCAGCCTCACCGCTGCGGCACTCGTCGCTGCGTCGGCCGGGGAGCATCACCCGTCGGCGGGCGGCAGCCGCGTACGGCGGGGAGGGGGCGTGTCGGGGGGTGCCCGCCCTCAGCGTGCGGCGAGAACGCCCGGCAAGGATCTGAGAGACAGAGCGCCGCACCGAGGACGGACACCCCCGGCGCGCACCCGACCCGCGCACCGCCCGTGGGCGCAACCGCAACCACGCACCCACCCGCACAGGCCGCCGCAGGCATCCAGGGGCGCGGGGAACTGCGCGACCAGCCCCCACCGGCCCGCGGTGAACAGCGAAACCCCCGCACCCCGAGAGGGGCGCGGGGAACTGCGCGAACACGCGAACACGCCCCACCGGCGCGAGAGGCTGAGCCGCCGGCCGCGCTGTCGCGCGCCGCCGGCGGCTCGGGGGGCGGAGCCGTCGGCCCCGTCAGGGCGTCACGCTCCGCAGGAGCGGAGGAACTTCCGCGTCCGTACCGCGATCGGCAACGGCGCATCCGCCTCGCACGGGTACATGTCCTGCTCGACGATGGCGAACAGCTCCACCCCCAGCCTCTGCGCCGCCGCCAGCACGGGCTCCAGCGCCGGCACCCCGGACGGCGGTTCGCACATCACGCCCCGCGCGACGGCCGGCCCGAACGGCACCTCGTCGCGCACGACTTCGGCGAGGATGTCGGGGTCGACCTGCTTGAGGTGCAGGTACCCGATGCGCTCGCCGTACGTCTCGATCAGCTTGACGCTGTCGCCGCCGCAGTAGGCGTAGTGCCCGGTGTCGAGGCAGAGGTTGACCAGGTCGGAGTCGGTGGAGTCGAGGAAGCGCTCGACGTGGGCCTCGGTGTCGAGGTGGGTGTCGGCGTGCGGGTGGACGACGATGTCGAGCCCGTACCGTTCCTTCACCTCGTGCCCGAGGCGTTCCATGCCTTTGGTGAGGTGCGCCCACTGTTCGCCGGTCAGCTCGGGCGGCTCCAGGATCTCGGCGGTCTTGTCGTCGCGCCAGAAGGACGGGATGACGACGAGGTGGCGGGCGCCCATGGCCTGGGTGAGGGCGGCGACCTGGCTGACGTGGGCCCAGGTGGACTCCCACACGGCGGGGCCGCGGTGCAGGCCGGTGAAGACGGTGCCGGCGGAGACCTTCAGGCCGCGCTTGCCGACCTCGTCCGCGAGGCGCGCGGGGTCGGTGGGCAGATAGCCGTACGGGCCCAGTTCGATCCATTCGTAGCCGGCCTCGGCGACCTCGTCGAGGAAGCGTTCCCAGGGCACCTGGAGCGGGTCGTCGGCGAACCAGACGCCCCAGGAGTCGGGTGCGGAGCCGACCCGGATGCGGTCGAGGGCAGCGGGCATGTCAGGGGGTTCCTTCCTCGGTGCCGGTCGCCGCGGGAGCGGTGAGGTCCTGCTCCTCGGGCAGCTCCTCGACGTCGACGCCGCGGACCTGGGCGAGTTCGTGCTTGAGCGCGGCGAGTTCGGCGCCGCCGGCCATGTGGTTGGTCAGCTCCTCGAGGCTGACCTCGCTGCGGTCCGCGGACAGTTCCAGGGTGCCGAGGCGCAGCACGCTGAAGTGGTCGCCGACCATGTAGGCGTGGTGGGGGTTGTGGGTGATGAAGATGACGCCGAGTCCGCGGTCGCGGGCGGCGGCGATGTACTTGAGGACGACGCCGGACTGTTTGACGCCGAGCGCGGCGGTCGGCTCGTCGAGGATGAGGACGCGGGCGCCGAAGTAGACGGCGCGGGCGATGGCGACGCACTGGCGCTGGCCGCCGGAGAGGGTGCCGATGGGCTGTTCGAGGTCGTCGAGGACGATGCCCATGTTGCGGAGTTCCTCGTCGGCGGTCCTCTTCATCCGGGCGATGTCGAGGCGGCGTACGGGCCAGGGCCCTTTGGTCATCTCGGAGCCGAGGAAGAAGTTCCGCCACACGGGCATCAGGGGCACCGTCGCCAGGTCCTGGTAGACGGTGGCGATGCCGAGGTCGAGGGCCTCGCGGGGGCTGCTGAACCGCACGGGTTCGCCGTCGACGCGGAACTCGCCCTCGGTGTGCTGGTGCAGCCCGGAGATGATCTTGATGAGGGTGGATTTGCCGGCGCCGTTGTCGCCGAGGACGCAGGTCACCTTGCCGGCATGGACGGTGAGGTCGACGCCGTGCAGGGCGCGGATGTTGCCGTAGGACTTGCCGGCGCCGCGCAGTTCGACGAGGGGGGCGTCCCCTGCGGGCGGGGTGTCCGCCAGGACCGCGCCGTGGGTCTTCTCGGTGGTCATCGCGGGGTCACCTCCGGGTCGCGGTGCGCTGGACGTACAGGTTGATCAGCACGGCGCCGAGGAGCATCACGCCGAGGAAGGCCTTGAACCAGTCGGGGTTCCAGCCGGCGTAGACGATGCCCTGGTTGACCATGCCGAACATGAACGCGCCGAAGACCGGGCCGATGGCGGAGCCGTAGCCGCCGGTGAGGAGGCAGCCGCCGATGACGGCCGCGGCGATGTAGATCAGTTCCTGGCCGACGCCCTCGCCGGACTGCACGGTGTTGAAGGAGAACAGGTTGTGCATGCCGACGAACCAGGCGCCGAATCCGACCGTCATGAACAGGGTGATCTTGGTGAAGTTCACCGGGACGCCGACGGCGCGGGCGGATTCCTTGTTGCCGCCGACGGCGAAGATCCAGTTGCCGTACTTGGTGCGCAGCAGCACCCAGGTGGCCAGCGCGGCGAAGACCAGCCACCACACGACGGTGATCTTCACATCGACGCCGCCGATGTCGAAGGACGAGGCGAAGATCTTTCTCGCCTGGTCGAAGCCGTCCATGTCGCTGATGTCGTCGGTGGCGACGTTGCCGGTGACGAGCTTGGTCACGGCGAGGTTGACGCCCTGGAGGATCAGGAACGTGCCGAGGGTGACGAGGAAGCTGGGCAGCCCGGTTCTCACCACCATCCAGCCGTTGAACAGGCCGATGCCGAGGGAGACGATCAGGGCGACGACGACGCCGGTCCACACGTTCACCGTGAGCTGGAAGCTGAGCATGCTCGCGGTGAGCGCGGAGGTGATGACGGCGACGCCGGCGGACAGGTCGAACTCGCCGCCGATCATCAGCAGGGCGACCGGCAGTGCCATGATGCCGATGGTGGAGGACTGGTAGAGGACGGTGGCCATGGAGTTGCCCTGGCGCACCGTCGGGGCGGCCATGAGGAAGAAGACGAGGACCGCCACCGCCCCGAGGAAGACACCGACCTCGGGCCGGGCCAGCAGCCGCAGCGCGAGGGAGCGCTGCCGGGTGCGGCCGTCCCGGCCGGGGGCCGGCGGTGTGCCCACCGCCGGCGCAGCCTGCTGGGTCATGCTCATCACCGGGTGCCCTTCGCGGCGTACTTGTCGATCTGGTCGACGTTGGACTTGTCGACGAAGGCCGGACCGGTCAGCACCGGCTGCTCGCCGCCGCCCATGTAGTTGCCGTTGTTCTTGTAGAGCCACAGCGAGTCGATCGCGAGGTAGCCCTGGAGGTAGGGCTGCTGGTCGACGGCGAACTCGATGGTGCCCTTGCTGATGGCGCCGGTCAGCTCCTTGTTGAGGTCGAAGGTGGCCACCTCGGCCTTGCTGCCGGACTCGTCCACCGACTGGGCGGCGGTCAGCGCGATGGGCGCGCCGAGCGCGATGACGTGGTCGATGTTCGTGTCCTGCCTGAGCTTGGCGGTGATGGTCGACTTGACCGAGGGCATGTCGGTGCCGTTGACGTAGAGGTTCTCCAGGGAGCCGGAGAACGTCTTCTTCACGCCGTCGCAGCGCTGGGTGAGGCCGACGTTGCCCTGTTCGTGGATGACGCAGACGGCTCTCTTGGCGCCGATGTCGTTGAGCTTGTTGCCGAGGGCCTCGCCGGCGACGGTCTCGTCCTGGCCGAAGAACTCGAGCAGGCCGAGCTGCTTCCATTCGCTGACGCCGGAGTTGAGGCCGACGACGGGGATGCCGGCGGCGGTCGCCTTGCTGATGACGCTCTTGAGGGCGTCGGGCTTGGCGAGGGTGACGGCGATGCCGTCGACCTTCTGGTCGATGGCGTTCTGCACGAGGTTGGCCTGGGTGCCCGCGTTGGGGTCGGCCGAGTAGATCAGCTTCACGTTGTCCTTGGCCGCGGCGGCCTCGGCGCCCTTGCGGACGATGTCCCAGAAGGTGTCGCCGGGCGACTGGTGGGTGACCAGGGCGACGGTCATCCGTGGAGTGGTGGCCTTGCCGGCAGAGGCGCTGTCCCCGCCCTCCTCGGCTTTCTTTCCGCCTGAGCTGCTGGAGCAGCCGGCGAGGGTCAGGGCCGCCGCCGCGGCGAGAGCCACGACGGGGGCGAGTCTGCGGGAGTGAGAAGAGCGGTCCATCTTTCCTGCACCTCACTGTGCGACGAGGGGAAAGGCTGTTGCGTTGGGACCGGATCGTTGTCCTTGCCGCGTCCGCTGTCAATACTTTGTCATGACATCATTTCACACTCAGGTCCGAATGTAAGTACAAACCATTGACATTGTGGTGTCGGCCGCCTACACCTGGGTCTACCCCCAGTACGCGCGCGGATCACCGGGCGCGCATCCCGGGGGCGGCGACAGCGGCCGGCGACCCGTGGCCGCCGGCCGTCCGGCACGCGAGGCCCCGTGACCACGAAAGGCACCGAGATGACGTATCACCTGCCGGCGGGCAAGGCGGCCGCCGGCCCCTACGCCGTCGACATCACGCCGGAACGGGCCGGCTGGGGTTTCTCCGCCCTGAAGGTCCTCGACCTGCCGCCGGGCGGGACGCACACGTTCGACGCCGCCGGCAGCGAGTGGATCGTGCTGCCGCTGGCCGGCGGCTGCACGGTCACCGTCGCCGAGGACACCGGCGAGCAGACCTTCGAGCTGGCCGGACGCCCCGACGTGTTCAGCGGCGTCAGCGACTTCGTGTACGTCCCCCGGGACGCCGCCGCCACCGTCATCTCCCCCGGCGGCGGCCGGTTCGCGCTGACCGGCGCCCGCTGCGAGCGCCGGCTGCCCGCCCGCTACGGCCCCGCCTTCGACGTGCCCGTGGAGCTGCGCGGCACCGGGAACTGCTCCCGGCAGGTGAACAACTTCGGCGCGGCCGGCGTCTTCGAGTGCGACAGGCTGATCGCGGTCGAGGTGATCACCCCCGGCGGCAACTGGTCGTCGTTCCCGCCGCACAAGCACGACGAGGACCGGCCCGGCGAGGAGAGCGTGCTGGAGGAGATCTACTACTTCGAGTTCGCCGCCCACGACGGCACCCCAGGCCTCGGCTACCAGCGGGTCTCCCCCTCCGGGCGGGGTCGCGGCACCGACGTGCTGGCGGAGGTCCGCGACGGGGACGTGGTCCTCATCCCGGACGGCTGGCACGGCCCGTCGATGGCGGTGCCCGGCCACCACATGTACTACCTGAACGTCATGGCCGGTCCCGGCGCCGAGCGGGCCTGGCTGATCTGCGACCACCCCGGTCACGCCTGGATCCGCGACACCTGGCCCGCGCAGCCCGTCGACCCCCGGCTGCCCCTGTACACCGCCCACGAGAGGTCCCGATGAACAGCGTCCGTCTGACGACCGCCCAGGCCCTGGTGCGGTTCCTCGCCGCCCAGTACACCGAGCGCGACGGCGCCCGGCACCGGCTGATCACCGGCACCTGGGGCATCTTCGGCCACGGCAACGTGGCGGGCCTCGGCCAGGCGCTGGTCGAGTACGCGGACGTGATGCCGTACCACCAGGGCCGCAACGAGCAGGCGATGGTGCACGCGGCGGTCGCCCACGCCCGCCAGCTGAACCGGCTCTCCGCGCAGGCCGTCACCACCTCCATCGGCCCGGGCGCGACCAATCTGGTCACCGGCGCCGCCCTCGCCACGATCAACCGGCTGCCGGTGCTGCTGCTGCCCGGCGACTACTTCGCCGCGCACCCCGCCGACCCGCTGCTCCAACAGCTGGAGCACCCGGTGGAGGCCGATGTCTCCGTCAACGACACCCTCCGCCCGGTCTCCCGCTACTTCGACCGCATCACCCGCCCCGAGGCGCTGATCGCCTCCGCCCTGCACGCGGTGCGCGTCCTCAGCGACCCGGCGGAGACCGGCGCCGTCACCCTCGCCCTGCCGCAGGACGTGCAGGCGGAGGCGTACGACTGGCCGGTGGAGTTCTTCGCCGAGCGCGTGTGGCGGGTACGGCGGCCCGCCCCCGACCCCCAGGAGCTGACGGAGGCCGTGCGGGCGGTCCGGGAGGCCGAGCGGCCCCTGCTGATCGCGGGCGGCGGCGTCCACCACAGCGAGGCGGAGGACGCGCTGCGGGCGTTCGCCGACGTCACCGGAATTCCCGTCGCCTCCACCCAGGCCGGCAAGGGCTCCCTGCGCCACGACCACCCGGCCGACGTCGGCGGCATCGGCCACACCGGCACCGCCGTCGCCGACGACCTCGCCCGCACCGCCGACCTGGTGATCGGCGTCGGCACCCGCTACACCGACTTCACCACCGCCTCCGGCACGCTCTTCCAGCGCCCCGGCGTCCGCTTCCTCAACCTCAACATCACCGCGTTCGACGCGCACAAGCTCGCCGCGCGCACCCTCGTGTGCGACGCGCGTGCCGGCCTGGAGGCACTGACGCAGGCCCTCGCGGGCCACCGGGTCGCGGGCGCGTACGAGGCGGAGTACCGCACCGGCAAGGACCGGTGGGACGAGGCGGTTCAGGCCGCCTACCGGGCCGACGACCCGAGCGCGGTGCCGACGCAGACGCAGGTGCTGGGCGCCCTGGACGCCGTCGTCGGCGACACGGACGTGGTGATCAACGCGGCCGGTTCGCTCCCCGGCGACCTGCACAAGCTGTGGCGGGCCCGCTCCCCGCGCCAGTACCACCTGGAGTACGGCTACTCCTGCATGGGCTACGAGATCCCCGCCGCGATCGGGGTGCAGCAGGCGGCACCGGACGAGGTGGTGTGGGCGCTGGTCGGCGACGGCACCTATCTGATGATGCCCACGGAGATCGTCACGGCGGTCCAGGAGGGCCTGCCCGTGAACATGGTCCTGGTCCAGAACCACGGCTACGCCTCCATCGGCGGCCTGTCGGAGTCGGTGGGCGGCGAGCGCTTCGGCACCGCCTACCGGTACCGCGCCCCCGACGGCACCTTCACCGGCGCGCCGCTCCCGGTCGACCTGGCCGCCAACGCTGCCAGCCTCGGCATGGACGTGCTGCGCGCCAAGACGGTCGGCGAGCTGCGCGACGCGCTCGCGCGGGCCCGCGCCTCCGACCGGCCGACCTGTGTGTACGTCGAGACCGACCCGGCGCCCACCGCGCCGCCGGCGCAGGCCTGGTGGGACGTGCCGGTCGCCGAGGTCGCCGCCCGGGAGGCGGCCGTCGACGCCCGCGAGCAGTACGAACGCGAGGTGGCGGCCCGCCGTCACCACCTGTGACCGCAAGTTCGGCGAGGCCCGGGCCTGGCCGGCCCCGGTGGGCCCGGACCCACCGGCCGGCCCGGGCCGTATCGCCGTACAGGACCGAAGGGGGGACCCCGGTGACGAGGACATCCGGCCGCACCACCCGCACCACCGCCGCGCGCCCGGCGCTGGACTCCGTCCGGTTCGCACTGGACCGGGCCAGTCCCGTGCCGCTGTACCACCAGCTCGCCCAGCAGCTGGAGGCGGCGATCGACGGCGGTGTCCTCGCCCCCGGCGACCTCCTCGGCAACGAGGTCGATCTGTCGGGCCGGCTCGGGCTGTCCCGGCCCACGGTCCGTCAGGCGATCCAGTCGCTGGTCGACAAGGGGCTGCTGGTGCGCCGCCGAGGCGTCGGCACCCAGGTCGTGCACAGCCGGGTCAGGCGCCCGCTGGAGCTGAGCAGCCTCTACGACGATCTGGAGGCCGCCGGGCAGAGCCCCACCACCGACGTCCTGCGTCTGGAGACGGTACCGGCCCCCGCCGAGGCGGCAGCCGCGCTCGGCCTGCCGGAGGGTGACCCGGTGACGGTCCTGGAGCGGCTGCGCCGCACCCACGGCCGGCCGGTGGCGCACCTGTGCAACTACCTGCCCGCTTCCCTGCTCGACCTGGACCGGGCGCGCCTGGAGTCGACCGGCCTGTACCGGATGGTGCGCGCGGCCGGGATCACCCTGCACAGCGCCCACCAGACGATCGGCGCGCGCTGCGCGACCGAGCGGGAGGCGGCCCTGCTGGACGAGACGCCGGGCGCGGCGCTGCTGACGATGACGCGCACGGCGTACGACGACACGGGTCGCGCGGTGGAGTACGGCACGCACATCTACCGGGCGTCGCTGTACGCGTTCGACTTCCGGCTGCTGGTCCGGCCGTAGAGAGCCGTACGTCCCTGGCCGGGGACGGCCGCGGGGCCCTTGACCGGGCCGGGGGAACGGGCGCACTGTGGACGGATACACCGTAAACATACGGCGTGACGTCCATTCGCCCGCGGGAGCCGTCCCTCATGACGCGCAGCGCGACCGCCCACGGCGGTGCCTCCTGGGCGCCGTCGACCGTCCTCGTCACCGGCGGGGCCGGTTTTCTCGGCAGTCATGCCTGCGTCGTTCTGCTCGACCACGGCTACGAGGTGATCGTGGTGGACGACTACAGCAACAGCTCACCGCAGGTGTTCGCCCGGGTCGCCCGGATCGCCGGACGTTTCCTCGGCGCCGTGTACGAGCTGGACATCCGTGACCGCCGCGCTCTCGCCGCCGTCTTCGACCGCCACTCCGTGGACGCCGTCGTGCACTTTGCCGCGCACAAGGCGGCCGGCCGGTCGGCGCGGATGCCCGCCGAGTACCACGACGCCAACATCGGCGGGACGACCGCCCTGCTGAGCACCATGCACGAGCACGGTGTGCACCGGCTCGTCTACCCCTCGTCCTGCGCCGTCTACGGGGACGCGGGACGGGGCCCGCTGGACGAGAGCACCCCCGTCCGGCCCGCCACCCCCTACGCCCTCGCCAAGTCGATCTGCGAGCAGATCCTCGCGGACATATGCCGCAACTGCCCCGAGTGCACGGTGCTGTGCCTGCGCCACCCCACCCCCGCCGGCGCCCATCCCAGCGGGCTGCTCGGCGAGGACCCCCGCGTCCCGCCGGAGAACCTCCTGCCCCTCGTCGCGCAGGTCGCGGTGGGCCGGCGCGACCGGCTGCGGGTGTTCGGCTCCGACTACCCCACCCCGGACGGCACACCGGTGCGGGACTTCCTGCACGTCATGGACGCCGTCGAGGCCCACCGCATCGCTCTGGACCACCTCGCCGACGGGCCCGGCATGCAGGTGTTCAACCTCGGGACGGGCGAGGGCAGATCGGTCCTCGACGTGGTCGCCGAGTTCTCCGGCGCGTCGGGCCGGCCCATCCCGTACGAGGTGACCGGCCGCCGCCCCGGTGACGTGGCCGAACTCGTCCCCGACTGCGGCGCCCTCGCCCGTGCCTGGGGCTGGCGGCCCAGCCGTGGCCTCGCGGACATCTGCCGGGACGCGTGGCGTTTCCAGCGGCTCAACCCGCAGGGCTACGCGGACTCCGCCCGCCGGCCCGACCCGAAGGGCTGACGGTCGTGCGGTGCGGGGCTCGCGGGCCGGCGCCGGGCGACCCGGGGCGCCCGCACCGGCCCGCACGGCACCCGCCGCCGGCCGGCCCCGACGCCGCGGGCGTGGGCGGCGCGACGAGATGCGACCGCGCCCCGGGCGTGCATACGATCGGTCGTGCACGCCCGGGCCGTCGCACCCCGCACGGCCGGGAGTGGTTCGATCCGGGGAGGCGCTTGCCGGTGCCGGCCGCCCGTCGGCTGATGGTGGTCCTCGTCGTGGTGGTCGGGGTCTCGACGGGCCTGTACATGACCGTCACGCCGTCCCGTACGGCTGCCTGGGCCGTCACCGGGCTGAGCGCGGCGGCGGCCGTCGTCGCCGGGGTCCGTCTCCACCGGCCCGCACGTCACTGGCCCTGGTACGCCCTCGCCGGCGGACTGGTGTGCCTGACCGCCGGGGACACCGCGTACAACGTGCAGGAGTCCTTCCTCGGCGCGTCCAACCCGTTCCCGTCACCGGCGGACGCGTTCTACCTCGCCATGTACCCGCTGCTGACCGCGGGGCTGTTCGGGCTGGTGCGCTACCGCTGGCCGGACCGTGACCTGCCGAGCCTGCTCGACGCGCTGATCATCACCGCGGGGCTGGCGCTGCCGGTGTGGGTGTACATGATGCAGCCGCTCGCCCGGCAGGAGGGGCTCGCCTGGCAGGACCGCGTCGTCAGCGTCGCCTATCCGCTGGGCGACATCCTGGTCCTGGCGATGCTGGTCCGTCTTCTCGCGCCGTCCCCGGGCTCCCGCCGCAACACGTCCGTACGGCTGCTGGTGCTGGGCACGGTCGGGCTGCTCGCCAACGACATCCCCTACAGCGTCCTGCAGTTGCACGACGCCTGGCACGTGGGCACCCTCGGCGACTCAGGCTGGGTCGTCTTCTACGCGGCGTGGGGCCTGGCCGCCCTGCACCCCTCCATGGTCGAGCTGACGGAGGTCGCGGCACCGCCGCAGTCGCTGCTGCCGCCCTGGCGGAAACTGGCGCTGCTGACGGCCGCCACGCTCGTACCGCCGCTGGTCCTGATCGCCGAGGAGACCGCGGGCCGGGTGCGGGACGCGACAGCCCTGGCCGTGTTCTCCGGTGTGCTGTTCCTGCTGGTCATCCTGCGGCTCGCGGTGATGGTCGTGGCCCACCGCAAGGCCGTCGCCCGGGAGCAGGCGCTGCGGGCCGCGGCCTCCCCGCTCGTGGCGTCCGTGTGGCCGCAGGAGATCGAGCGGGCCTGCGACCGGGCCGTCGACGCCCTCTTCGGCCCCAGGGTGCCGCACGCCCACCGGCTGCTGCCGCCGCGGGACGCCGACCGGCTCTACGAACGCCTCGCCCGCTCCCCCGCCCTGTCCGGGACGCGCCGCCCGGCCAACGGGAGCGGCCCCGCCCGCGGCGACCGGGCCGCCCTCGTGCGCCGGTCCACGCTGCTGGTCCCCGTCCCCGCGCTCGGGCCGGAGCTGGCCGCGCCGCTCGACGGCCTGCCGCACGCCCTGCTGTGCCCGCTGACCCAGCCCTCGGACGGCACCCTGCACGGCGTCCTGCTGGCCGCGGGCCCCAGACAGAACCTCACCGAGATGCGGGGCTCCCTGGAGCTGCTGGCCTCGCACGCGGCGCTCGCCAGCGAGCGCCTCGCCCTGCGGCGGCAGATCATCCGCCGGGAGAGCGAGGCGTACTTCCGCACCCTCGTGCACAACGCCTCCGACGTCATCCTGATCGTCAACGGCGACAGCACCGTCCGCTACGCCAGCCCGTCCGCGGAGGCCGTGTTCGGCACGGCCGACCTGACCGGCCGGCAGCTGCCCGACCTGGTCGCGCCGCAGGAACGCGCGCGCGTGGTGCGGACCCTGACGACGCTGCGCTCCCTCGGCCGGCAGGAGGCCCAGGACCACTGGTGGGTGGAGGGCGACAAAGCCCGTATCGAGGTGGACGTGCGCTGCCGGGACCTGCGCAAGGATCCGACCGTCGGCGGGCTCGTCGTCACCCTGCGGGACGTCACCGAGCAGCGCCAGCTCGAACACGAGCTGACCCAGCGGGCCTTCCACGACTCGCTGACGGGGCTGCCCAACCGGACGCTGCTGCTGGAGCGGACCGAACGCGCCCTGCTGCGCGGCCGGCGCGAGTCGACGATCACCTGCCTGCTCTTCATCGACCTCGACGACTTCAAGATCGTCAACGATACGATGGGGCACTCCATGGGCGACCGGCTGCTGTGCGCGGTCGCGGAGCGGCTGTCGGCGACGCTGCGCCGCAGCGACACCGCGGCCCGGCTCGGCGGCGACGAGTTCGCGGTGCTGATGGAGGACGCCAAACAGCCCCTGGACGCCGAGCTGCTGGCCGCGCAGGTCATCCAGCGGCTGAGCCGGCCGTTCCAGCTGTCGGTGGAGTCGGTGAGCGTGTCCGCCAGCGTGGGCGTCGCCACCGCGCAGGACAGCACCGACGCCGAGGAGCTGCTGACCCTCGCCGATCTCGCCCTGTACGCCGCGAAGGCCGCCGGCAAACGGCAGTGGCGGCGCTTCCAGCCGCAGCAGCGCAGCCGTATGCTGCGCCGCCACGATCTACAGGTACGGCTGGACACCGCGCTCGCCCGGCACGAGTTCGGGCTGCGCTACCAGCCGGTGGTGGACATCCGCGCGGGCGAGATCGTCGGCTTCGAGGCGCTGGCCCGCTGGCCGCGGCTCGGGCAGGACGCGGTGCCGCCGGGACAGTTCATCCCGCTGGCCGAGGAGACCGGCCGGATATCGGCGCTCGGCTCCTGGGTGCTGCGCAACTCCACCGCGGACATCGCCCGCCTGCAACGCAGGCGGCCCGGCGCACGGCCGCCGTACATCAGCGTCAACGTCTCGGCGCGGCAGTGGCGGGACAACGGCTTCCTCGACGAGGTGTGCCGGGCCGTGGAGTCGGCCGGGCTCGCCCCGAACACGCTTCAGCTGGAACTCACCGAGTCGGTGCTGATGCAGCGCACGCCGCAGATCGACGGGCTGCTGCGGGCGCTGAAGGACCTCGGCGTGAGCATCGCCGTGGACGATTTCGGCACCGGTTTCTCCTCACTGCGCTATCTGCGGGACTTCCCCATCGACGTCCTGAAGATCGACAAGTCGTTCATCGACGAGATCCCGTCGGACCCGCAGCAGGTCGCCCTCGTGGAGGGCATCGTCCACCTCGCCGACACCCTGGGCCTGAAGGTGATCGCCGAGGGCATCGAGACACAGGAGCAGAAGCGGCTGCTGTCGGACATCGGCTGCCCGTTCGGACAGGGCTTCCTGTTCGCGCGGCCGATGACCGTGGAACAGAGCGAAGCCGTCCTGCACCACGGCAACGACGCCCGGCCGGCACCGGACGGCTGAGCGGACAGGGAGCACCACCATGCACGCACCAGCGGCCGAACTCCCCGCGGTCCTGAGCGATCCCCGCTGGCGGGACCTGGAGCGTCTGCGGCGCACCAGCCCGATGAGCGACGCGGTCCTCGACGAGGTGCGCGGGCGGCACATCCGCAGCGGCGACCACTGGCTGATCGACTTCGCGTCCTGCAACTATCTCGGCTTCGACTGGGACCCGGAGATCATCGCGGCGATCGAGCCCGCGGTACGCCGCTGGGGCACCCATCCCAGCTGGTCGCGGCTGATCGGCAACCCGCGGCTGTACCCGGAGATCGAGGAGCGTCTGACGGCGCTGCTCGGCGCGCCGGACACGCTGCTGCTGCCGACCGCGACACTGATCCACGCGTCGGTGATCCCGGTCCTGGCCGACGAGGGCCATGTGTTCGTGGAGGCCCGGGCGCACAAGACGGTGTACGACGGCTGTGTGGCGGCCCGGGCGCGGGGGGCGACCCTCACCCGGTTCCGCGCCGACCGGCCCGACGAGCTGGACTCCCTGCTGGGCGCGGCGGACGGCACGGGGCCGCGGCTGGTGTGCCTGGACGGCGTGGACAGCATGACCGGGAACAGTCCCGATCTGCCGCTGCTGGCGCGTGTCTGCCGGGAGCGGGGCGCGACGCTGTACGTGGACGACACGCACGGGTTCGGCGTCATCGGGGAGCGGTCGCAGAGCGAGCCGTGCCCGTACGGCTCACGCGGCAACAGCGTCGTACGGCACACCGGGGAGAGCTACGACGGGATCGTCCTCGTGGGCGGTTTCTCCAAGGCGTACTCCTCGCTGCTGGCGTTCCTCGCGCTGCCCACCCCGCTGAAGGACCGGCTGAAGGTGGCCGCCGGCCCGTACCTGTACTCGGGTCCGTCCCCGACCGCGTCGCTGGCGACGGTGCTGGCCGGGCTGGACGTCAACGAGCGGCGCGGGGACGAGATCCGCGCCGATCTGTACCGCAAGACGCTGCGGGTCGTGGAGCACGTCCACGCGCTCGGCCTGGACACGCCGTGCGAGCAGGGCTTCCCGATCGTGGAGCTGCCCCTCGCCGACGACGGGGACCTGGACGAGGTGGTGCGGCTGCTGTGGGACCGGGGCATCTATGTCACGGTCGCGGCCTATCCGCTGGTCCCGCGCGACCGGGTGGGTTTCCGCGCGCAGATCACGGCGCTCAACTCCGACGAGGACATCGACCGGCTCGACGACACGCTGACCCTGCTCGCCGAGCGCGGCGCGCTGCGGCTGAAGAGGTGACGACGGCATGCCCGCGCGGCCTCCCCGCCCGCTCGCGGCCCGGCCGCCTCCGCGCGCCGCCGTACCCGCCGCGCCTGTCCGCAACGCCGACGTGGACTGGGACCGGTGGCCGGTCGAGGACTATCTCGCGGAGAACTACCGCGTGCTGCACCCGTGCGACGCGGCGGTCATCGCCCATCACGCCGCGTTCTACCGCACGCTGCGCCCGGGCTCGGTCGCCGGCGCGGTGGAGTTCGGCGCCGGACCCAACCTGTATCCGCTCATGCTGGCGGCGGCGGTGAGCCGCCGTGTGGACGCGGTGGAGGCGGGCGCGGCCAATGTGGCGTATCTGCGGCGGCAGTTGCGGCGGGGACCGGACGCCGCGTGGGGGCCGTTCCACGCGCTGTGCCGACGGCTGCTGCCGGCGGTGCCGGCCACTCCTGCCGGGGCGCTGGCGGCGGTGCGGGTGGTGCACGGCGACGTACGGGCCGTGCCCGGGGGGTCGTACGGGCTGGGGTCGATGCATTTCGTGGCGGAGAGCGTGACCGAGGACCGGGCCGAGTTCGAGGCGCTGTGCCGGGTGTTCGCGGCATGCGTGGTGCCCGGCGGGCCGCTGGTCGCCGCGTTCATGGAGAACATGCCGACGTACCGCATCGGCCGTGCCTCGCGCTGGCCGGGCTGTCCGGTGGACGCGGACACGGTCAGGGCGGTGTTCGCGCCGCTGACCGAGGAGCTCGCGGTGACCCGGATCGACGCCGATCCGACGCTGCCGGACTACGGGGACTCCGGGATGGTGCTGATGACAGCGCGAACGCGGTCCCGATCAGGGCGAGGTGGCTGAACTCCTGCGGGGCGTTGCCCAGTTGGCGGCCGGCGACCGGGTCCCACTGCTCGGCGAGGAGCCCGACGTCGTTGCGGATCGCGAGGACCCGCTCGAAGACGTCGCGGGCCTCGTGGAGGCGGCCGGTCGCGGCGAGGGCGTCCGCGAACCACAGCGAGCAGGAGACGAACGTCCCTTCCCGGCCTGCCGTGCCGTCCCGGGCGCCGTCTCCGGCCGTGTAGCGGTGCAGGAACCCTCCCTCGTCGAGGGCGGCGGCGGCCCGTACGGTGCCCTGGACGCGCGGGTCGTGGGCGGGCAGGAAGCCGAGCGCGGGCATCAGCAGCGCCGACGCGTCCAGCACGGAGGAGCCGTAGGACTGCACGAACGCGCCGAGGCCGGGGTCGAAGCCCCGCCGGCAGACCTCCCGGTGGATGTGGTCGCGCAGGGCCCGCCACGCGCCGGACGGGCCGTCGCGGCCGAGGTGCCGGGCCATGCGGACGGCCCGGTCGGCGGCCACCCACGCCATCACCTTGGAGTGCACGAACTGCTGCCGCGGACCGCGGGTCTGCCACAGCCCCTGGTCGGGGTCGGCCCAGTGCCGCCCGAGGTGACCCATCAGCGCCTCCACCACGCCCCACACCCGCGCCGGCATGGGGATGCCCATGCGCAGCGACAGCCACAGGGTGTCCAGCACCTCGCCGTAGACGTCCAGCTGGTACTGGCCGGCCGCCGAGTTGCCGAACCGCACCGGCCGGGACTGCTCGTAGCCGGGCAGCCAGGGCGCCTCGCTCTCCGGCAGCAGCCGCTGCCCGCCGACGCCGTACACCGTCTGCAGGTCGGTGGGGTCGCCCGCGATGGCCCGCAGCAGCCAGTCCAGCCAGGCGGTGGCCTCCTCGCGGTAGCCGCTGCGCAGCAGGCAGGACAGGGTGAGGGTGGAGTCGCGCAGCCAGCAGTAGCGGTAGTCCCAGTTGCGGTCGCCGCCGATCCGCCCGGGCAGCGAGGTCGTCGGGGCGGCGACGATACCTCCGGTGGGGGCGTACGTGAGGGCCTTCAGCGTGATGAGGGAGCGGACCACCGCGTCGCGCCAGGGGCCCGTGTAACGGCACTGGGCGGTCCAGGACCGCCAGAAGCCGCAGGTCTCCTTCAGCGCCGTCTCGGCGGGCACGTCCAGCGCGGCCGGCGGGCGGGGCAGATGCGACGGCGACCACGCGAGGGTCAGTGCGAGGCGCTGTCCGGCGTGGACGGTGAAGTCCAGCACGGTGGAGCCGTCGTCACCGCCCGGCACGGGCCCGCCGGTGTCCGGCACGGGCGTGTCGGTGCTGAGCCACACGGCGTCGGGTCCGGCGACGGCGAGCACTCCGGGCCCGGTGTCGCGGATCCAGGGAACGACACGCCCCTGGTGGAAACGCAGCCGCAGTTCGCTGCGGACGGGGACCGCGCCGCGCAGGCCCTCGACGACACGGATCAGGCAGGGGAACTGGGCGCGCGGCGGCATGAAGTCGGTGACCCGGACCGCCCCGCCGCCGGTCTCCCACTCGGAGTCCAGTACGAGCGTGTCGGGCCGGTAGGCGCGGCGTGTGCAGCGGCCGGCGCCGGCGGGGGCGATCCGCCACAGCCCGTTGTCGCGTGTGCCCAGCAGGGCGGCGAGGCAGGCCGGGGAGTCGAATCGGGGCATGCAGAGCCAGTCGACGGACCCGTCCCGGCCGACCATCGCGGCGGTCTCCAGGTCGCTGAGAAGGGCGTAATCCTCGATGGGAGAACTCATGATGGGGACCACGCCGTCATGCACTGTGCCGCTTTCCACCATACGCCCGTCACGGGCCGGGCACCCGGTGCGCCGAAGCCGCCCCCCGCCGGAGGCTCCGGGGTGCTGTCCGTGGCGGACGGGAACCGTCGGACAGGACCTAGGCTGGAGGCGTGGCCCGGATCCGGCGCGGACACCGTGGTGCGGCCACGTGGGCGGCGCTGCTCGTGTGGCTCACCTGGGCGTTGACGGCCACGGCCTGTGCTCCCTCACGGTCCGCGCCCGGTGTGGAGTTCGGCATCGCGTACGGCAACCGCCTGGTGTGGATGTCGGACCGGGAACTCTCCGCCGCCCTCGACGACGCCGTCACGGTCGGCGCGCGATGGGTGCGGGCCGACCTGTCGTGGGCGGACATCCAGCCCGTTCCGCACGGCGACTTCCTGTGGTGGAAGTTCGACCGGGTCGTCGGCGCCGCCGAGGAACGGGGACTGGACGTGCTCCCGGTGCTCGCGTACACCCCGCCGTGGGCGCGCCCCGCGGGCTGCGGCACGGACAAGTGCGCGCCCGCCGACCCGGAGGCGTTCGCCGCGTTCGCGGGGGCGGCGGCACGCCGGTACGCGCCTCGGGACGTCCACCGCTGGGAGGTGTGGAACGAGCCGAACATTCCCGTGTTCTGGCAGCCGGCCCCCGATCCCGCCGCGTACACCACGCTGCTGCGGGCGACGAGCCGGGCCGTGCGGCGGGCCGACCCGTCGGCCGGTGTCGTCCTCGGCGGGCTCGCCGCCCCCGACACCTCCGGCCGTGACATCTCGGCGCCGGACTTCCTCGCGGCCGTCCTCGCGCGGGGCGGCGGCCGGTCCGTCGACGCCGTCGGCTACCACCCGTACACGTACCCCGCCCTGCCCGGCACGGCGACGGGCCCGGCGCTGGACTGGGCGAGGATCGACCGCACCCGCGACAGCCTGCGCCGGCTGCTGACGGCGCACGACGCGGCGGACACACCGGTGTGGATCACCGAGTTCGGCGCACCGACGAACGGCCCCGGCCCGGCGTCGGACGGGCGGACCACGCCGGCGGGCGAGGAGCCCACGCATGTGACGGAGGGGCGGCAGGCCCAGATCGCGGCGGAGGCGGTGCGCACCGCGCGCCGCACACCGCTGGTGCGGACGCTGATCTGGTACACCGAACGCGACCAGGGCACCGACCGGTCCACACCGGAGAACTTCTTCGGCCTGCGCCGGTACGACGGAACGGCGAAACCCGCCTTCGGGGCGCTGCGCGACGCGATCGCCGCGCCGCACGGCGGGTGATCCGGCCCGGCTGGCAGGGGTGGGGCGGATGAGCAAGCATGGAGCCTGTACGGAATCGGGGACCTTCGCCGAAGCCATCACATGCTGCACGAGCCGGTCGCGATCTGCTGCTCCCCCGCCGCTTCGGAGCGGCTAGGGGTGCCCGTCCCGGGTGCGCGTGAACAGCGGCGCGGGGGCACGGCGTTGCCGCCTGCCCGTTCCGCTTCCGGCCGGGGGCGGTCGGGTGGTGGGCGTCCGTTCGGCGGCGGTCGTACCGTCTCGCGGCGCGGACTGCGGTCGGGCCGCGGTCCGTTCGCCGGCCGGGTCCGGTCCGGCCGTCGCCGGTTTCCCGAACGCCGTCCGTTTCCCGCACGCCGTCCTTTTCCCGCGCGCCGCTCGTCTCCGGTACGCCGCCCGTTTCGGCCGGGGCGCCCGGGTGTGGCGCTGATGTCCGCGCGCGACGAGGAATCCGGCGGTCCCTCCGGCCGCGGGGTGCTGCCGGTCCGGCCGGAGCACACCGCGCGGACCGCGATGACGCTCGGCGTGGCCGAGATCCTCGGCAAGGTCTCCATGCTGGTGCTGACCGTGGGCGCCGCCCGCATGCTCGGCGTGGTCGACTTCGGCGCGTTCTCCTACGCGCTGGCGATCGGCACCCTCGCGGCGGTGGTGCCGCAGTGGGGGTACGACATCACCGTCATCCAGCGGGCCAGCGCACGCCCGGACCGGCTGCGGGCACTCCTCGCCGGGCTGCTGGCGATGCGCACCCTGCTCATCGTGCTGGTCTTCGCGGTGATCGCCGGGCTGTGGGGGCGTACGTCCCTCTCCGGCGACCAGGGCACGGCGGCGGGGCTGCTCATCGTCGCGGCCGTGCTGATGGACACGTACACGGAGGCCTACCGGGCGGCGGCAGCGGCACTGCAACGGCAGCGCGTGCTGGCGGTCATCCACCTGGTGCAGCGGCAGCTGACGGCCGCGCTCGCGCTGCTGGCGCTGTTCGGCGGCACCGGGCTGACCGGTCTGGCGGTCGCGTTCTGCGCCGGTACCGTCGTGGGGCCGCTGCTGGCGGCGCTGTTGATGCGCCGCACGGGTTTCGCACCGGACTGGCGTGCCGTGTCCCGGGCGCGGCTGGTGGAGCTGAACCGGGGCACGTGGGTCATCGGTGTGGCGTCGCTGGTGCTGATGGTGCTGTTCCGTGTGGACACGCTGATGATCGCCTGGTTCGCCGGGGACCGCGAGGTCGGCATCTACGCCGCCGTGTACCGGCTGCTGGAGACCACGCTGTTCGTCAGCTTCGTCACGGCGCGGACCGTGTTCCCGCTGATGGCCGCCGACCCGGATCCCGCGCGTGTGCGGCGCTTCACCGAACAGGGCGTCAGCATGATGGCCGTCGTGTTCGCGCCGTACGCGGTGGTGCTGTGGTGCCGGGGGCACACCGTGCTCGGACGTGTCCTTCGCGGGTTCGGCGGCTCGGGCCGGTCACCGGTGTGCGGTGGTGGGCGCGGCCGAGGTGCGGCGGGAGCTGCGGGCCCCGTTGCGGCACGCGGTGGCCGCCGCGTTCCGGGAGGGCCGGGACGTGGCGCGCGAGGCGGACCGTCGCCGGCTGGTCGGCTGGGCGGTGCGGGCGGTGGCCGCCACGGTCGTCACGGCCCCGCCGGTGCGCGGGCGGCGCGAGGCGGGCTCGGCGGCCGGTGCGGTCCGGGCCCGGCCTGCGCGCCGGGTGCTGTGGGTGCCGGGCGTCGTGGCCGTCGCCCGGCTGTCGCTGCCGTGGGCCAGGGCGGCCCGCCGGGGTGACCCGCGGGTGCTGCCGCTGGTGCCGGGCGCGGTCAGGGCGCTCGACGTGGCGTGGGCGGCGGGGGTGCTGCGCGGCCTGGTGGAGCGTGCGGGCGCGGGCCGGCGGTCGCGGGCCGGCGGCGACGCCGAGGACGTGCGGCCGGACGGGCCGCGGCCGACGGCCGGCGGCACGCGGCCCTCGTACGGCACCGGAATGGGCGACTTCCCGCCGGGCACCGGCCGTTCAGGCCGGCGTCCGCTGCCGCGCTCCGGTGACGGGGGCGGAGAACGATGACGCGGGCCATGGTGCTCGACCGGCACACCGCGCTCGGCGTGGGCACGGCGATGGTGGCGACCGCTGCCGGGCTGTGGGTGTCCGGGCGGAGCATGCCGCTGGGCCTGGCGGTCCTGCTGGGCGTGCCCGTGCTGGTGTGGCTGACGGTGGCTGCCGTGCAGCGGCCGGTCCTCGCCGTCAGCGCGGTCGCGTTGATCCCCATGACCGGCAACGTCGAGGTGCCGCTGTCGACGCATCTGTCGAAGGTGCTCATCGCGGCGGCCGTGGTGGTGGTCGTGACGGCGCGGGTGCGCGGTCACGGGCAGCGGCTCGGCTGGTCGCCGATCGCCGCGCTGCTCGCCGCGCTCGTGGTGTCGGCGCTGCTGTCCACCCTGACCAGCTTCGACGTCCCCAGCTCGCTGCGGCAGGACGCCAACTATCTGATCGGGCTGGCCCTCGTCGTGGCGATCGTCATGGCGACGGTCGACGTCGACGATCTGCTGATGCTGGCCGTGTCGGTGAGCGTCGGCGGTGCCGTGCTGTGCGCGACGGCGCTGACGTCGGTGTCGGATCTGCGGGCCGACTACGACGCGACGCTGGTCGTGAACCGGCCCAGGGGCATTTTCACGCAGCCCAACCAGCTCGGTATGGCCGCGGCGATCGTGCTGTGTTTCAGCGTCGGCGTCAGCGTGCTGGCGGCCCGTCGGCGACGTGCGCCTCTGGCCGTGCTCACCGGGGTGTGTGCGGCGCTGGCGCTGGCCGCGCTCGTGCTGAGCCTGTCCCGGGGGGCGTGGTTCGGCGCCGGGCTGGGGCTGGTCGTGCTGGCGGTGCTGCTGCCGGAGGCACGGCGCCCGCTGATGGTGTCGGTGACGCTCGGTCTCGCCGCCGTCGTGGGCTATGTGGCGACCCGGCCGCAACTGGCCGCTCGGAACATCGTCACCGAGCGGCTGGAGTCCATCGTGAGCTGGCGCAGCAATCCGTACGACGAACGGCCGGCGCTGTGGGGTGAGGCGATCGACCAGCTGGTCGGGCATCCCGTGCTGGGCACCGGGCCGGACGCGTTCCCCGCCGCCGCGAACCAGGGGGCGACGGTCACTCCGGCACGCGGCTGGGATCACGCGCACAACCTGTTCCTCGGTCTGGGTGCCGAGCAGGGGGTGCTGGGGCTGACGCTGCTCGCCGCCGTCATGGGTGTCGGCGCGTGGGAGGCGTTGCGGAACCGGCGGATGCCGGATCGGCCGCCCGGTGAGGGCGGGGCGCGTGAGCCGCCGGTGCTCGCGCTGACGGTGCGGAGCGTGTCGGCGGCGGCGACCGCCGCTCTGACCGCCGTGCTGGGTCAGGGAGTGGTCGACTATCCGCTCCGCAACCCGGTCCTTCAGGTGATGACGTGGCTGGTCATCGGTCTGCTCGCCGCGTGCGCACGCGTGCGTTCGGCGCGCCGGGACGGTGACCCGAGTGTGGGACGGTCGACATGAACAAGGACACACCGACGACGACGTATGTGCGGCCCGCCGCCCGCCGCAGGACCCGGGACGAACGGGCCGGGGCCCCGGACGAACAGGTCAGAGCCCCGGACGGTCACGTCGGGGTACGCGACGGGCAGGCGGGCGCGCGGGACGCCCGGGACGGCCGGGGCCACCCGAGCCGTCGCCGGCGGATCATCGCGGCGCTGGTGTCGGGGCTGCTGGTGCTCGGCATCGGGCTGCTCGTGATCGAACTGCTGCCGACCCGCTACGTGGCCACCTGCACGGTGTCGTTCTCGCCGCGTACCCAGCTGAACGTCGACGCCGCCGCGATCCGTCTGGTGGCGCAGAAATACGCGGTGGTGGCGGGCTCCACGCCCACGGTCGACCAGGCGGCGCGGGCCACGTCGCTGTCGTCGGACGAGCTGCACGACGCGCTGTCGGTGGCGCAGCCGTCCGACACCAGCAACCTCACCATCAAGGTGTCGCTGTCCCAGCGTGACGAGGCCGCGCGGGCCGCGAACACCATCGGGGCGATCGTGGCGCGCGACGCGGCGGACGACCGGTTCGTGTCGGCGTCGGTCACCGGCCCGGCCGCGGCGGGCTCGGCCGAGGTGCAGCCGTCCCGTCCGCTGCTGCGCACCCTGGCGGTGGCGGCGGCCCTGCTGGTCGCCGGATGGGTCGCGTACGCCGTCGGCTACCTGGACCGCAGGTCCCGGGGGCGGTCGTGAGGCGGGCGCCGGCCCCGGACGGTGCGCGGACGACGCTGCACCGTCCGCCGGTGCTGATGTATCACGCGGTCGGCGTCCGTACGGCGGCGCACGATCCGCACAATCTGTTCGTACCGCCGGACACGCTGCGCCGGCAGCTCGGTTCGCTGCTGGAGCGCGGCTGGCGCCCGCTGACGCTGACGGAGTACCTGCGCGGCGATGGGCCGCGGCGCAGTGTGCTGGTGACGTTCGACGACGGCTATCAGCCGTTCCTGGAGGAGGGGCTGCCGGTGCTGCGGGAGCTGGGGGTGCCCGCCACGGTGTTCGTGCTCAGCGGGCTGCTCGGCGGGCGGTCCCGCTGGATGCCGGAGATGCCCGACGAGCCGCTGGTGGACGCCGACGGGGTGCGGGAGCTGGCGGCGGCGGGCCTGGACGTCGAGTGCCACGGCTGGGACCACCCCCGGCTGCCGGGCGTGGACGCGCGGACGCTCGCGCTGAACGTGACGGAGGCGGCACGGGTGCTGGCCGGGCTGACGGGCCGCCGTCCTCTCGCGTACGCCTATCCGTACGGCGACCATGACGCGGCGGCGCGGCGGGCGGTCGCGGAGGCGGGGTTCCGGGTGGCGTTCGCCGTGCACGAGGGGGCCGGGAGGTTCGCCGTGCCGCGTGTGGACATCACGTCCATCGACACGGATGTGACGTTCCGGCTGAAGACCTGGCGGGTGTATCCCGCGATGCGCCGCCTCTCCGGCCGCGTCCCGGCCGTACGGTCCGGGCTGCACTCGCTGATCGGCCGCGCACCCCGGCCGTGAGACCGCCCGCCCCCGGCCGTGGGACCGCAC
>NZ_JALLGL010000711.1 GCF_023072675.1 Streptomyces sp. XM83C
GGCTACCACCGACTCAGCCCTCGCTACGAACGCAACCCCCGCAACTACCTGGCCTTTCTCGGACTCGCCGCAGCCCTGTGCTGCTACAAGCGCCTCATCCGCCTCACCACATAGGACACGGTCTTAGACGTCGTCTCATTTGGCGAGTCTGCGGTAGCAGATGAGGCTGCAGGCGATGGCGGTGAAGGCCAGGAAGTGCTCGACCTTGCGTTCGTAGCGGCGGTGCAAACGGCGGCAGCCGCCCAGCC
>NZ_JALLGL010000712.1 GCF_023072675.1 Streptomyces sp. XM83C
TGCGGCCGTGATGGAGCAGGTGGGACCACCCGCTGGAACAGCTCCCACAACTCGTCCGGCACCATGCGCTCGACCATCACCACACGGTGCAGACTACCCAGCATTCCAAATGAGACGACCTCTAAAAAGGGGGCGAACACACAGGTCCGAGCCCCGTGGACCGGGGCAAGCCGGGTTCCAAGATGCACGTCCTGTCGGACGCGAACGGACTGCCCCTCCTCGTCGGCGTCTCGGCCGCCAACACCCAT
>NZ_JALLGL010000713.1 GCF_023072675.1 Streptomyces sp. XM83C
AGTACGGCAACGCCGCGGACAATCCGTCCGGCGGGCACTGCTATCCGACCGACATGAGGGACGCGGAGTGGGCCGCGGTCCGCGAGATGATCCCGAAGCCCGCGTGGGCCGAGGGCCGGGGCGGCCGGCCGGAGGAGTACTGCCACCGGGACATACTCGACGCGATCCGCTACGTGGTGGACAACGGCGTGAAGTGGCCCGCGCTGCCTGCCGACTACCCGCCATGGAAGGCGGTGCACCGGTTCTT
>NZ_JALLGL010000714.1 GCF_023072675.1 Streptomyces sp. XM83C
ACAGCAGTCGGCCCCGGTCGTCGGTGAGCGCGATCACCAGCAGACCGTGGCATTTGTGCTTGCCGGAATAGTTCTTCCGGTTCTCGGCCCCGGTGCGCCGCCGGGTCCGTATCAGGGAGCCGTCCAGCAGCACCACCCCGCCACCCTTTCGGGCGATCTTCTTCAGCGCGCGGTCCAGTCTGGGGGCGCGGGCGGCCAGCAGGCCGACGACCTCGCGCACCCACCGGGTGACGGTGGTGCGGTGTA
>NZ_JALLGL010000715.1 GCF_023072675.1 Streptomyces sp. XM83C
CTTCGACGGCGGGATCAGCGGTTTCGCGATCTCCCACAACCCGTCCGGAACAATCCAACTCCACGTACCCCGCCCCATGACGGGTTCAACGACGCCTCACCACATAGGACACGGTCTAAGACGTCGTCTCATTTGGCGAGTCTGCGGTAGCAGATGAGGCTGCAGGCGATGGCGGTGAAGGCCAGGAAGTGCTCGACCTTGCGTTCGTAGCGGCGGTGCAAACGGCGGCAGCCGCCCAGCCAG
>NZ_JALLGL010000716.1 GCF_023072675.1 Streptomyces sp. XM83C
CAGCTTGCCGAACTGGCGCGGGCTCAGCCCGGTGAACGGGGCTATCCAGGAGGGCTCCGACGCCGTGATCACACCAGACACAGCAAGATCATCTCACCCGTGACCAACAGTTACGGGACAGCCCTTACGAGCTCGTGCACGGTAGGCGGTGAGGCGTCGAGTTCCCGATCGTCGATCATGGTCGTGTGGTGGGGAATGTGTCTCGTGCAGCGATCATCAGCGACCGGAGGATCACGG
>NZ_JALLGL010000717.1 GCF_023072675.1 Streptomyces sp. XM83C
TGACGCGGTGCAGCCTGGCCCAGACTCGGTCCCGGCTCCACTGGGCGAAGCGCCGGTAGACCGTGGGCCAGGCCGGCCCGAACACCGGTGGCAACTGCCGCCACGTGCAGCCCGAGGTGGCCACGAAGATGATCGCTGCCAGGCATTCACGGTCACCGGCCCGACGTCGCCCGCCGCCCTGCGGGCGTATGACCTCCGTCGGAGGGACCACCCGCCGGAACAGCACCCACAACTCGT
>NZ_JALLGL010000718.1 GCF_023072675.1 Streptomyces sp. XM83C
ACCCGGTGCAGTCTGGCCCACACCCGGTCCCGGCTCCACTGGGCGAAGCGCCGGTAGACCGTGGGCCAGGCCGGCCCGAACACTGGCGGCAGCTGCCGCCAGGTGCAACCCGAGGTGGCCACGAAGATGATCGCTGCCAGGCATTCACGGTCACCGGCCCGACGTCGCCCGCCGCCCTGCGGGCGTATGACCTCCGTCGGAGGGACCACCCGCCGGAACAGCACCCACAACTCGT
>NZ_JALLGL010000719.1 GCF_023072675.1 Streptomyces sp. XM83C
GTTTCAGTTGGTGAGTCGGCGGTAGCCGATGAGGGCTGCGGCGATGCCGACGAAGGCCAGGAAGTGCTCGGCCTTTCGCTCGTAACGGCGGTGCAGCCTTCGGCATCCGGCCAGCCAGGAGACCGTTCTCTCAACGACCCAGCGGTGTCGGCCGAGCCGCGTGGACGACTCGATGCCTTTGCGGGCGATGCGGTGACGGATGCGACGCTCGCGAAGCCATTCCCGC
>NZ_JALLGL010000720.1 GCF_023072675.1 Streptomyces sp. XM83C
GAGGCGTCGATGCCGGCCTCGAGGAGGTGCGCGGTGAACGCGAAAGACGTGTACTGACTCCCCGCATCCGAATGATGAACCAGCCCCGGTCCAGCGGGAGTCCCAGCACGGTCGCGCCGCCACAGGGCCATGTCGAGGGCGTCGAGGACGAGCTTGGCCCGCTTGCTGGTGGCTGCGGACCAGCCGACGATCGCCCGGGAGAAGACGTCCACGACGAACGCG
>NZ_JALLGL010000080.1 GCF_023072675.1 Streptomyces sp. XM83C
TGACGCGGTGCAGCCTGGCCCAGACTCGGTCCCGGCTCCACTGGGCGAAGCGCCGGTAGACCGTGGGCCAGGCCGGCCCGAACACCGGTGGCAACTGCCGCCACGTGCAGCCCGAGGTGGCCACGAAAATGATCGCCGCCAGGCATTCACGGTCACCGGCCCGACGTCGCCCGCCGCCCTGCGGGCGTATGACCTCCGTCGGCGGCACCACCCGCCGAAACAGCACCCACAACTCGTCCGGCACCAACCGCTCCACCAGATCCGTCATGCACGGCCCAACGAGCGATCACGCCATCAGAAACGACGTCTTATGCCCGCATCGCCCCGGTCATCTCGTTCGTCACCCAGGCTCCTGCGCAGGACGGCGCACCCAGCGCTCAGCCCCGGACCTTGCCTGACTCCGTCGTCTTCGTCCAGCCGCCGCCCACCAGCTGAACCCTTCCCGCCGGCGCCACGACGGCAGCGAAGGGCACGCGAGACGGCGCACGACACCGCCCCCGACCGGCGTCGGGGCGGTGGCGTCAACCTCTGCCTGCGACGATTCACCCTGGTGGGTGGTGGTCCGCGGGCCGATCGGCGGCCGATTCGGCCATTCGCCGGGCAGGCCGACAAACATGTGGAGACAAGCTGACGTACCTGCGGGTGAGCCTGCCGGGGCGATGCGTGGCGACACGCCGTGGATTGCCCGGTGGATATGCCGCGTAAACGAGCTGCCTACGGTTGACCAGAACCCCATGGCAGTCGCTTTCAGTAGTCACTCGGTTCCGCTTTGCTGTCGCTCGTTGTCAGTGCCGTCCGGCCCGGACCGGCCCCATCAGTGCGTGTCCGTGGCCGGCGGCGTGAACCGAGGGAGTTCGTGTGGCTGTATCCACGACTGTGGGCACCGTGTGGGCCAAGGGTGTCGACCTGCAAGGCACGCTGTCGAGCGAGCCGGTGCCGGTGCTGAACGCCGACAACCGCCTGGAGGTCTTCGCGCGCGGCTCGGACGGCGGGCTGTGGAGCCGCTGGCAGACCCGTGCCTACGACTGGGGTGAGTGGACCAAGCACGCCGGTGCCGTCATCGCCGGCGTCCCCGCGCCGGTCCTGGGCCGGGACGGCAAGATCCGCGTGTTCTACCGCACCCCGGACGGCAAGCTGGAGGTCATCGACCAGAAGACCCTCAACAGCGGCTTCGCCGCGCCGAGGCAGCTGGCCACCAACGCCGCCGGTGACCCGGTCGCCGTCCGCGGCGCCGACGGACGCCTGCACGCCTTCTACCGCGGCACCGATGACGCCGTCTGGTACACCCGCAACCAGGGCATCTTCTACGAGCAGTACTTCGCCCCCGCCTCGATCAACGGCAGCATCAAGGAGCAGCCGGCCATCGCCCTGGACGGCTCCGGGCGGATTGTCGTCGCGGTGCGGGGGAGCGACGACGGGCTGTGGACGGCGCAGCAGAAGTCGGAGAACTCCGCCGACTTCACCTCCTTCCAGGAGCAGACGACCGGCGTGACCGACTGGCCGACGGCCGCGGTCGACGCCGCGGGCCGGGTGCAGATCTTCTACCGCGGCTCCGACGGCGCCGCGTGGCGGGTCGGGCAGGGCATCGACTACCAGTCCTTCGACACCTCCGTCACCCTGGGCGGCGGCATCAAGCACCGCCCCACCGCCGCGCTCGGCCAGGACGGCCGGCTCAACGTGTTCGTCGTCGGCACCGACCAGGCCCTGTGGGTCGCCGCCCAGACGGGTGAGAACGCCGACACCTACAGCGCCTTCCAGTCCCTGGGCGGCAGCGTCCACGTGCCCAGCGCGCTGGCCGACCACCGCGGCCTGCTGCACGCCTTCTACCGCGGAGCCGGTGGCGCCAACAAGCTCTGGTACACGCCACAGGCGTTCGCCTGAATCAGGGCCAGCGACGGGCAGGACCACGACGGTGGTCCTGGCGCCCAGCGCGACGTCCGACAAACGTGGCGCTGACCAGTTGAGATCCACGGGCCCCGGGGAATCTGCCACATCCCCGGGGCCCGACTTGATGGAGTCACCGGGGTCTTGCGGCCTGTCGCGTCACGCGCCCGGAGGCTCACCGCCTGTGACGGGACCGGCCGACGCCTTGTGGCCTTCCACCGCACTTGTCGTGGATCACGCCGCCGAGCTCGACCGCGTGCACCGGGCGGACGAGATGAATACCAGGCTCGGCTGCTCCCCTATGCCGCACGGCTCACCGCCGATGACGGAGCCCACGTCGAGCGGGAGTCGATCGCACCCTGGCGGACGCGTGCCTGGCATCCGACGAGATAGAGCTGTCCACGCCGATGACCACGCTACGCCTCGCGAGGAGACCACCACCCGCGGCGCCGCCGCGCTCGCCCTCAAGCGGGCCCCGGCGGCGACCGTTGACGACGCTGGAGACCGGGCTGTACGGGTTCGGCGTTGTCATCGAGCCCCCCACGCAGCGCTCGGTGCCGAGGAGGTGACGCGCTGGAGAAGGAGCATAGAACCGGTGACGGCCATCAGCCCCGTTCGAGCCGCACTCCACGCTGCTGCCGGGCGGGACGGCCATAATTGGGCCCCGCCCGGCAGCCGTACCCGCCGAGGCCACCCGGCTGGTGGAGCACATTGTGGCGGCCGAGTGCGTCGGCGACGACTCGGCGATCCGCACCTTGCTTCACCAACTGGCCGACATCGCCCACACCGAGATCCTGCTGCTGCACCACCGGCTCGACGACGACCTGCACCGTTTATCAGCGGGCCCGATTAGAGCACGCCGATTGGCCGTTGGTTCGGCAGGGTGTTGAGCAGACCGATGAGCTGCGCGCCCAAAGCCTCGTTCTTCCGGGCCTGTGCCATGTCGAGGCCGTTCTGCTTGAGGAACTCCTCAGGGAGAGCGGCGGGCAGCCGAAGCTTTCCCCCCGCGACCTGGTCGAGGGGCCCGTTCAACCTGCTACCGCTCAGGGCCAGGAGGTCATCGACATCGGCCGCATGAGCGGTAGAGGTCACGGCCGTAGCTGCCAGCAGCAGAGCTGTAGTTGCCACGTGCCGCAAGTGGATACGCATGGGCTCGTTTCCATTCAGGCGGGGGCGTGAGATCGCCCCGGTCGCCTGATCAACGCAGACTTCGAGCCGGAAGTTGTGCCTTTGCGGCCTCTGCTGCCCCAGGCTGGCTACGCACATACCAACGAGGAACCCGTTCTCAGCAGGGTCGTTAGACCGGCCGAAGATCACCTTCTGCGAGGAGTTGTCGATGCGATCTCGAACCGTCGCCGGCGCGGTGCTGCTGGCCAGTGGCCTGATGGGTGTCGCAGTGAACGCGGCTCATGCTGACACCGATGTCCCGTACGACGCGACGAGCTGGGGCCGCAGCACCCAGCAGGGGACCTCCGACGGAACCACAAGCACGTCCGATAGCGAGTTTCAGGGCGGCACTGCGACCAGCTTCGGCCAGCAGTTCACGAACTCCGGCTCCCTCGGCACCAACTACGCCAACCAGGCGGCCACCTCCAACGCTGTCGGCGGCTCCCAGACCCAGTACAACCCGGCCGTCAGCACACCCGCGTACGAGAGCAGCTTCATTCCCAGCGGCTCTGACCAGTCCTCGACCGTTGGCGGCACTGCCAGCACTTTCTCGGACAGCGCCAACAGCGGCTCGGGCGTCGTAGGAGGCTTCACGACTCATGGAGTGGTGGGCTTGTCCTGTGCTTCGAGGCAGTCCATCCGGAGCCAGCGCACTTCCCAGGGGCGGCGGCCGGTGTCGCGCAGCAGGATGTAAATGGTGCGCAACATGGCCTTGACCACGTCGGGCGCCATGTCCGCGTAGGCGAAGTCTTCGCCGATCAGGTGGACGTGGGCGTCGAGCTGAGCGACGACATACTCCGGGATGGCCTTGCCGGCCATGTCCTCGGCGGAGTCCTCGTAGGGGATCTTGTGGTGCGGGTGGCGGGCGAAGACGGAGGCGACGTGGTCGAGGATCTGAAGGCGCCGTCCGAAGTCGAGCAGCTGGCAGAAGTGTGCGAGGAGCTCGGCGCGGGACCCGTAGGAGAGGGTGGCGGTGCCGTCCTGGCGTTTCCGGTCACGGATGGCGGCGACGACCGCGTCCATGTCCGTGACCTTCAGCGCGCCGGGGTCATGCCCGCCGCCGGGCCGCGAAGACAGGGCCCGCGAGGCCGACAAGCAGCCCTCGAAGGTGCGCCGGAAGTCGTCGTTGTCGGGGGTGGTCTCCTTGACCCAATCGGCGAGAAGGCGGCGCAGCCACTCCTGTCGGATCTGTGTGACGTCCAGGCGGCGGGAGGACACGCGGACACCGGATCGGGTGCGTGAGCGCAGGCCGAGATCGCCGAGCTCCCAGACGGGCCGGTCCAGCGGGTCGATGCCCCGGAAGCGGTCGAAAGCTCCCCGCACGAGGCGCACGACGTCGTTCCAGTGGGCCTCGCAGTTGCGGTCGAGATAGCCGAGGTCGCCGAGCCTCTTGTCCGTGAGCTCGGCGATGGAAGAGACGCCATCGAGTCCTCGGATCATCAGCCGCATCCCGACCGGGCTGAGGGTCGGGCGCTGCTTGTCGCGTTCCACCAGGGCGAAGAGCAGCTCGCGGCGTACCAGCTCGGGCAGGGGGACGAGCGAGAACTGGAAGCCGGTCAGCCACGGCGGCTGAGCAGCAGCCCACTCCACCAGGCCCTCGTGGATCGCGCCCTCCATGCCGGTCTCGTTCCGGTGCCGGCGCCAGCGATCACGGTGGTACGTGCACAGCGGCACCCGGCCATGGGCGCTGCCGGCACAGGCCCCGACCAGGCACGGTATGCCCGGCGGGAGCGGCTCGGCCTCGGACTGGAGCCATGCGTCCAGAGCCAGTGCCGTTTTGCCGCTCTTCAGGTGGTAGCGCCATTTCACGTAGTGCGGGGTGCACGAGCCCCGCGACTGGGCCTCCAGGGCGCAACGCACGCCGTCACGCTCGACCGAGCACGGCGGCCGTTCGCCGGGCAGGGAGCGAACCATCGCCCGGCGGCCGACCTCGGCAAACTCCTCGCGGCTCAGACCGCTTTCAAGGAACTGCTCGTAGCAGGACCGGCACAGATGCCGTGTCGCGCGGACGGCGACGTGGCAGCCGGCGCTGTTGCAGCGCCATATCGCGGTCTCGTCCTTGTCCGGATCGCCGGTGAACAGCCAATTCGCCGCATCCCATTCGTCCGGCCGCCACCCCGGTTCAGTGTTCTCGATCAGCCAGGCCCTCCATCCTGCGCGGTCTACGGGCAGGGTGACGACGCGAGACTCGGCAACGGTGGCCGCCAGTTCGATGGTCATCGCGGCATCTCCCGGCGTCGGGCGTCCGCGCGCTCGACCGCGGCCCGTCGGGATCCCTCGTCGACGTGGACGTACGGGGCCATGGACGACTCGGACATGTGCCCGAGGAGGTCGGAGACCACTGACCGGTCGTTGCCTTGGCGGATCCACTCGGTGGCGGCGCTGTGACGGATCATGTGGGGCCGGGCGATCAGGTCCGCCCGCCGGGCGAGTCGGTCGAAGAGCCCCTTGACGCCGGAGTACGTCATCGCCTGTCCGAATGGCTCGCGGAAGAGGTTGACCAGCACCTGCTCGGTGAAGTCGGCCTGCGAGACGGCCGAGCGTTCGTGGAGGTAGTCGGCGTAGCAGATGCCGAGCTCGCTGGTGACCGGGATGGCGCGCGGCTTCCGCGACTTCGCCCACGCGCCGTTGCTGTTCAGGCGGCGCCGTACGTGCACGTGGGGGCCCTTGACCTGGCAGCCGAACGCCTGCGAGTCGGCCAGGAGGTGCATGTCCTCGCGGCGCAGTCCGAGCGCCTCGCCGATCCTCATTCCGGTGCACCACAGCAGGAGCACCAGGAAGCGGTCCCGCGCGTGCCGGGTCGCGTCGATCAGTCGGGCGATCTGCTCGACCGTTAGCCACTCGATCCCCGAGTCGACGCCCCGGAGCTTGAGTATTCGCGAGCGGACCGTGCGGTGCTGGTCGTTCTCGCCTGGGTTGAAGCCCTTCGGTAGATACCGCAGGTAGCGGGGCTCGGTCAGCTGCCCGGCGAGTTCAGCGTCGACCCACTGCATGCGAACGCCGAAGCTCAGGAACTCGCAGACGGTGCCCACGATCGCATTCGCGGTGTTCTCGTCGCGGAATCGTTCCTGCCCGCCTCCGCCGCGGGCTCTCGATGGGAGCGGTTCCTCCACCAGCCAGTGCAGGAACCGTGCGAGCTGCCACACGGTGATCTGGGCCCACTCCAGGCGGTGGAAGGCGCAGTACGACAGGTACAGCGCTGCCCGCCCGGCGTACGTCCTCTCTGTGTTGTAGGCCCGGCCGGCGTCTCGCAGTCCGGCGAGGAACAGCGAGCCTTCACGGTGGAGGGCGTAGTCGTCGGTTCCGACGATCACCCACCCTGTCTTGTCCTTGGTCAGCGTCGCCCGCTCTGCGCGGAACGACGTGACGAACGTGCCTGTGATGCCGAACACCCCTTGGATACCGATGATCTGGCCAGTTCAGCATGCATGTGGCTGATGTGGCTGTTGGAAAGATCACGATGAAGATAAGGCCCGCCGTCCGCTTCGCCTACGGCCTCATCGACGTCGCCGCTCCGCCGGCAGGCCGACTGGTGGGGGTGCTCACCCTGGGTATCCCGACACAGGTCGCCGTGCTCACCTCAGTGTTCGACCGGCTGGTCCCGTACGAGGAGTCGCTGGAGTTGAACCGGCTGGTGCTGCTCGACGAGGTACCGGCGAACGCGGAGACGTGGGCGCAGGCGCGCGTATTCCGACTGGCGGCCGCCCGAGGCGTCCGGGGGATCGTCGCGCACAGCGACCCCGAGCCCAGGACGCGCCTCACCGCCCACGGACCCGAGGTGATCTTTCCTGGCCATCACGGGACGATCTACCAGGCCAAAGGGATGGATTACCTGGGCAAGACGCGACCGCGGCGCCTGACCATGCTGCCTGACGGCTCAGTCCTCCATAGTGGAGTACGCGCGGGTTCCCCTGCCCCTGCCTGGGCCTCCGAAGCTGCATTTCAGCAGGCAGGACGCGCCGTCGGCCACGTTCACACGTTGGTGTGAGATCTCGGCAGTAACTCGCAGATTCTGCGAGTAACCCCTGTAATTTCCTGGTTCGTGTCAGATTCCGAAAGTCGCGTGCTGACGCTGGTGCGTCCGAGTGCGGACGCCAGCGCGGTGGTGGACCCGGCCGCGGTCTCGGTGGAATCGGGGTTGGCGGACGTCGTCACCTTGCAGCGCCGCCGGCAGGCCCGCATGTCCGCCGTCGACGAGGAGAGCTTCTTCCTCGACACGCTCTCGGAGTACCAGTGGGCCCGGGACGCGGCCGGTCTGGCGCCGACGACACTCGACGGCCTGCTCAAGCCCGTGGTCGAGGTCTGCGAGTACTACGGCACCGTGCCGTGGCAACTTTCCCCGCGTGAGGTCGACCGCTACTTCGCCGGGCCGGGCAAGCGGGCACCATCGACGCTGCGCGGAAAGATCAACAAGATCGACGCGTACTTCGCGTTCCTCGAGCAGCGATACGCCGGCGAGATCATGCGGCGCTTCGGCGCCACCGTCGAGTCGCCGATCGACCCGTTCAACCGGCCCCGACACCGCGGGGACTTCGGCCTGCGGATCCCGCCGTCGCAGACGGCGATGCGCGACTTCCTAGGCCGGTGGCGCGAGGACCTGCCCAACGCCCGGAAGTACCTGGTCGCCTGCCGCGACTACGTGATGACCAAGGTCGCCTACCTCTCCGGCGTCCGCGCCGCGGAGCTGTGCGGCGTGTGCATGGGCGACCTGCACTGGGAGCACGGGCAGTGGGGCCGGTTCGTCGTACTGGGCAAGGGCGCCCACGGCTCGGGGCCACGGCCGCGCGAGGCGTACATGTTCCAAGAGGGCCGGGCCCTGCTGTGGTGGTACATCGAGGAGATCCGCGGCGAGTTCGGCGACGACATCGAACACCCGCGGGCGCCGCTGTGGCCCTCGGAACGCAAGCCGACCGCCGTCGCCTCGCTGAACCTGCCGATCGCGCCGACGATCGTGCCGTCCACGTTCCGCAAGGCGCTGCACACGGCGGCCGCGAACTACCTGACCGGCCCGGTCACCGACCTCTTCCCGCACCTGCTGCGTCACGCCTGCGCGACCCACAACTACGAGCGTGGGATGACGTTGTGGGAAGTGCAGAAGGTCCTCGGACACGACTGGGCAACCACGACACTTCGGTACATGGCGACTGCTCACGCCGACCCTGAGCACGCGAACCTGACCGCGAGCTCCCGGGCGGCTCAACGACTGGTGATGGACAAGGGGAACCTACGGTGAAGTGGAACCTTCGGATGGTGGCCGCGCAACGGGACCTGTGGCGGCCGACCGAGGTGCTGGCCGCCTTCCAGCAGGTGGGGTTCAACCCGTCGCTGAGCAAGGTGGCCGCGCTGTGGGGCGGGACCCCGGTCACCGTGCGCCTGGAGGACCTGGACAAGATGTGCGCCGCGCTGAACTGCACGGTCGCCGACCTTCTCCAGGCCGAGCCGCTCGCCGACGCCCAGGCGGCGCCAGAGTCCGGCCAGCGCGCGGTCGGCGCCGAGGAGCAGCCGGCGGCGGGCCCGCTCCGGCCGGTGCCGCGCAGCCGTCGGGGTGCCGGGCCGCGCTCGCTCCCGCCGAACTGAACGGCCGGCAGGTGGCAGTGGGGCGTGGAGAGGGGCGGGCACGGAGCTGCCCGGTGTGTCTGGGATGGCTGGTGGTGCACTGGAACCGGGTGTGCGACGGGTGCCGGCCCTGGGCGAGGCGGTACCCCGAGGTCGGGGTGTGCCCGCGGTGCCAGCACGAGGCGCACCTGAACACGGACGGGCTGTGCAAGCCGTGCCTGATGGCGATCCGGGCAGAGGACGACGCCGAGTGGGCCCTGGGTCTGGAGGAGGCGCGACCGCGGCCGGTCCAGCTCATCGTCGGCGGGATGTACGGCGACCGGTCGGCGGACGCCCGGCCGCTGCGCCGGCGAACGAAGAACGGGCTCAAGGTAGGGCAGGGGTGGTGGATCAAGCTCCGGAAGCAGCGCGCTGCCCCGGCCGGGCCGCCAGTGTTGCAGGCGCAGATGTGCGGCCAGCTTGCGCTGTTCACGGTGCCCAGGGCATTGACCGACGCCACGGTCAGCGCAATCGTCGGTCGGCCGGTAGTCGGATGGGGGGAATGCCGCCCGGTGATCGAGGCGATGGCAGCCGAGCACGGCATGTCCGTGGGCTGGCAGCACAAGATCGCCGAGATGGTCCGTCTCGCGCTGGCCGTGCGGGAGGCCGAGGGCGCCGTTCGGCTGCCGGAGCCGATGCTGCGGGATCTGCCGTCCAATGGGGACGCGGTGCGCCTGGTCCTGCTGCGGGCCGGCTTGCTCGACCCGGCGCCAGAGCCTATGCGGTTCTCCACTACCAACCAGCCCACCACCACCTACATCACCGCCCCGGCGCCGTTGCCGCCGTCCGTGGCGCGATCATGCCGCGACTGCGATGCCTGGATGGCCGCCGGCAAGCGGGGCTTGCGCTGTGATCCGTGCCGTCACTGGCGCGAGCTGCACCCTGCGGGCCGGTGCGTCCGGTGCCGGCGGGACGAGCTGCCGCTGCGCGGCGACCGGTGCCGCACCTGTCGCCTCTACCGGCACCTGGACGACTCGGCCCTGACCGCGGTGCGGGCCACCCAGCTGGTCATCGACCTTCCGCGCGGGGTTCCCGGCCAGGCCCAGTTGATCCCGGTCGCCGAACCCGCACCGGCGGAAGGCGAGGACGAGGCGGTGTCCGCCCTGCATGCCGCCCGCGGGCAGAAGCCGCTCTTCGGGATGCGGCGCAACTGGTCGCCGGTCATGGCCCGCCTACGCCGCCGCAGCTACCGGGACCTGCCGTTGACCAGCGAGGCCCGTGCGCTGACCGAGGAACTGGACCGGCTGCGCCGCGGCCGGCAGGACCCCGCCTACCGCAAGGACATCCGCACCCTGACGATCCTGGTGTACTGGCTCGGCGCCGAGACCCCCTTCCAGGAGCGCGACGTCCACGACCTCGCTCTGCTCGACCCCAACCTCGCGGCCAAGCGGGTCTGCCAGTTCCTCGCCGCCCGGGGCCTGCTGGTCGAGGACCCCGAGCTGCACCGAGACGCGGACCAGGTATGGGTCGAGGCCACCATCGCCACGCTGCCGCCGACCGTCGCCGACGAGGTGAGTCTGTGGGTCACGGTCCTGCGCGGCCAGGGCCGGCGGGAACATGAGGCCCGCAGCTACGACGGCATCCGCCGCTACCTCACCTCACTCCAGCCGGTCCTCACCGCCTGGACCCGCAGCGGCATCACGACACTGCGGCAGATCACCAGCGACCACGCCACCACCGCTGTCGACGAACTCACCGGGAGCGCCCGCCGCCAGCTCGCCATCAGCCTGCGCAACCTGTTCAAGGCCCTGCGCCAAGAACGCGTCATCTTCCGCGACCCCACCCGCAATCTCCCCGTCGGCGACCTCAAGGGCATCCCGAAGTCCGTGCCCTCGGACCTCCTGGCCACTCTCCTCGACCGCGCCACAACCCCGCTCGGCCGGCTCATCGTCGCCCTGACCGCCGTCCACGCCCTGCCCGGCCACGAGATGCCCACGCTGCTCACCTGCGACCTCAACCTCGCCCACGGCACCCTCGAAGCCCGCCGCGGCCTGCTGCGCCACACCCTCTACATCGAGGAGTTCACCCACGGCCTCGCCGCCGAGTGGCTCACCTACCGCCACCGCCGCTGGCCCGCCTCGACCAACCCCCACCTGCTCGTCAGCCAGCGCACCGCACTCGACCCCGACCACCCGCCGGTCAGCATGACCATGCTGCACCGGCACCTGCCCAAGGGATTCACGCTGGACGGCCTACGACAGGACCGGATCCTGAACGAGGCATTCGAGACCGGCGATCCGCTGAAGCTGATGCGCCTGTTCGGCATCACGGAGAAGACCGCCATGCACTACGTCGGCGTGGCCCACCCGGAGAAGACCTCCCAGCTTCCCCGGTGAGTCCGGGGGCGGGAACGACAGCGGCGGGGCCGCCCGGAGCTTCCGGACGACCCCGCCTGCGAGTACCGATCAGGCCGGGACGGCAGCGGGCTCCGGCTCTGTCTCGGACGTGCCGCGGGCGGCGAGGTAGCGCTCGGCGTCCAGGGCCGCGGCCGCGCCTGTTCCGGCAGCGGTGATGGCCTGGCGGTAGGTGTGGTCCACGACGTCGCCGGCCGCGAACACCCCGGGCAGGCTCGTACGCGTCGACGGGGCGGCCACCTGGATGTAGCCCTCGCTGTCCAGCTCGAGCTGGCCGGTGAACAGCTCGGTTCGGGGGTCGTGGCCGATCGCGATGAACAGGCCCGTCACGTCCAGGTCGCGCGTGGCGCCGGTGAAGACGTCGCGCAGAACGACGCCATCGAGCATGCCGTTCGTCTCCTTGATCTCGGCGATCTCGCTGTCGAACGCGAAGGAGATCTTGTCGTCGGCGAACGCCCGGTCCTGCATGACCTTTGAGGCCCGCAGCGTGGAGCGGCGGTGGACGACGGTGACCGAGCGTGCGAAGCGGGTGAGGAAGGTGGCTTCCTCCATGGCGGTGTCGCCGCCGCCGACCACGACGATGTCGCGGTCACGGAAGAAGAATCCGTCGCAGGTCGCGCACCAGGACACCCCGCGACCGGACAGCTCGTCCTCCTTCGGCAGGCCGAGCTTGCGGTAGCCGGAGCCGGTGGCGATGATCACCGTCTTCGCACGGTGCACGGTGCCCGCGGAGTCGGTGAGGAGCTTGATGTCGCCGGTGAGGTCGACCTCGACGATGTCGTCGTCGATCATCTCGGCGCCGAACTTCTCGGCCTGGGCCCGCATGTTCTCCATCAGGACCGGGCCGTCGACGCCGTCGGGGAAGCCGGGGAAGTTCTCCACCTCGGTGGTCGTGGTGAGCGAGCCCCCGACGAAGATGGAGCTACTGAACAGCAGGGGCTGCAGCTGGGCGCGGGCGGTGTAGAGCGCGGCGGTGTATCCGGCGGGGCCGGAGCCGATGATGACAACCTCGCGTATCTCGCTCACGCCGTCGCCTCCGACTTCGCCGGGGCGATCTCGGCGATCAGGCCCTCCACCAGGGTCTTGATCTCGTCGCGGATCGGGCGGACGGCCTCGACGCCCTGGCCAGCCGGGTCGTCCAGCTTCCAGTCGAGGTAGCGCTTGCCGGGGAAGACGGGGCAGGTGTCGCCGCAGCCCATGGTGATGCACACGTCCGACTCCTTCACCGCGTCCACAGTGAGGATCTTCGGGACCTCGGCGGAGATGTCGATGCCGACCTCGACCATGGCCTCGACGGCGGCCGGGTTGACCTGGTCGCCGGGGTTGGAGCCGGCGGAGCGGACCTCGACGCGGTCGCCGGCCAGGTGGGTCAGCCAGGCGGCGGCCATCTGGGAGCGGCCGGCGTTGTGGACACAGACGAACAGGACGGACGGCTTGTCGGCCATGGTGATCGTTCTCTCTCGTCGCATGGCGGAACCCAGCCGCCAATGACTTCAGCCCCGCTGGTATCAGCGGGCGATGATGTGACAGTATCAGTGCATGCTGACTTCAGTCGATCCTGATGTGATCCGGGTGCTGGGCGATCCGCTCCGCCTTCGGATCGTGACCCTGCTGGCGCGCGAGACGCTGTGCACGACGCACCTGGTCGAGGAGACCGGAGCCAAGCAGACCAACCTGTCCAACCACATGAAGGTGCTGCGCGAGGCCGGGATCGTGGAGACCGAGCCGTGCGGCCGCTTCACCTACTACAAGCTCAAGCCCGAGGTCCTGGCCGGCCTGTCCGAGCAGTTCGCCGAGCTCGCCGCCTCCGCCCGCACCGCCGCCGAGAACAAGAGGGCCTGCCCGTGACCTCCACCGAGCCCACCACCGCCCCCGCTCCGACTGGCGGTGGGGACGACTCGATCGTCAAGAAGCTCTCCACCCTCGACCGCTACCTCGCGGTCTGGATCCTGCTCGCCATGGCCGTCGGCCTGGGCCTGGGCCGGATCATCCCGGGCATGAACGACGCGCTCGCGAAGATCGAGATCGGCGGAATCTCCCTGCCGATCGCGCTCGGCCTGCTCGTGATGATGTACCCGGTGCTGGCGAAGGTCCGCTACGACCGGCTCGACCGCGTCACCGGCGACAAGAAGCTGATGGTCTCCTCGCTGGTCATCAACTGGATCGTCGGCCCCGCGGTGATGTTCGCCCTGGCGTGGATCTTCCTGCCGGACCTGCCCGAGTACCGCACCGGCCTGATCATCGTCGGCCTGGCCCGCTGCATCGCCATGGTCATCATCTGGAACGACCTCGCCTGCGGCGACCGCGAGGCCGCGGCTGTCCTGGTCGCCCTCAACAGCGTCTTCCAGGTCCTCGCGTTCGGCCTGCTGGGCTGGTTCTACCTCGACCTGCTGCCGCGCTGGATGAACCTCGGCGACGGCCAGGGCCTGGACGTGTCCGTCTGGCACATCGCGCTGAACGTCGTCATCTTCCTCGGCATCCCGCTGCTGGCCGGCTTCCTGACCCGCCGCATCGGCGAGCAGAAGCTGGGCCGCGCCGACTACGAGGCGAAGTTCCTGCCGAAGATCGGCCCGTGGGCGCTGTACGGGCTGCTGTTCACGATCGTCATCCTCTTCGCCCTCCAGGGGAAGACGATCACCTCCCAGCCGCTGGATGTCGCCCGGATCGCGCTGCCGCTGCTGGTGTACTTCGCGGTCATGTTCTTCGGCACCTTCCTGCTCGGCAAGGGCCTGGGCCTGGCCTACGACCGCACCGCCACCCTCGCCTTCACCGCGGCGGGCAACAACTTCGAGCTGGCCATCGCGGTCGCCATCGCCACCTTCGGCGTCACCTCCGGCCAAGCCCTGTCCGGCGTCGTCGGCCCGCTCATCGAAGTCCCGGTCCTGATCGGCCTGGTCTACGTCGCGCTCGCCTGGCGAAGGAAGTTCGCCCCGGGCGCGGTGACGACGGCCCCGTGACGCAACACACGGATGTGGTGGTGGTCGGCGGCGGCCAGGCAGGACTCGCCGCCGGCTACCACCTGCGCCGCCAGGGCCTCGACTTCGTGATCCTGGACGCGGGGGCGGCTCCGGGCGGGTCCTGGCAGCACATGTGGGACTCCCTGCACCTGTTCTCCCCGGCCGAGCACTCCTCACTGCCCGGACGGCTCATGCCCGCCCAGCCCGGCGAGTCCTACCCGGACGCCAGGCACGTGGTGGACTACCTCACCGACTACGAGAAGCGCTACGACCTGCCCGTCCAGCGCGGCACCCCTGTGCAGGCCGTACGCCGCGACGGCGAGAGGCTCCTGGTCGAGGCGGACTCCGGCACCTGGCGGACTCAGGCGGTCATCAGCGCAACCGGCACGTGGTCGCGGCCCTTTCTCCCCGCCGTCCCCGGCCGATCCGTCTTCGCCGGGCGGCAGCTGCACACAGTGAACTACCGCTCCCCTGCCGACTTCGCCGGGCAGCGCGTCATCGTGGTCGGCGGTGGCAACTCCGGCGCCCAGATCGCAGCCGATCTCACCTTGGACGGACGTGCCGAAGTGACCTGGGTGACCCCGCGCCCACCGCGGTTCCTTCCGGACGACATCGACGGCCGCGCCCTGTTCGATGTCGCCACCGCCCGCCGCCGCGCTCTCGACGCCGGCCGCGACGACACCGGCGGGGTGGCTTCGCTCGGCGACATCGTGGCCGTGCCGCCTGTCCGCGCCGCCCGCGACGCCGGACGCCTGCAGGCGAGGCCCATGTTCACCCACCTCACCACCGACGGCGTCCGGTGGGCCGACGGCAGCGGGATAGGCGCTGATGCGGTCATCTGGTGCACCGGCTTCCGTCCAGCCCTGCCTCACCTCGCTCCGCTGGATTTGCGCGGGCCGCGCGGCCGCATCCCCACTGACGGCACACGTGCCCTGGGCGAGCCGCGGCTGCACCTGCTCGGCTACGGCGACTGGACCGGCCCGGCCTCCGCCACCCTCATCGGCGTCGGCCGCACCGCCCGGGACGCCGTCCGGGAGGTCGTCGGCCTTTTCACGTAGGCGCCGGAGCGGCCGCCTCGCTGTCACCACCCTGTTCACCGGTTGCGTACAGCTCCCGTTTGTCAGTGACACCAGCGACAATTCCTTCCGACAGCGCTGTGGGGCAGGGGGATGCGCGAGCATGCAGACAGATGACTTCTTCCGCGGCAGGCCCGATGAGCACGCGGACTGGCCTGACCACAGGCCGGGCGAATGGGTGTGCCAGCTGTGGGAGCTGGATGTCGAGCTGATGGAGTCCCTGCGGTTCGGTCCCCTGCCGGCCCACCCGGACCTGGACGTAGCCGTGGCCCTGACCCGACTGCTGCATGAGGACTTTGTCGCCAGGGGCACACGCCACGACGAACGGATGAATGACGAGGAAGTCGTCCTCGCCGTCAAAGCGCACCGGGCGGTCCTTGAGCGCTTGGGCCTGGAGCCGCCGCAGCTGCCGTTCCGTCATCACAGCGGCTTCTACGAGTACTGGCGCAAGAACGACATGTCCGGGGGCGGCGGATGGCAGGCGCGCCGCGAGTGCATCGAAGAGCTGCTGGGGCCGACCCGCCAGGCCTTGGAGGACCTGCAGGAGGCCGAGTACGAGCAGCGTTTCAAGAACGGCCCCCGTGGCACTTTCAAGAACCTCATCTTCGCGGCCGTGGGCCCGAAGCCGCAGATCGTGTTGCGGGACGCGGTGAGCAACGAGGTGGAGATCGTCCGGAACGCCGAGAACTGCCTCGTGTATAAGGACCCGCTGCCGCTACAGGGCCTGACCTGGCGACAGATGGTCACCTGGTGGCAGACGCACCACATGCCAGACGCCGCGGAGCCAGAGGCCGCCGATGCGCTGTACAGGCGGCTGTACCGCTCACTGGATTCCCTGCCGGAGCAGACGGTTCTGCGCACGTACTGCGCCCGCTACGCCGAACCCAACGGGTTCGACCTGCCCGCCCTCATTCCGCAGGTCTACCTGCACTACGACCCCTACACCCGCAAGAGCGGCGGACGCAGCGGGGCCCTGCACCGCGAGCGGATGGACTTCCTGCTGCTGGCCCCCGACCGCTCCCGCATCGTGATCGAGGTCGACGGCGCCCATCACTACGGCATCAAGAACCCCACCGGGCCGGACGGCCGCACCACCTACACCGCCTCGCCCAAGCTGTACTCGGAGATGGTCGCCGAGGACCGCCGCCTGCGGCTGGCCGGCTATGAGATCTACCGCTTCGGCGGCTGGGAACTCACCCGGCCCGACAGCCCGCAGCTCATTTCCGACTTCTTCACCGAGCTCCTCAACCGCCACAAGAAGCCGACACCGTAACGACGGCACGCACCGCTTCAGTAGCCGGCCGTGTCCATGGCCTCCATGTACTCGATCTGCCAGTTCTCGTACTCACCGAGATGAGACGAGTAACCGCCCCACAGCAGGTGCGCGAGCTTGTGCAGCTCGTTCACCTGCTCATAGAAGTTGACGTTCTGCTGCACGGGCCGGGCGGGAGCCCGGTCGGCGCCGTGGCCGACCACGGCGTACCGGTAGGTCTCCCCCGTCGCATCCTCGCTGTCCAGCCAGCTCAGCTGACTCCAGGACTCCGGGTCGATGCGCTGTTCCACCTTGGGCAGGTCCAACAGGGCCAGGTACCGGTTGAGGCAGTCCGCCAGTCTTCTGATGTTGTGCGTGCGCAGACGCTTGTCCAACTGGTCGGGGCTAAGGTCTTCTTCTCCTGTGTAGCCCTCGCGCAGCGCGCACTGGGCGGCCTTGCGGATCAGCCACTTCAGCGACAGCTCGATGCTGTGCCGGTAGTTGTAGAGGATTGGGAGGGGCAGCAGGTCGTCCGGGCCATGGGCGACCCAGTGTCGGGCGGCGGTCTCAGCCACTCGCAGATAGCCGCCTGCAAGGGCGAGATCGTCCTCGCTGTCACCGCCCCAGACGGCGATCTCGGCATTCGCCCAGCGGGGCCGGGGCAGGCTCAACCGGTCTTCTGCTTCCTCCATCCCGTCAGGATGGCAACTGCCCGCCTCGTCCACTACCGCTTTTGGCAACTGTCCAGCGCCGCAACCACCCTGGGCACTTCGGCGGGCGTCCGGGTGTAGTCATGCCGCAGCCGATGCACCGATCAGGAGTTGGCCCATGGCGGCGAGCACGGACGGCTCGACACGGTAGTACACCCAGGTGCCGCGTCGCTCGGATGTGAGCAGCCCGGCTTCCTTGAGCTTCTTCAGGTGGTGGGAGACGGTGGGCTGGGAGACGCCGACGTCTGAGATGTCGCAGACGCACGCCTCCCCGCCCTCGTGCGAGGCCACCGCGGAGAACAGCCGCAGCCTCACCGGGTCACCGAGGGCTTTGAACATCCGCGCTGCGGTCTCGGCCTCCTCAGCGGTCATCGGGCGCTCGGTCAGCGGCGGGCAGCACGGCGCCACACCCTGACCGTCGGCTTCGAGCAGCGGCAGCACCTTCGCATTCGACATGCGTCTATGTTGACACACGTCGAACCAGTGCAGGGAGGTCCGTCACTGGCGGGCGAGACGGGCGGCGAGGTGTCGAGCGACACGGTCCGCGTCGCGGCCCACGCCACGCAGCGAGTTCGACGACAGACTGCGCTGCCATTCCAGCCCGACAAATACCAGGCCCGGTATCCCATTGGCGAGGCCCTCTCGGTGTCGGGGGTTCCCGTCGCCGTCCAGGGCGCCGTGGAGGGGAGCGAGGTAAGGCAGGTCGGGCCGGTAGCCGGTGGCGAGAACGATCGCGTCGACCTCCTCCCGCTGCCCGTCCGGCCAGACGAGCTTGATTCCGTCGGCGCCGGTGAACAACGGCCGCCGGTCGGGCCGTCCGGCGGCCAGGGCGGCCCGATAGCGGCCGTCGTCGAGGACCGGCTGCGTCGGCGGGCGCGACAGGAACCTGGCGAGGGGTGCGGTGTCCAGGCCGGTGCGGGCCGTCCAGAAGTGCAGGTCGCGGCCGAGGACGCGCTGGGCGGCGAACTTCACCGGGGCGCGGGTGGCGAGCGTGACGCGTGCGCTCTTGGCGAGTTCGGCGGCGATCTGCACGGCGGAGTTCCCGGCCCCGACCACGACCACGCGGCGGCCGGAGAAGGGGGCCGGGCTGCGGTAGTCGGCGGCGTGCAGCACCTGGCCGGTGAACTCCTCCAGACCCGGTAGCGCGGGCTGGTGCGGGTGGCCGAACGTGCCGGAGGCCGCCACGACGGCTCGCGCGGACAGCCGACCGCCGCCCTCCAGTTCCACTGCGAAGCCGTCGCCGGTGCGGCGGACCGCGGTGGCGCGGCAGCCGGTGCGGATCTCGGCGTCCAGGCGGTCGGCGTAGGCGGTGAGGTAGGCGACGACCTCGTCGCGGTGGGGGTAGCGGTCGAGGTCGGCGCCGGGGAACGGCATCCCGGGCAGGGAGCTGTACCGGGCGGGCGAGAAGAGCGTGAGGCTGTCGTAGTAGTGCGGCCACGACCCGGCCGCACGGTCGGACGCTTCCAGCACCACCGGCCGCAGCCCGCGCCGCAGCAGCGCGTGGGCGGTGGCGAGGCCGGACTGGCCGCCGCCGATGACGGTGACGTCGATGTGCTCCACCAGCGAATCCCCCTGGGTTCGATGAATGTCTATGTTGACGCCTATCAATATAGATGCCATGCCGGGCCGCGCAAGCCATCGACAGATGTCGAAACACGCAAGGAGTCGCCGTGAACGCGCCCGCCACCACCGAGCTGCCCGTCATCGTGATCGGGGCCGGACCCGCCGGCCTGGCCGCCGCCGCCCACCTCATCGACCAGGGCATCGAGCCCCTGGTCCTGGAGGCCGGGCCTACCGCTGGCGCCGCGGTGCGCGAGTGGGCGCACGTGCGCCTGTTCTCCACCTGGGGCGAGGTCGTCGACCCCGCCGCCGAGAAGCTCCTGGCCCCCACCGGATGGACGAGGCCCGACCCGGCCACCTACCCCTCCGGCGGCGACTGGGCCGACCTCTACCTGCAGCAGCTCGCCGACGTACTCGGCGACCGCGTCCGCACCGGCGCGCGCGTCACCGGCGTCTCCCGCACCGGCCGGGACCGGATCGTGGACGCCGACCGCGAGGCCCAGCCGTTCGTCGTGCACATCGCCCACACCGACGGCCATGAGGAGCGCCTCTTCGCCCGCGCCGTCATCGACGCCTCCGGCACCTGGTCCACGCCGTCCCCGGCCGGCGGCAGCGGACTTCCCACGCTCGGCGAGAAGGCCGCCGCGGACCGGATCACCTACCGCGTCCCGGACCTGAAGGACCCCGCCGTCCGGGCCCGGTACACGGGCAAGCGCACCGCCGTCATCGGCTCCGGCGCCTCCGCCTTCACCGCTCTCGCCTACCTCGCCGACCTCGCCAAGGCCGACGACGGCGCGGGCACGAAGGGCGTGTGGATCCTGCGCCGTGGCATCTCCAGCTCCACCTTCGGCGGCGGAGAAGCCGACCAGCTGCCGGCGCGCGGCGCTCTGGGCCTGGCGGCGAAGGCCGCCGTCGACGAGGGCCACGCGGACGCGGTCACCGGCTTTCGCACCGAGGCGATCGAGCGCGACACCGACGGCTGCTTGGTCCTGGTCGGCGAGGACGGGCGCCGCTTGGACCCGGTCGACGAGGTCATCGTGCTGACCGGCTTCCGCCCCGACCTGTCCTTCCTCGACGAGCTGCGCCTCGGCCTCGACGAGCGCCTCCAGGCCCCGACCGCGCTGGCTCCGCTGATCGACCCCAACCAGCACTCCTGCGGCACTGTCTACCCGCACGGCCACCGCGAGCTCTCCCACCCGGAGCAGGGCGTGTACCTGGTCGGGATGAAGTCCTACGGCCGCGCCCCGACGTTCCTCGCGATGACCGGCTACGAGCAGGTCCGCTCCGTCGCCGCCGCGATCGCCGGCGACCTCGACGCTGCCGACCGCGTGGAACTCACCCTGCCCGAGACGGGAGTCTGCGGCGGCGCCGGCCTGTTCGACGCCCCCGACGCCGCTCAGGGCGACGGTGGTGGCTGCTGCGCGCCCGCGCCGCAGCTCGTCCAGCTCGGCACCCCCGCCACGGTCGGGGCGGCTGCCGAGGAGGCACCGGCGGGCGGCTGCTGCGGCTCGTGACCAGCCTGGGCGCCCCTGCGCGTGGGGCCGCGACCGGAACAGGGGACCGGTCGCGGCCCCGCGCCGCCCTGCCCGCCCTCTGCGCCACGCAGATCGTGAGCTGGGGCATCGTCTACTACGCGTTCCCCGTCCTCAACCCCCAGATCACCGCCGCGACCGGCTGGCCGGCCGGGGCGACCACCGCGGCGTTCTCCCTCGCGCTCGTCGTCTCTGCACTCGCCGGAATCCGCGTCGGCCGCATCCTCGACCAACGCGGCCCCCGCGCCGTCATGACCATCGGCTCCATGCTCGGCGTCATCAGCCTGCTGATCGTGGCTGCGGCCCCCAACCTCGCAGTTTTCACCGCTGGTTGGGTGCTCGCCGGGCTTGCGATGGCGACCATCTTCTACCAGCCCGCGTTCGCTGCCCTCACCCGCTGGTGGGCCCCCGACCACGTCCGCGCCCTGACCATCGTCACCCTCGCCGGCGGACTCGCCTCCACCGTCTTCGCACCCCTGACCGCAGCCCTCGCCGACCACCTGTCCTGGCGCCACACCTACCTCGTACTCGCCGCCATCCTCGCCGCCGTCACCATCCCCGCCCACGCCCTGGCCCTACGCGCACCCTGGCCCGACGCCCCAACCGCCCCTGCACACGCGGCCGCAGGCGCCGCCAAGGTCGGGCGCAGCCGACCGTTCCTCCTGCTCTCCGCCGCCTTCACCCTGTCGGCTTTCGCGATGTACGCCGTCGTCGTCGCCCTCGTCCCGCTCCTGCTGGAGCGCGGGTACACCACCAGCCAGGCCGCCTGGGCCCTCGGCATCGGCGGTGCCGGACAGACCCTTGGCCGCACCACGTACGCAGCCCTCGCCCGCCGCACCACCGCCACGACCCGCACCACGATCCTGATCGCGCTCGGCGGGCTGACCACCGCCGCCTTCGCCGCCGCACCCGGCCCGTACGCCCTTCTCATCGCCGTGGCGATCGTGGCCGGCATGGTCCGCGGCAACCTCACCCTGCTCCAGGCCACCGCCATCACCGACCGCTGGGGCGCAACCCACTACGGCCGCCTCTCCGGACTCCTCGCAGCACCAGCCACCACAGCGGCAGCCCTCGCACCCTTCGCCGGCGCCGCCCTGGCCGTGCCGCTAGTGCCGCGGCAGGCAACGTTTGCCCGTCAAGGAGCGGCGTCATGGGGGTCCCCCCCTGCTCGAGCGAAGCCGAGAGCTTGGGGGAGCGTGCTCTCGGTGTGCCGGCCGGAAGTCCTCGTACTGGATGTGCTTGGGCTTTCGGCCGGTGCGGCGAGTGGGGGTCCCCCCTGCTCGAAGAGCTCGGGGGAGGCGTGCTGGGCGTCGCGACGGGGCGAACGTTGCCTGTTGCGGCACTAACGAGCTCGTGCACGGTAGGCGGTGAGGCGTCGAGGATGGCGGCGGGGCTCGGTGTTCACATCTGCCGCGCCGACGTCAGGTCCGCAGTCTGCTGGTGGGACAGCAGGGCGGCGACGGCCTGGACGGT
>NZ_JALLGL010000081.1 GCF_023072675.1 Streptomyces sp. XM83C
CTCCCCGCCCTCTCCCGCTCTCCCGCCCTCTCCCCCGCGCTCACCCGGTCACGCCGCCAGCGATCCCGGCATCACCGCCCGCGGCCCGAACTTGGCCCGCACGCGGTCCGCGACCTCCTCGATACGGCGGGCCTTCTCGTCCGCCGGGTCGAAGGTCAGCTGGTGGGAGGCGTGTTCGGCGGGGGCGAGGCCCTCGGCGCGCAAGGTGACGGCACGCACGCGGGCGCGTTGCAGGGCGAGCGCGTCGTACAGGCCGTACGCCGCCTTCGTCAGGGCCGCCGAGTGCGCGGTCGGCTCGGTCAGGGTGCGGGTGCGAGTGGTGGCCGACCGGTCGGCGTAGCGCACGGTGAGGGTGAGGGTGCGGCAGACCTTCCCCACCGCGCGCAGCCTGGCGCCGATCTCCTCGGCGGCCGACAGCAGTGCCCTGCGGTGCCGGCCGGGGTCGAGTTCGTCGAGGTCGAAGGGCCGTTCGGCGGCCAGTGAGCGGGAGACGGCGTTCGGCACGACCCGGCCGCGGTCGACGCCGTTCGCCTTCTCGTGCAGCTCGCGCCCGGCTTTCGCGCCGATCAGCCGCTGGAGCGTGGACAGGGGGGCGGCGGCGACCCGGCCGAGGGTGTCGAGGCCGTACTCGCCGAGGGTACGGGCGGTGGCGGCGCCCACGCCGGGGAGGGCGGCGACGGGCCGGCCGGCGAGGAACTCCCGCTCGCCGCCCTCGGGCACCGCACAGGTGACGCCGGGGCGGGCGGAGCGCAGGGCGACCCGGGCCAGCATCGGGCCGGGCCCGGCGCCGATCGCGCAGTCGACGCCGTGGTGGGCGAGGGCGCGGACCCGGATCACCGAGGCGAGTTCGACGGCGTCGCGCCCGAAGTAGCGTTCGGCGCCGCGCAGATCGGCGAGCGCGCCGTCGGGCGGCAGCGCCTCGACGACCGGGGTGAACTCCTCCAGCAGCCCCAGGAGCCCCGGCAGGGCCGCCTCGTGCATCGGCGGCAGCTGGAAACGTACGCAGAGGATGGTCATCCCGCACTCCCCGGACTCTGGTGCCACAGCTTCCTTCCCACCGCGGGCCCTTCGCCCGCGGGGCGCAGATCCGCCCAGGGGTGCATCTCGTACCCCGTGGGCATGCGGATCCTTCTGTCCTCCATCGGATCGCGGGCGGCGGAGCCCGCGGGTGCCGGCCGGCCGTCCGACCCGGCGAGCCGGGCACGGGCCGGGCCGTCGCCGTCCGCCGCCGTGTCCCCGTCGCCGCCGGGTGGTGCGGCGAGCCGGGCGGCGACGCCGTCCAGGCCCTCCTCCCGGCGGATCTCCAGCAGGTCGGCGAGGTTCCACGCGGCGGAACCCACCACGCTCAGGCTGCGCGGCCCGCGCCGCTGCACCACCCCGCGCACCAGCAGCAGCCAGGAGTGGAAGACGGTGTGGGCGCAGGCGTCGTGGGAGTCGTCGAAGAAGGCGAGGTCGACCAGGCCGGTGCCGTCGTCCAGCGTGGAGAAGATGACCCGCTTGCCGGAGCGGATCGGCGGGGTCTGGGTGGCCGCCTTGGCGCCCGCGACCAGCACCGTCTCGCCGTGCCGTGCCTCGCGCAGCCGGCGGGCGGAGACCACGCCCAGCTCGCGCAGGAACTCCTGGTGGTCGTCCATCAGGTTGCGTGAGGCGTCCATGGACAGCACGCCGAGTTCGGCGCTGAGCCGTTCGGCCGCCGACAGGTCGGGCAGCCCGGCCGGCGCGGTCTTCCGGCCGCCGGCCAGCGGGAGCTGGCCGCCGCCTCCGCTGCGGGCGCCCCGGTGCAGTTCGGTGAGGTGCAGTTGCAGATCGCGCCGGTTGGCGCCGAACGCGTCGAGGGCGCCGACCTGGGCGAGCCGCTGGGCGAGCGGTCTGCTGGGGCGGGCCCGTTCCCAGAAGTCGAGCAGGGAGGTGTACGGCTGCCCGTCGGCGATCCGCGCGGCCTCGGCCTCGCTGATGTTGTGCACGTCGGAAAGGGCGAGCCGCAGCCCCCACACGGACTTCACCCCATCTGATTCAGACACCAGTTCGACACGATGGGTGACGCCGGACCTGTTCACGTCCAGCGGCAGGATCGGCACCCCGCGCCGCCGCGCGTCCGCCAGCAGCAGCCGCTTGGGATACATCCCGGGGTCGTGGGTGAGCAGCCCGGCGTAGAAGGCGGCCGGGTGATGGGCCTTCAGCCACGCCGACTGGTAGGTCGGCACGGCGAACGCGACGGCGTGCGCCTTGCAGAAGCCGTACGAGCCGAAGGCCTCGACGATCTCCCAGGTCCGCGCGATCGTCTCGGCGTCGTACCCGTTCGCCGCCGCCCGCTGGGCGAACCAGATCCTGATCCTCCCTTGCGACTCGGCGTCGGAAAGGCCGCGCCGCACCCGGTCGGCCTCGCCGCGCCCGCAGCCGGTCATGATGTCGACGATGTCGATGATCTGCTCGTGGAAGACGACGACGCCGTACGTCTCCTTCAGCGGCTCCTCCAGATCGGGATGCGGGTAGCGCACCGGGGCCCGCCCGTGCCGGGCCTCGATGAAGGGCCGCACCATGTCGGCGGCGACCGGGCCGGGCCGGAACAGGGAGATGTCGACCACGAGGTCGTGGAACGTGGCCGGCTGGAGCCGGCCCACCAGGTCCCGCTGGCCCGGCGACTCGATCTGGAAGCAGCCCAGCGTCTCGGCGGACCGGACGAGCCGGTAGGTCTCCGGGTCGCCCTCGGGCACGGCGTCCAGGTCGATCCGCTCCCCCGTGGCCCGCTCCACCTCGGCCACGGCGTGTGCCATCGCCGACTGCATCCGCACGCCGAGCACGTCCAGCTTGAGCAGCCCGAGGTCCTCCACGTCGTCCTTGTCGAACTGCGCCATGGGGAACCCCTCGCCGCTGGTCGGCATCACCGGCGTACGGTCCAGCAGGGAGGCGTCGGACAGCAGCACCCCGCACGGGTGCATGGCGATGCCGCGCGGCAGCGCGTCGAGCGCCTCGACCAGCTCCCACAGCCTGCCGTACCGCTCCCGCTCCGCCGCGAGCGCGCGCAGCTCGGGCAGCTCGTCGAGGGCGGCGCGCACATCGCGTGCGCGGATGTGCGGGAAGGACTTGGCGATGCGGTCGATCTCGGCGGGGTCCATGGACAGGGCGGCCCCCACGTCCCGGACGGCGTGCCGCACCCGGTAGGTCTCGGGCATGGCGACGGTGGCGACGCGTTCGGCGCCGAACCGGTCGATGATCGCGCGATAGACCTCCAGGCGGCGCGCGGACTCCACGTCGATGTCGATGTCCGGCAGCACCACCCGCTCCTTGGACAGGAAGCGCTCCATCAGCAGCCGGTGCTCGACCGGGTCGGCGTGGGCGATGCCCAGCAGATGGTTGACGAGGGAGCCCGCGCCGGAGCCTCGGGCGGCGACCCGGATGCCCATGGCCCGGACGTCGTCGACGACCTGGGCGACCGTGAGGAAGTAGGAGGCGAAGCCGTGGTGGGCGATGATGTCCAGCTCGTGGTGCATCCGCTCCCAGTAGGCGCGCCGCCCCGCGTACCCCTTGAGCACCATGCCCGCCGCCGCCCGTGAGGCGAGCGCCCGCTGGGCGGTGCGCCGGCCGGCGCCGACGAGATGCGGCTCGGGGAAGTGGACGGAGCCCATGCCGAGGTCGCCCTCGGGGTCGACGCGGCACTCGGCGGCGGTGGCGGCGGTCTGCTCCAGCAGCCGCAGGGCGGCCTCGCGGCGGAAGCCGGCGGCCTCCACGACCCGCTCGGCGACGGCGAGCATCGCGTCCGGGTCCTTCAGCCAGGCCTCTCCCGAGTCCAGCCCACGCCGGGGGTCGACGGGCATCAGCAGCCGGGCCGCGTCCAGGACGTCGGCGACCGGGCCCGCGCCCGGGTCGGCGTACCGCACGGCGTTGGTGAGCACCGGCCGCACGCCCTGCTCGGCGGCGAACCCGACGGTGCGGGCGGCCAGCCGCAGCGAGCCCGGGCCGGTGCCGCTCCGGCCGTGCCAGACGGCCTCCAGGCGCAGGGCGTCGCCGTGGACCTCACGCCAGGGGGCGAGCAGCCGCGCGGCCCGGTCGGGGCGTCCGGCGGCCAGGGCGCGGCCGACCTCGGAGTCGGGGCCGAGCAGTACGACGAGGCCGTCGCCGTGGTTGTCCGCCCAGGTCAGCCGGGGGCGGTCGGTCCCGGTGACATGCGCTGCGGAAACGATCCTGCACAGGGCGGCCCAACCGCGGGCGCCGTCCCGTGCGAGAAAGGTGACCCGGGGTGCCGACTCGTCGACGAAGGCACCTCCGCGCACCGGCCCGCGCCGCCGTACGGGCCCGCCGTCGGGCTCGGCCCGGACCACCGCGAGATCGGCCCCGAACAGCGGGCGCACCCCCGCCCGGGCGCAGGCCTTGGCGAAGCGGACGGCGCCGGCGAGGGAGTCACGGTCGGTGAGGGCGAGGGCGCCCATGCCCCGCTCGGCCGCACGCTCGGCGAGCCGCTCCGGGTGCGAGGCGCCGTAGCGCAGGGAGAACCCGGAGGCGGTGTGCAGATGCGTGAAGCCCGGCATCCGCACCTCCTGCTCGAACATTCGTTCCCAACCTGCTCACCACCACCATAGACCAAAACCCGAACACATGTACGACAGCCGTTCGGTCGCCTCCCACCTGCGGAAACACCTCTCCGCCGGGAGCGTGGGAACATGACACGGACCACCTTCCCCCGCGACGTGAGGGACGCCGTCACCCCGCGCGCCACGCTTATGGTCCTCGGCGCGATCGCCCTCCAGCTGCTGTTCGTCGCCTCCTATGTCGGCGCCCTGCACGACCCGCGCCCCAAGGACACGCCCTTCGGGGTGGTGGCGCCCCGGGCCGCGCAGACAGCGGCCCGCCTGGACCGGCTCCCCGGCTCCCCGTTGGACGCCCGCGCCCTGGCCGACGAGGCGACGGCACGCCGGCAGATCCTGGACCGGAAGATCTACGGTGCCCTGGTGGTCCACCCCGCCGGCACCACCGACACCCTGCTGGTCGCCTCCGGCGGCAGCGCGGCCATGGCCAACGCCCTCGTCGACCTGATGACCGCCGTGGAGCGCGATCAGCAGCGCACGCTGCGCACCGTCGACCTCGCCCCCGATTCCGACCAGGACTTCAACGGCCTGACCTCGTTCTATCTGGTCGTCGGCTGGTGCGTGGGCGGTTATCTGTGCGCCTCGATCCTCGCGGTCAGCGCCGGCGCCCGGCCCTCCGCCCCGCGCCGGGCCGCGATCCGCCTCCTGGTGCTGGCCCTGGTCGCGGTGGTCGGCGGGCTGGGCGGGGCGCTCATCGTCGGCCCGGCCCTGGACGCCCTGCCCGGCGGCACGGCGGCGCTGTGGGGCCTCGGCGCCCTGACCGTCTTCGCCGTCGGCGCGACCACCCTCGCCTTCCAGGGCGTCTTCGGCATCATCGGGGTCGGTCTGGTGATCCTCCTGGTGGTGATCGCCGGCAACCCGAGCGCGGGCGGCGCCTTCCCCTTCCCGATGCTGCCGCCGTTCTGGCGGGCGATCGGCCCGGCCCTGCCGCCCGGCGCCGGCACCTGGGCGGCCCGCTCGATCACCTACTTCGACGGCAACGCACTCACCGGGTCGCTCCTGGTGCTGTCGGCCTGGGCACTGGGCGGCATCGTGATCACGATGCTGGCGGCGGCCCTGCACGCCCGCCGCACCGGGGGCCCGCGGCCGGCGGGACACGGGTAGCGGGCAGCGGCCCCGCACAGGTGGAAGCCCTGCCCTCGCACGGAGGGCAGGGCCGCACAGGGCACGGAACGGCGTCAGCCGATCTGCGTCCCCGTCGCCGACAGGGCCTCGGTCACCGGCTGGAAGAACGTCTCCCCGCCGGAGGTGCAGTCACCGCTGCCGCCCGAGGTCAGGCCGATCGCCTTGTCGCCGGAGAACAGCGAGCCGCCGCTGTCGCCGGGCTCGGCGCACACGTCGGTCCGGATCAGCCCTTCGACGATGTCGCCGTTGCCGTAGTTCACGGTGGCGTCCAGGCCCGTCACGGTCCCCTCGTGGACCTGCGTGGTGGACCCGCTGCGCGTCACCTTCATGCCCACGGTCGCCTCCGCGGCCCCGCTGATGGCCTGCGTCGAGCCGTCGTACAGGTCGACCGCGCCGGGGTGGTCGACATCGGCGGTGTACCTCACCAGGCCGTAGTCGTCGCCGGGGAAGCTGGAGGCCTCGTTGGTGCCGATCTGCCGGCCGTCGGCGTCCGACCAGGTGGAGATGGCCTCGGTGCAGTGACCGGCCGTCAGGAAGTACGGCTGACCGCCCTTGACCACGTTGAAGCCGAGCGAGCACCGCCCGCCGGACCCGGTGATGGCGTCGCCGCCGGCGATGAAGGGCCTGTACTCCCCGTTGGTCCGCCTGAGTTCGGCGACATCGCCGAGCCGGTCCACGACCTTGCCGAGCTTCGCCCACTCGGCGTCGGAGACGGTCCGGTCGGCGGTGATGACCACCTTGTTGGTGGTCGGGTCGGTCACCCAGGAGGTGCCGGGGACGGTCGCGTCCTCCTTGAGCGTCGTACGGGCGCTCCTCAGCTCGGCGAGGGAGTGCTCGACGAGTCTGGGCTTCGCGCCCGCCGCCCGGACGGTCCGCGCGGCGGCCTCGTCGAGGACGTTCACGACGAGGGTGCGCGCCTGGGCGTCGTAGTAGGTGCCTGCCGCGTCGGATCCCAGCTCCTTGCCGAGGTCCGAGGCGAGGTTTCCGGCCGCGGCGGCCGAGAGGATCCTCGGCGCGGCGTCCGTCGAGGGCTCGCTCGCGTTCGCAGTCTGGAAGGTGACTCCCGCGGCGACGAGTGCAGCGATGCCCGCACCCGCCACGGCGGTCCGCCGCCCGGATATGCGTCGGTGCTTCAACTCACGTCCTCCTGTGGGGGGACGGCTCGCGAGGCTGTGGGGACCTCACGTGCCGGAAGGCCGGTTGACGGGGGCTCACTCTTCCGGAAGGTGCAGGGGGCACACAAGGCCGACTTCTGGACGTGCATACGTCGAACAACGTAGGCACGAGTACGCGCTTTCCTCCTCATCACGAACCGTCCGCCGCACGAGAGTTCGCACTGCAAACACAACTCTCGCGCAACCTTCACCGGACCCTGAGATGCACGGGTGGCTTGTTCTCGCCCCCCGCCGCGGGGCCGGCCGGGGGCGCCGGCTCCGCGGCGGAGAGCCGGGTACGGGCACCGGGGTGCGGGAAAGGAAGAGCCCCCGCGCACCGGGTGGGTGTGCGGGGGCTCGGCCGCTGTGCCGGCCGCGGCGGTCGCCGGCGGCGCGGGTACGGTCACATGTCAGCGGATGTGCGCCGGCACATCAGCGGACGTGCGCCGCACATCAGTAGACGTGCACTCCGTACGCGCTCAGCGCCTCGGTCACCGGCTGGAAGAACGTCGTGCCGCCGGAGGAGCAGTTGCCGCTGCCGCCCGAGGTCAGGCCGTACGCGACACCGCTGTTGGAGTAGAGCGGGCCGCCGGAGTCGCCGGGCTCGGCGCAGACCGTGGTCTGGATCAGCCCGTAGACGATGTCACCGCCGCCGTAGTTGACGGTCGCGTTGAGCGCGGTGACCCGGCCGCTGTGGATGCCGGTGGTCGAGCCGCGCCGGTACACGGTGGTCCCGACGGACGGCGTGGCGGCGCTCTTGATGTCCACGCTGCCCACGGCGCCGGACTTGGTCACCGAGGAGTTGGTGTAGCGCACGATGCCGTAGTCGTTGCCGGGGAAGGAGGATCCGGCGGTGGTGCCGAGCGTGGTCGTGTGGGACGAGTTCGACCACCAGGTGCCCGCGCCGTCGGTGCAGTGACCGGCGGTCAGGAAGTAGTAGTTGCCGCTGTTGTCCTGGACGTTGAAGCCCAGCGAGCAGCGCCAGCTACTCGCATAGATGGCGTCGCCGCCGGAGATCAGCTTGTTGAACTTGCCCGGGGTCCGCTTGATCGTCAGCGCGCCGGCGTTGCTGCCGGCCTGCTCCTTGATCTTGGCGATCTCGGCCTGGGAGACCGTGCTGTCGACGGTGACGACGACCCGGTTGGTCTTGCTGTCGACGGCCCAGGCGGTGCCCGGGATGTCGGCCTTCAGCACCGAGTCGCTCGCCTTGGTGAGCTGCGCGGCGCTGAAGGTGGTGGGGGTGTCGGCCGCGTTCGCGGTGGGGATCGCGATCGCGGCTGCGGCCACGAGTCCGGTGGATACGGCGATCAGCCGGGTCCGTCTCGTCACGCCGCTGCGGGGGATGGTGCGCTTGATCCTCACGTGTCGTTCCCTCCATGGGAAGTCGGGGGCCCGCGTGGGGTCGGGGCCCGTGAGGCGCAGCCAGGACCACGACCACCGTCCGGATTCCGGACGGGATGTGCCCCTGACAAGCGCTGTGGGGGAGTATTCGGTCCGGCGGCCCGTCGCCGCAAGGGCGCCTTTCGGCCGTGCAGCGTTCAACTGCCCGCGTACACAAATGAACTGATCAAGCGTGACAGGACGCCCCGGACGCCCGGGACACGCCCATGACGTCCGGGGCGCCCGAAGGGCCCGACGCGTCCGTGACACGCACACTTCCGTCCGCCCCGGGCGGCAGCGCGGGGCGGACGGACCGGCGGATCAGCGCAGGTTCCGCTCCCCCGCCTCGACCGCCACGTCGAGGGTGTTGCCCGGGGGCGGGAACGGGCAGACGAAGTGATCCGCGAAGGCGCACGGGGGCAGCTGGGCCCGGTTGAGGTCGACCGTCGTACGGCCCTCGGCGTCCGGCGCGGCCGGGTACAGGAACCGGAACCGGTAGCTGCCGCTCCCGCTGGTGGCGTCGGCGAACACCGCCCACAGCGAGCCGCCCCCCTGCCGCGCCACCCGGAGCGTCAGCTCCCGCCCGTCCAGCGTGAACGCCAGCTCCCCGGCGAGCCCGAGGCCGCGCTCGCGCCCGTCGGCGTTCGCCACCCGTACGGTGCGCTCGTCGCCGTACGGTGTGAAACGGCCCGGCACCGACCAGCGCGCGTCGTACGGCGTGGCGTCGATGCCGCGGAACCGGCGGCGCGCCTCGGCGTCCGGGTCGAAGTCCCGGACCCCCCACACTCCCTCCCGGACCAGCACGACCAGGCGCCGCCCGCCGAGCCCGACCCGCGCCTTCGCGACAGGTCCGAGGTCGGCGGTGAGCCGTGTCTCGCCGGTGAAGGGGCGTCCGTCCAGGGTGAGTCCGTCGGAGGCGCCGGCGGTGAGGACGACGCCGTCGCCGTCCGCGTGCCACACCCCAGGGATGGCCGGAATTCGACCCTCCGGATAGTCGTCGAGCCAGTGGGTCCCGGTCAGGGCGAGCGGGCCGTAGGGCCCGGAGACGGACTCCTCGCGCGCCGCGTGCCACTGCCTCCACGCGTCGGCCGCCGCGAGGGCGCCGGAGGTCTCCGCCGCCGGGCCGGCCTGTGATGTGCCGGTCGTCATGGTGTCGGTCCTTGCTGTCGGGTGGGAGTCGAGGGGTGGGTGGGCCTCGGGTGAGGCCGGGTCAGGTGAGGGCTCTCGAGCGGGCGAGCCCGAGATGGTCGCGGAGGGTGCCGCCGGGATAGAAGGTGCGGAACAGCGCCCGGTGCTGCAACAGCGCGACCGTGCCGTTCACCAGCCGTTCCAGGTCGCGGCGCGGGTCGGCGGGCGTGAGGTGGAAGCCGTCGACGACGTGCTCCGCGTGCCAGGAAGCGATGAGGTCGGCGAGGTCGACGGGCCCTCCCCGGTACAGCGGGCCGCGGGGCGTGGGCCGGGGTCCGCCGCCGCCGTGGCCGGGCTCGGCGGCGTACTCGCCGTCCAGGTCGACGATCAGCTCGGCGAGCACGCGCAGGCCTTCGGGGTCGCGGCCGGACTCGGCGGCGAGGGCGCGCACCCCCGTCCGTAAGGCGGCGGCCTGCGTGAGACCGGCGGCCCGGACCAGGATGACGTCGGCGCAGAGCACGGCCGGATCGCGCGGTCCCGCAGCCCTTACGACATGCACGGGCCGGGAGACGGGCGGCGCCGCGTCCGCCGCGTCCCGCTCCGGTCGGGGCGTGCCGTCGCTCCACCAGCCGCCCCTCCCCCGGCCGGCCCGGTCGAGTTCCGCGACGGCGTCCGGGACCCCGGCCGGCCCGGGCGGCAGCGCCACCACGAGCCCGGTGCGCTCGGTCGCGGCGGCCACGCGGGGCAGCGCGGCGAGAAGGCCCGGCCCGGCGGGCGCGTCCGGATCGCCGAACGTCACGAAGTCGAGCCCGCCCCGCTCGGCGAGCCGTACGGCCGCCACGAGCGCGTCGGTGTCGTACGGGTCGTCGGGGCGGCCGACGGCGGCGGCGAGATGCAGCAGCCCCGGCATACGGGCGCTCACAGCACCTTGGAGAGGAAGGCGCGGGTCCGCTCGTGGCGGGGCCGGTCCAGCACCTCGGCGGGCGGGCCCTGTTCGACGATGCGGCCGTCGTCCATGAAGACGACGGTGTCGGCGACCTCGCGGGCGAAGCCGATCTCATGGGTGACGACGATCATCGTGATGCCCTGGTGGGCGAGATCCTTGATGACGTCGAGCACCTCACCGACCAGCTCCGGGTCGAGCGCGGAGGTCGGCTCGTCGAACAGCAGCAGCTTCGGCTCCAGGGCGAGGGCCCGCGCGATGGCGACCCGCTGCTGCTGACCGCCGGACAGCTGCCGCGGCCAGGCGTCGGCACGGTCGCCGAGCCCGACGCGTTCCAGCAGCCGGCGGGCCGTGGCCTCGGCCTGCTCGCGGGGGCGTTTCAGCGCGGCGACCGGGGCCTCGACGAGGTTCTCCAGGACGGTCAGATGCGGGAACAGGTTGAAGTTCTGGAAGACGAAACCGATCCGGGTGCGCTGTTTCAGCACCTCCCGTTCGGGCAGCTCGTACAGCTTGTCGCCGCTGCGCCGGTAGCCGATCAGATCGCCGTCGACGCTGATCGCGCCGCGGTCGACCTTCTCCAGATGGTTGATGGTCCGCAGCAGCGTGGACTTGCCGGAACCGGAGGGGCCGAGGACGACGGTGACCTCTCCGGCGCGGACCTGGAGGTCGATGCCTTTGAGGACGTCGAGCGGTCCGAAGCTCTTGTGCACGGACCTGATGTCGACCATGACGCTCATCGTGGGAGTCCTAGGGGGTTTCGGGGGGCGGGAGTTCAGGCGGCGGCGCGCACCGTGAGCGACCGCAGGAAGGTCAGGGCGGCCCGCGCGGTCGCGTCGTTCTGCCGGAACGCGGCACCGCCGGTGCGCGGCCGGGTGAACGCGCCCGGTGTGCGGGCGTCGGTGCAGGGGCCGAGCGCGAACCGGCGCGGATGCGGCCGGCCGTCGGCGTCGAGGACGCGGCCGTCGGCGGGGTCGGTGCGCAGCAGCCCGTGGGGGGTCTCGGCGGCGCCGTCCGCGTGCAGGCGGCGCAGCAGCGGGTCGCGGGCCCGTCCGACGGTCGGTTCGGGCAGCCGTGCCTCGACGAGGGCGCGAGCCTCGACGGTGTGGCCGGGCACGGTGGGACTGTGGGCGCGGAAGACGCCGTCGGCGGCGGTGACGGTCATGTCGGCGCCGACGAACCGCAGCAGGCCGGCCCGGGACAGGGCCCGCATCTGCCGCAGCCGGGGCGCGGGCGGCCCGGAGGCCAGGTGGCTGAAGAAGCCGTGCCACCAGGGGCCGAGGTCGCCGAGCCGGACCAGTTGGCCGTAGACGGACAGCAGGGCGAGGAAGACGGCGAGGTCCTGGCTGCACGCGGGGTCGCCGCGGCGGGCCAGGTCGGCGTCGATGTAGGCGCACAGTGCTTCCTGGAGGGCCTCGGGGCTGTCGTAGCGGGCCCCGTCCAGCGGGCGGTCCAGTGCGGCGAGGTCGAGCCGGTCGCGCGGGTCGGGCACGGCGGCGGCGACGAGGGCCGCCAGGTCGGCGTCGTCGCGGGCGGCGGCGTACCGCTGTTCGAAGTCGGGCCGGGGCAGCGCGGTCCGCTCGGGGTGGGCGGTGAACAGCCGGTGGTAGTGGGCGAAGCCGAGTTCCTTCGCGACGAGCGGCCACACATCGCGCCGGAAGTCGAACCCGCCGGGCCGGGCGAGGAGTTCCGCGGTCTGCGCGGGGCCGAGGAAGCGGGGCAGCGGGGGGCGTTCGCCGCTCAGGTCGTAGCCGAGCTTCGCGTGGTACGGCACTCCGCGCCGCGAACCGACGTACAGCACCGGCTCCCGCCCGGAGGGGAGATAGGTGTCGCCGTCGTACCGTCCGCCCCGCCCCTCGGTGAGCAGCACCATGAGGTCGACGAAGGCGAGGCCGAACCCGCGGACCAGGACGGGCCGGCCGGCGGGGAGGACGTCGAGATCGGTGTCGGCGGTGAAGTGGGGCGGCAGATGGACCAGGCCGTGGGTGCGGGCGTACGCGGTGAGGGCGCGCTGCTCGTCGTCGGGTTCGGCGTCGAGGTGACCGAGGGCGAGGACGACGAGGTCGGCGGTGAGGGGCTGTTCATGGCCGTCGAGCCAGACCTGCTGGCGGCCCTCGCGGGGTCCGGTGACGCGCAGGGCGCGGTGTTGGTGGTGGTGGACGGTGACGCCGGGCGGCAGCTCGGCCAGCGCCCGCTCGTGCACCCAGCGCAGATAGTCGCCCTGGAGGCGGCGGTCGGCGAAGGTACGGCCGTCGATGCCGGCCCATTCGTGCAGGGTGGGTCCGGGGCGCACGGGGCCCGCCATGTCGACGGTGTCGTCGGTGAACATGGTGACGTCCTCGGCGTGCGAGTTCATCCACAGCAGCGGGGACTGGTCGGCCCGCCAGATGCGTCCGGCGCCCGGCGGGTGCGGGTCGACGAGATGCACGTCGAGCCCGGAACCGGCGTACAGCTCGGGCGCGTTGGCGGCGATGCGTTCCAGTACGCCGGTGCCGCGCGGGCCGGCGCCGACGATCACCAGGGAGGGTCTCATCGGGTGCGCTCCGACCCGCGCGCGAACCGCTTCTCCAGGTAGTGCTGGCCGACGCCGAGCACCGAGGTGACGACGGTGTACCAGACGGTGGCGACCATCAGCAGCGGGATCACCTGGTAGGTGCGGTGGTAGATGAGCTGCACGGAGAACAGCAGGTCGCTGACGGCGATGACGCTGACGATGGAGGTGCCCTTGAGGGTGCCGATCAGCATGTTGCCGGCGGGCGGCACGATGGAGCGCATGGCCTGCGGCAGGACGATGCGCCGCCAGCGCCGCCGGCGGCTCAGTCCCAGGGCCTGTGCGGCCTCGATCTGGCCGCGGTCGACGGAGAGGATGCCGCCGCGGACGACCTCGGCGGCGTAGGCGGCCTCGTGCAGGGTCAGGCCGATGATCGCGACGGTGACCGGGCCGAGCAGGTCGACGGTCCGCACGCCGAGGACCGTCGGGTACAGGGCGCCGATGTTGAACCACAGCAGCAGCTGCACCAGGATCGGTATGGACCTCAGCAGCCAGACGTATCCCCAGCTGACGGCGCGCAGCACGGGGTTGGCGGAGAGCCGGGCCGCGGCGAGCAGGGTGCCGAGGGCGAAGCCGAGGACCGTCACCACGGCGGTCAGCCAGAGGGTGAGCCACAGTCCGCGCAGGACGGAGGCGGTGGTGAAGTACTCGGCGACGACGTCCCACTGGAAGGCGTCGTTGCGCAGGACGGAGGTCGCGGCGAGGGCGAGCAGGACGAGGACGACGGCGGCGGCGGTCCACGGGCCCCAGCGACGCTGCGGGACGATGCGGGGGACGTCGGCCGGTCCGGATGTGCCGGGTGCGGCGGAAGCTCGGGGGAGTGTCTCGAACGACATGCGAAGGCTCCGGACGTGTCGGAAGCGGACACGGGTGGGGTGCCTTCACACGGGGCGCCGCCGGGCGGCGCGGTACGGCCGAGCCCCTCAGCAGGGCCGTTCGTCGACTCTACGGCGGTGTTTCCCCTCGCTGTCAAGCGTGTCCGGAGTGTGAGCCGTACATCTCAAGTCAGTTGACGGAGAACCGGGGACCTGTTCCACTTGGCCCATGCATCCGCATCAGTGGCTGGTCACGCGCTCCCACATCGACTTCGGTCGTGTGTGGTCCTGTTCCTGTTGAGCTGACCCCCTGAGCGTGCCCGCCGCCCTGTCCGGGCCGGCACGGCCGCCGCACTTCTCCTCTTCCCGCGGGTATCCCCTCGCGCCGTCGCGCCTCGGCGCGCCGGCGTACGCCTTCACACGTGCTCTCCCCTCCCCTCGTGCCCGCGTCCTTTCACGTTCCGCTGCTCACAGGAGTCCGACCGCTCATGCGTGCGTTCCTCCGTGCCCGTCCGCGGCACCTCGCGCCCTTCGCTGTGATCACCTCGGCCGCCCTCGTCCTCAGCGCGTGCGGTTCCGGTTCCTCCGGTTCCGGGGGTGCCGCGGACGCGGCCGTTGCCGCCGACCGGGTGCCCACCACCGATGTCGTGTCCGGCATCGCCGAGGACGAGGCCGCGGCGCGGCTGCTGCCGGCGGGGGTGAAGCGGCTCACGGTCGCGGTCACCGTCGGCGGCACCCCGCCCGGCACGACGTATCTCGACGACGGCAGGACCCTGACCGGGCAGGACGTCGATCTCACCTACGCCGTGGCGAAGGTGCTCGGTGTGGAGGTGCGGATCGAACAGGCGAGTTTCGAGGCGATCCTGCCCGCGCTGGGCAGCGGCAAGTACGACGTGGGCGCCAGCAACTTCGGGGTGACCGACGAGCGGCGCAGGACGATCGACTTCGTCACGTACATCAACGACGGCCAGGGCTTCGCCACCCGCAAGGACAGCGATCTGTCGAAGGTGACGGATCTGAAGCAGCTGTGCGGGCTGAACGTCGCTACCGGCGCGGGCACGACGTTCGAGGCGACGCTGGAGAAGAACAAGCACGTCTGCTCCGACGCGGGCGAGAAGCCGTACAAGGTGCAGACCTACAGCGAGCAGGGCGCCATCTGGTCGTCTGTGCAGCAGGGCCGCAGCGATGTGGTGATGTCCACGATCAACGGTCTGCGGTACGCGGTCGCCCACCAGCCGGGGGTGAAGTTCCTCAACGAGTTCCACCGCCTGGACGTCGGCTTCGCCTTCAAGAAGGGCACGCCGCTGGCGCCCGCCTTCCAGGCGGCGGTGAACAAGCTGATCGCGGACGGCACGTACGCGAAGATCCTCCAGAAGTGGGGGACGACCGGGTCGGCCGTCACCGAGTCGCGGATCTCACCGCCGGAGATCGAGTCCTGAGCGGGCGTCAGCCTCAGCAGTCGCAGCAATCACAGCAGTCGCAGACATCGCAGCAGTCGCAGTCCCGGCAGCAGCCCTCGCGCTTCTTCCGGGACCACGGCCCCTCGTACTCCTTGGCGCAGCACATACGGCAGGTGCAGAACTGCACCCAGAACATGCCGCAGCCGGCCCAGAAGCCGCGCGGCTCGGGCGGCTTGGGCTGTCCCCCGCCGGGGCCGCCCTCGCCGCCTCCGCCGCCGAAGCCGCCGGAGGAGCCGGAGAAGCCGCCCCCGTGACCGCCCGCGGCGTACGGGTTGCCGCCGCCCGGCACCGGCTGCTGCGGGTGTCCGCCGGGGCCGTGGGGGTACTGCTGGGGTGTGCCGTGGGGGCCGGGCTGGTGGGCGGCGCAGACGGGCACGGTGCCGAAGGCCCGGTCGACGGAGCGGCGCAGTTCATGGACGAGCAGCCGGTGCACGAGCCCGTCGTCGGCGAACTCGGCGTCCTTCAGGGCGAGCCGGACACCGTGCACGGCGTCGTCGGCGAGGCGGCGCGCCTCGGCGCGTGAGGTGCCGGTGGCGGTGAGCGGGTTCCAGGCGCCGGTCGCGGCGTCGGCGGCCTGGTCCTCCACGGCGTCGAGGAGGTGTGCGAGCCGGCCGAAGAGCCGTCCGGCCTCGGCGAGCGGTGCCGCGTTGCCGGGCCGTCCGGCGAGGATCGCGGTGTGCGCGAACGCGGCGGCGGTGGCGGTCTCGGTGGGCTCGGTGACGGCGAGGATCGGCGTGCCGGGCCCGGCCAGCGCCTCGAGACCGGTCTGCCGGTCCACTGCGTCGACGAGTACGGCGGTGTCGAAGCCGACGGCGCCGCCGCCGCGTTGCCCCGCGCGCCCCCAGCCGGCGGCGACCTTGCGGGCGGCGGCGGCGAGGGGGCGGCGGGCCAGCAGCCCGTCCCCGTCGGCGACATGGTCGCGGACCTTGGCGGAGGCCAGCACCAGGGAGACGGCCGCGGCGAGCCGGGCGCCCTCTCCGTCGGCGACGGACGCGGTGCGCATGCCGCGCAGCGGGCAGGGTCCGGCCTTGCGGCGTCCGGCGGCGGTGTTCCCGGTCTGAGCCTCCGTCAGGACCGATATGAGAAGCCCGTCATAGTTCGTCGCAATTCGGGCGAATTGCCCGTGGTCCTTGCGGAGCGCGAGGCAGAGCCCGCACAGATGTGCTGTCCACTGCGCGGCGAGCCCCTCTCCGAGCCGGTGTCGGCACGGCCTGACGATCCCGAACACATCACTCCCCGTTCACCCGTACGCCCCGCCCGTCACCCGGACGCCGCGAAGAATCATATTTCACTCACAGTCAGCAGCCGTTTGGGACACGACCCTTGGGATACCTGGGCTCTCGACGGATCCGCTGTGCACCAGTACCGTCACAAACCCCCCGCGCGGCGACTATCCACTTGGCGCGCCGTCCGCATCATGGATGACCATAGGGATGCGGAATGCAAGAAAGACCGCTGTGAGAGGAGGCGTCCATGGGATCGGTGCGCAAGGCGAGTGCCTGGCTTGGCCTCGTCGACGACAACGATGACGAGCGTTACTACGACGACGACTACTCCGAGGGGACCGATTCCGGGGACGCCTGGGTCACCGACCCCCGGGTGAAGGTCGCCACGGACACGGCCGAGGAGAAGGGCCGCCGGATCGGCACGGTCACCCCGGACAGCTTCCGGGACGCCCGCGCGATCGGCGAGCTGTTCCGGGACGGCGTGCCCGTCATCATGAACCTCACGGCGATGGAGCCGGCCGACGCCAAGCGTGTCGTCGACTTCGCGGCGGGGCTCATCTTCGGCCTGCGCGGCTCCATCGACCGCGTCTCGAACCGGGTGTTCCTGCTGACCCCCGCCGACACGGAGATCATCAGCGGCGAGCCGGCCGCGCACCGCTCGGACGGCTTCTTCAACCAGAGCTGAGGCAGGGCCGCTCACCGGCCCCGCCCTGCTCGGGGTCCGTCACCGGAACGCGTCGAGTCCGGTGAGCGCCTTGCCCAGCACGAGCTGGTGCATCTCCACGGTGCCCTCGTAGGTGAGCACCGATTCGAGATTCGTCGCGTGCCGCATCACGGGGTATTCCAGCGAGATCCCGTTGGCGCCGAGGATCGTACGGGCCGTACGGCAGATCTCGATGGCCTCCCGTACGTTGTTGAGTTTGCCGAAGCTGACCTGCTCGGGACGCAGGCGGCCGGCGTCCATGCGCCGCCCGAGGTGATGGGCGAGCAGAATCCCCTTGTGCAGTTCCACCGCCATGTCGGCGAGCTTGGCCTGGGTGAGCTGGAAGCCGCCGATGGCCCGACCGAACTGCTCCCGTGACCGCGCATAGTCGAGCGCGGCCTCGAAACTGGCCCGTGCCGCGCCCATCGACCCCCACACGATGCCGTACCGGGCATGCGACAGACAGCTGAGCGGCCCGCGCAGCCCACGTACCTCCGGCAGTACGGCATCCGCGGGCAGCCGTACGTCGTCGAGGACCAGTTCGCTGGTGACGGAGGCGCGCAGCGACCACTTGTGCTTGATCTCCGGCGCGGAGAAGCCGGGGCTGTCGGTGGGGACGACGAAGCCGCGGATGCCGTCCTCGGTCTGCGCCCACACCACGGCCACCCCGGCGACGGACCCGTTGGTGATCCACATCTTGCGGCCGTTCAACACCCAGTCGGAGCCGTCGCGCTTGGCGGAGGTGCGCATCGAGGCGGGGTCGGAGCCGTGGTCGGGCTCGGTCAGCCCGAAGCAGCCGATGACCTCACCGGCGGCCATGCGGGGCAGCCAGGTCTGCTTCTGCTCCTCGCTGCCGAAGCGGTGGATCGCGTACATGGCGAGGGAGCCCTGCACGGAGACCAGGGAGCGGATGCCGGAGTCGGCGGCCTCCAGCTCCAGGCAGGCCAGCCCGTACTGCACGGCCGAGGCCCCGGCGCAGCCGTACCCCTCCAGGGACATGCCGAGCGCGCCGATCGAGCCCAGCTCCCGGGCCAGCTCGCGAATGCCCGGCAGCTCGCCCTTCTCGTACCACTCGGCGATGTGCGGCAGCACGCGGTCCGCCGCCCAGGCGCGCACGGTGTCCCGGACGGCGAGGTCCTCCGGTTCGAGGAGGTCGTCGATGCCGAGGGGGTCGGCGGGATCGAACGGGGGCAGCTTCGAGGACGCGGACATGGAACCCTCCGGCACGCTTTGAAACTAGCGCCGCTAGTTACGACGTCGGGGGCCGACGTTACGGGGGCAGTCTCCCGTACGTCCAGTACGGGATCCGCGGACCTGGGGCACCGGGTGTGTCCCCTCCGCCCTGCGGTAGCGGGCACGCCGTGTCAGGCGGAGACGCGGGACCTCTCGACGCCCTCGACACCTTCGAGGCCCTCGATGCCGCGTGGCGCGGGCACGGACACCTCCGGGCAGTGCATCGTCTTCGGCAGCCGCAGCGCGATCACCGCACCCGTCAGCAGCAGCCCCGCGCTGACCAGCAGCGTCACATGCAGCCCGTGCACGAAGGAGTCGCGGGCCACCCGCCGCAGCGCCGCGCCGGCGGAGCCGCCGAGCCGTCCGGACACCTCGTAGGCCTCGCCCAGCGAGTGCCCGGCCGCCACCGCGTCCGCCTTCGGCACCCCGGCGACGGACCGGGGGCCGGGCGCGTAGGCGGCGTTCATGACGCTGCCGAGCAGCGCGATCCCGATGCCGGCGCCGAGCTGGTAGGAGGTCTCGCCGATGGCCGCGGCGCCTCCGGCCTGCTCGGCCGGGGCCTCGCTCAGCATGGACTCGTACGCCCCGAACAAGGTGGTCTCCAGCCCGAACCCGAGCAGCACGAACCCGGCCAGCAGCAGCGCGGGGTTGTCGGAGGCGCCCATCGCGGTCAGCGTCACGACGGCCGCGGCGGTGAGGCAGAACCCGGTGGACACCATGCGGCGCGGGCCCAGCCGGCGCAGCAGCGGCGCCCCGGCGAGGCCCGCCGCCATCGCGGCGACGGTCAGCGGCAGCAGCCGCAGCCCGGTCTCCAGCGGGGACAGGCCGAGCACGAGCTGGAGGTACTGCGCGGCGATCAGTTCCAGTCCGACGAGCGCCAGCATGGCCAGCACGATGCAGCCGACGGAGGTGCCGAACACGGGCCGTGCGAACATCCGCAGATCGACCAGGGGATGCCGGCGTCCGCGCTGCCGTCGCACGAACAGCACCAGCAGCAGGGCACCGGCGAGGAGCGGGGCCAGGGTGAGCGGGCTGAGCACCGGCTCACTGCCGCCGAGCCGTTTCACCCCGAACACCAGGCCGAACAGTCCGGCCGCCGCCATCAGCGCGCCGGCCACGTCCCAGGGGCCCTCGCCGTCGCCGGTCGACTCGGGCAGCAGCAGCCGGCCCACCGGGAGGCTCACCAGCATGAGGGGGATATTGACCAGGAAGACCGAGCCCCACCAGAAGTGCTCCAGGAGGAACCCGCCGAGCAGCGGGCCGACGGCCGCGCCGACCGCGGCGACCGCGCTCCACACGCCGATGGCGAGCGCCCGCTCCCGACGGTCGGGGAAGACCTGCCGCAGGATCGACAGCGTCGCCGGCATGATCATCGCGCCGCCCACGCCGAGCAGCGCCCGGGCCCCGATCAGCACGCGGGCGTCCGGGGCGAAGGCCGCCACCGCGGAGGCGACGCCGAACAGGGCGTAGCCGAGCAGCAGGATCCGTCTGCGGCCCACCCGGTCGCCGAGCGTGCCGAAGAGGATCAGCAGCGAGGCGCAGACGAGCGGATAGACGTCGACGATCCAGAGCAGTTCGATGGCGCCGGGCTTGAGGTCCTCGGTGACGGCGGGCACCGCCACATGCAGCACGGTGGCGTCGACGGCGACCAGCAGCAGGCTGACGCAGAGCACCACGAGGACGATCCAGCGGTTGGCACCGGCCCCGGCCGTCCGACGGCGCAGCGCTGCGGCGGCCGTGGTCGTCCCGGACATGTACGTACCTCCCAGATGATCCCTCGCTCCGCCGGCCAGGCGGCGTGCGGCACCGCCGTGGGGCGGGCGCGTGCGGGTGAGTCGTCAGAGTACGCGAGTCGGTGAGGGACGGGGCTCGGCTGTCTTTTGCGCCACATGCGCAGGGGTGTGACACGAGACACACCCGGTGGGGCGAGGTGCCGGCGGCGGGCGGGTCCGCCGGGGCCCGGACGGACGCGCGCGGGAGGTCCGGGCCGGCGCGGAGGGAGGACCTGCCGGCGCGGGAGGGACACCCGGCCGATGCCGGGGAGGGCACCCGGCCGGTGCGGACGGGGAGGTGCGGGCCCGCCCGCGAGGGGAGCCGCATCCACGTGCGCTGCATTTCTTCGCGAGTCGCAGATGAACATATTCTGAAAGACAGAACAGCCCGACACGAGCAAGATGAAGCGAGTTCGAATTGCATCGTGCACGAACCGGCAGGCCACCGCGGGAATAAAGCGAAACTGCGATCCATCCCACATCACGTGGTCATCACAAACCCGCCGGGTCCTGGGCGATGCGCAGCTCACTCCCTGTAACGTCGATTGAGTGCGTACTGAACCAAAGGCGGGTCGCTGGGACCGGCTCTTCCACCGGCTGGACCGGGAGCCGCAACGACCGACCCATATCGACGTACCGCGTATGACGCGGCACAGGGCCGCGCTCTTCGGCGCGACCCTGGCCTTCTACGCGGCCATCGTGTGGCTCGTCGTCACGACCTCCTGGCTGGTCCGCCTCGACTGGCAGGTCATGTTCTTCCGGCCGTACCAGCAGTGGTCCGGGATCCACGCCTTCGTCGACTACTACGTCGTCCTCGGCCAGCGCGGCCCCACGGCCGTGATGGTCGCCGCCTGGCTCGGCTGGCGCTCCTGGCGGCAGCACACGCTGCGTCCGCTGCTCACGCTCGGCGCCTCGCTGCTGCTGCTGAACATCACCGTCGGCGCCGCGAAGATCGGCATGGGCCGGCTCGGCCCGCACTACGCGACCGTCATCGGCTCGAACGAGATGGGGCTCGGCGGCGATATATTCCCCAGCGGCCACACCGCCAACGCGGTGGTGACCTGGGGAATCCTGGCGTATCTGGCCTCCACGCCGAGAGCCCGGCGGTGGCTGTCGGCGCTGTCGGCGGTGGTGGCGCTCGGCGTCGGCATGTCCACGGTCTACCTCGGTACGCACTGGCTGAGCGATGTCCTGCTGGGCTGGGCCGCCGGTCTGCTGATCCTGCTGGCGCTGCCGTGGTTCGAGCCGCTGATCGCCCGCGCCGAGGTGTGGATCCTCGACCTGCGCGACCGCAGGCGCGCCCGCGGCACCCGCACGGCCCCGGTGCCCGCCCCGGCCGCAGCGCCTGCCGCCTCTCCGGCCGCCCCTGCGGTGCCGCCGGCGCCGCGCCCGGCGGCCACCCACGGCGAGACGGCCGCAGCCGCCCGGGAGGCGGTCGGGCCGCCCCGCGCCCCGGCCCATGCCCCGGCCTATCTGGCCC
>NZ_JALLGL010000082.1 GCF_023072675.1 Streptomyces sp. XM83C
CCCCACCGCACCCCACGCGCCCCGCCGCGTCTCAGGCGCCCGCCCCGGGGTTCCGCTCGGTGAGGTGGTGCGCGATGTGCTCGCGGAACGCGGCGGCCGAGGGATGCACCTCGACAGCGGGCCAGGCGAGGTGCACGGTGACCGGTTCCGCGTCCCGTACGGGCAGATAGCGCACCCCTGGGTGCGGGTGCTGATGGACAGTGCCCTCGGCGGTCACGCCGACGGCGGCTCCGGTCGCGATGGTGGTCAGCCACTCGTCGACGCCGGGCACCGTCACCGTGCGGGGCCGGGCGTGGGCGGGCCACAGGTCGGCGCCGGTGGTGGCGGCCGTGGCGCACAGTGCCACCGTCTCGCCGCGCAGCTCGGCGAGCGCCACATCCGTCCGGTCCGCCAGGGCATGTCCGAGCGGTACGGCGGCCATGCGCCGCTCGCGGGTCAGAGCCCGGTGCTGGATGCGCTGGTCGTCGCCCGCCGGGCGGACCCGCAGGAACGCCAGGTCGGCCTCGCCGCGGCGAAGCAGCGCCGCCGGATCGTCGGCGCGGCGGATCTCCACCGGCACCTCCGGGTGCCGCTCGCGCCATGTGCGCAGCAGCGGCACGGTGTGGCTGCCCAGCGCCGCCCAGGCGAACGCCAGCCGCAGCGGGCGCGGGGCGCGCCGGCCGGTGGCGTCGGCGAGGGCGTCGTCGAGCAGGGCGAGGAGGCGGTGGGCGTCCTCCCAGAGCCGTCGGCCCGGCTCGGTGAGGTGCAGGCTGCGTGTGGTCCGCTCCACCAGGCGCACCCCGAGTCGCTGCTCCAGCTGGGCCAGGGTGCGGGAAAGGGCGGGCTGGGTGAGGTGCAGGGCGCGGGCGGCGTCGGTCAGCGTGCCCTCCTCGCCGATGGCCACCAGGGCGCGCAGATGCCGCAGCTCCACATTCATGACCGGCAAGCATAAGCGGTGCACGGGCGGCATTTCCCGGTGTGCTGGGGGCCGGTCTAGCGTGGCGGGCATGACGAACCGGCGGCAGACCGTCCTTCTGATCGGCGCGAGCGGCACCCTGGGCCGCGCCCTGCACGACACGCTGACGGCGCGCGGCCACACGGTCCGCACCGTAGGCCGCTTTTCGGGTGAGCTGCGGTACGACATCACCGATCCGTCGCGGATCGCGGCGCTGTACGAGGCGGCGGGGCCGGTGGACGCGGTGGTCAGCGCGGCCGGGACGGTGCCGTACAAGCCGCTCGCGGAGTTCGGTCCTGACGACTGGCGGGCAGCGTTCACCGGGAAGGTGCTCGGCCAGGTGGAACTGGTCCGCCAGGGCCTCGCCCATGTCGCCGAACGCGGGTCCTTCACCTTGATCACCGGTGTGCTGGCGCACGAGCCGATCGTGACCGGGGCTGCCGCGGCCCTCGCCAACGGCGCCGTCGAGGCCTTCGTGCGGGCGGCGGCGGTCGAGATCGCCCCGCGCCGGGTGAACGCGGTCTCCCCGAACGTCTTCACCGAGTCCCTGGACGTGTACGGCGACTTCTTCCCCGGCATGGGATCGGTGCCGTCGGCCCGGGTGGCCGAGGCGTACGTCCGGTCGGTGGAGGGCGCGCAGACCGGGCAGGTGTACCGGCTGTAGGCGCTTCGGCGGTCTACGGTTTGCGGGCCAGGCCCGCTGCGATCAGGTGCTCCCACACGGTGAGTTCGCGTTCCTCGCCGCTGCCCCACGGGGTGTCGACGCTCTCGGGCCGCCACAGCGGGGCGGGGACGATGCCCGGTTCGAGGATCTCCAGGCCGTCGAGAAGGGCTGCGAGTTCCTCGTCGGTGCGCCAGCGGCCACGGCCGAAGGTCTGCTGCAGGACCCTCTCCGCCTCGCGTGTCTCCTCGTTGCCGCCGGAGCGGAAGTGGCTGAGGAAGAAGTGGCTTCCGGAGGGCACCTGTTCGCTCCAGTAGCGGACGATGCCGGCCGGGTCCTCGTCGTCGTTCACATGGTGGAGGATCGCGCTGAAGATGACGGCGACGGGCCGGTCGAAGTCGATCAGCGATGTGGTGTCGACGTGGTGGCGCACGGCCCGCGGGTCGCGGACGTCCGCCATGACGAAACGCGTCCGGTCGTTCTCCTCCAGCAGCGCGCGCCCGTGCACGAGGACCTGCGGGTCGGTGTCGACGTAGACGACGCGGGAGTCGGGGGCGTGCCGCTGGGCGACCTGGTGCACGTTGTCCGCCGTGGGCAGACCGCTGCCCAGGTCGACGAACTGCCGTATCCCGGTGGTGGTGGCGATCTGCCGGATCGCGCGTGTGAGGGCCGCCCGGTTGGCGAAGGCGATGGCGACGGAACCCGGCAGGTCCCGTTTGAACACGTCCCCGATCTCCCGGTCCACGGCGTAGTTGTCCTTGCCGCCCAGGAGGTAGTCGTACACCCGGGCGATGCTGGGCCTGGTCGAGTCGATGCGGGGTGCCTCATCCGTCATGGCGATCATCTTCCCGCGACAGCCCGTCCGTCGGCCACCCTCTCGGCAGAACCGGCCGTACCGACCGAGCTGGCGCCGTCGAGGTCCGCGGGCGGCGGACGGCGTTGTCAGTGGTGGGTGGCAGCATCGCAGGCATGACGCAGACGACGGCATTCGACTGGCTTTCTTTCCTGCTGGGTTGGAGCGCGGAATGGGCTGACTCGCTCCCGGCGGACGAGGTGCGGGGCGAGGACGACGAGAGCGCCCGGCGGGAGCGGTGGCTGGGGTTCGAGCCCGCCTCCGAGGAGCGCATCGTGGCCGCGGAGCGGCGCCTGGGGTGCCGTTTCCCGCCGTCGTTCCGCGCGTTCCTGACGGTCAGTGACGGGTGGCGGCACGCCGGCGGGTTCGTCTGGCGGCTCGCGGGCACGTCCGAGGTGCACTGGCACGAGGACGAGGCGGGGCTGGCGGACACGTTCGAGGAGTGTCTGGACGAGGACGCGAGTCCCGAGGAGGTGGCCGCCGCGCGCGTGTGGCGGCGGGGCCTGCGGATCGACGTCGAATCGGACGCGATGTATGTGCTGATGGACCCGGAGGACGTCGACGCGGAAGGCGAGTGGGCCGTGTACTCGTGGGCGGGCTGGAGAGCCGCACCCCCGGAGCGGTACGCCGGGTTCGGGGCGTTCATGCGGGACATGCACCGCGAGTTCCACGCGCTGCGGGCGAATCCGGCGGACGGGGGGCCCGAGTTCGTCAACGACACGACGCGCCGGCTGGACGCGCAGGTGGATGCGGCCCGTCAGGAGGCGCTGTGCGGCCGCTGGGAGCCGGCGCTCGCCGCACTGGAGGAGGCCGCGGGGTACGGCAGGCCGAGGGCGGCCGGGCTGCGCGACCAGATCCTGCGCCTGCTGGGGCGGACGTACATGGTGTACTACGACGGTCTCGTGGCCGACCGGCGGTACGCCCCGGAGCTGCTGCCGCTGCTGGTCGCGGAGCACGCGGCGCACTCCTACCGCGACGACTCCACGCTGCGTTTCCATCTGCGGGGTGCCGACGAGGAGTTGATGTCGTCGGCGTACGCCATGCTGGCGCGGGTGCGGGCGGGGGCGTACCGGTACGCTCCGGGCGGGCCGTTCGGGCAGGCCGTCGAGCGGGCGCGGGAGCAGGCACGGTGGGGTGACACCGACGGGGCATGGGGCACGCTGCGGGACGCGCTGCCGCTGTGGGAGCCGCTGGGGCCGGACCATCTGGCGCCGCTGGGGTGGCTGGCCGATCCGCTGCTCGGGCCGCTGTTCACCGAGGAGCGGGGCCGTGAGCTGCTGGCCACGCCGCGGGCCGGGCAGGAGGGTGAGCGGCCGGCGGTGACGGCGGCGTGCGCCCCGGAGGGCCTGGCGTGGCTCGCCGAGCCGGACCCGGGCAACAACCGCAGGTGCTACCGGTTCGTGCTGGTGGAGGACGTCGCGCCCGGCGATCTGCCGCTGCTGCTCGCCGACCCGGACGACGAGGAGGGAGCGGTGCGCGAGCCCGACACGGCCGGGGCCGACGGCGCCGAGGACGGCGGCCCGGAGGGCACGGCCCTGACGGTGCCCATGGACATGTACGAGGCGCGGCAGCGGTTCCGGGCGGGGCGTACCCGGTTCTCGTCCTTCGCGGACCGTGCGCTGGTCGCGGTGGGCCGGGCCGGGGACCGCTGGAGCTTCGCCTTCGACGACGAGCCCGGCCGCTTCGACGGGGAGCGGTTCGTCTCCCCCGCCGTCGCCGCGAGCGCGGACGGCCGTGCCGTGGTGGTGTGGAGCGGGCTGCGGACGAGCTTCGGAGAGCCGTACTTCCATCTGTCGGTGGCGCGGGCCGGGGCGGAGCTGTACGCCTTCACCTACGAGGGCGGGGAGATCCGCCGCAGCGGGCGGATACCGGCGGCGCTGGACCCGGACCGCTTCTTCGGGGCCGTGGAGGACGCGGCGGCGGAGGGGCCGCTGCTGGAGGCGATCGCCGCCGAGTTCGGCGTACGGCTGCCGCGGCACGCCCTGCTCAGGGGGCGGCTGCACCGGTTCACCACCTGTTCCTGGACCCGGCCGCCGCGCGACGGCGAGACGTATGCAGTGGTCTGGATGCGATACCGGCCCGGGAGCTGACGGCGGCTGCCGGGGCGCGGGCGATGAGTTCCCGAGCCGGATGCGGTCCACCTCGTGACGGGAGATCCTGTGACGGGTGGTGCCCGGAGGAGGGCAGAGCGATGACCACACCGGTGGGCCGGGTGGCCTGCGACCTGACGGTCACGGTCGACGGGTACGCGGCCGGGACGGGCCAGAGCGAGGAACGGCCGTTCGGTGAGGACGGCGCGGACGGCTGGGGCGGCCGGCTGCACGGCTGGATGTTCGAGCAGAGCGAGGAGAACCGGGCGGAACTGGACCGGATGACGGCGGCGAAGGCGTACGTGATGGGCCGGAACATGTTCGGTCCGGTGCGGGGCGCGTGGGACCGGCCGTGGAACGGATGGTGGGGCGACGAGCCGCCCTTCCACGCCCCGGTCTTCGTGCTCACGCACCATCCACGCGATCCGCAGCCGATGGCCGGCAGCACCGTGTTCAGCTTCGTCACGGACGGCGTCGAGGCGGCGCTGGAGCGGGCGCGCGCGGCAGCCGGGGGCGGTGATGTGTCGGTGCTCGGCGGCGCGACGACGGTGAACCAGTACCTCGCCGCCGGCCTGATCGACGAACTGCGCCTGCACATCGCCCCGTTCACGCTCGGTGCCGGGACCCGTCTCTTCGACGGTGTCCCGGCGCTGGAGCTGGAGCGGACGCAGATCCGGGTGGCGAGCACGGTCACGCATGTCACGTATCGGGTGCTGTCCCGGATCCGCTGAGCGGTGCCGGCGGACGTGCTCGTCGCGGGCGGGCCCGGGAGCGGAGCGGCGCGGTGGGGTCCTCGACGCGTGCGAGGGCCGCTGCCGCGCTCCGCGCCGGCCCGTCGGGACGGTGGGACACCGGGCACGCGGCCTCGGGCCCGGCGGGGACCGGAGCAGGCGCGAGCGGGAGCGCCCGCGCCGGCAGCGGAGCGCGGGCCGACGCGGCCTTGCGCCGTCAGCGGTCCTGGGACAGTGCGAGGAGGCGTGCGAAGGTGCCGCCGGCGTGGGCGAGGTCGTCGTAGCGGCCTTGTTCGGTGATGCGGCCCTCCTCCATGACGATGATGTGGTCGGCGATCCTGGTGTTCTCCAGGCGGTGCGTGACGACGATCGTGATGCGGTCGGCGGCCTTCGCCTTCAGCGTCTCGAAGATCCGGTGCTCGCCCGCGGGGTCCACCTGGCTGGTCGGCTCGTCCATGATCAGCAGATCGGGGGTGCGGTACAGCCCCCGGGCGCAGGCGACGCGCTGCCACTGGCCGCCGGACAGCTCCACGCCGCTGAAGATCTCCCGCGCCAGCAGGGTGTCGAGCCCGGCGGGCAGTTCCTCGACGGCCTCGCGCAGCGCGACGGCGTCGACCACGTCCCACACGGGCCCGTCGTCGGCGGTGCGGGGCTGGCCGAGGGTGATGTTCTCCCGGAGCCGGAGCGGCCACTGGGCGAAGTACTGCGGGACCAGGCCGGTGCGTTCCCACACGGAGCGGGCGTCCGTCTCGGCGAGATCGACGCCGTTCCAGGTCACGCGCCCCTTGTCGGCGAGGAGGATGCCGGCGAGGAGCCGGGTCAGGGTGGTCTTGCCGGAGCCGTTGGTGCCGACGAGGGCGAGGATCTGTCCCCGGCGCAGGGTGAGCGACACCCCGTCGACGGCGGGCCGTTCCTTGCCGGGGTAGCGGTAGACGGCGTCCTCCAGGCGGACCTCCTCGACGGGGCTGTGCACGCGGGCGGTTCCGCGGTGCGGGGCGCGGCGGGCGGCCTCGTCGAAGAAGTCGGCCATGTCGCCGAGGTAGAGGCTGGTGTGGAAGACGTAGCCGGCGCTGCGCACGACCTGGGTGAGCGCGCCGAGCGTGGTCTGGACGGCGACGACCGCGGTGGCGGCGTCCGCGAGCGGGACCCGTCCGGTGGCCGACAGCCAGTACAGCGCCACCCAGGTGCCGACGAGGAACACACCGCCGCACGCCGAGGTGAGGAGCGCGATCCGCAGGGTGCGCGGGGCCGCGGCGAGGGTACGGGCGTCGGCGCGCAGGGACAGGGTGCGGTACCAGTGCAGGAGATAGCCCGTCATCGAGTTGGCGCGGACCTCGTCGGCGAACTTCGGGCTGGTGGCCCACCAGCGCATCATCCCGCGGACGTTGCGGTCGGCGATGTTCGCGAAGTGGATCTCGCGGTCCACACGGGCGGTGATGCTCCCACGCCGGCCGGGACGACGGCCAGCAGCAGGCAGGGCAGCAGCAGCGGGTCGATCAAGGACAGCACGCCGCCCGCGGTGACGAGTTTGACGACGGAGGCCACGAGCTGCTGGGCGTCGCCCACCATGACATGGGTGCGCAGTACGCCCATCTCGGCGGCCTCCTGCCGGTCGTGGAAGCCGTTCTCGTAGTAGGTGGCCGCTTCCACGTTGCACACCGAGGCGACGAGCGCCGTGTCGGACTCCGTGGTCAGCTTGGGTGTGATGCGCCGTTCCCCGTAGGCCTGCAGCGCCCCGGTCGTCCGCGCGAGGGCCGCCATGACGGCCACGACGATCAGCGCGGGCAGCGCGGCGTGCAGCCGCTCCCGCACGGTTCCGCCGGTGAGCAGGGGGCCCATCGCCTCGGCCGTCGCGGCGAGCTGGCCGGCCGCCGCGAGGCTCGTGGTGATCAGGCAGGCGCCGAGGAGGACGACGGCGGCGCGGTCGACGGCCCAGGACATCCGGGCGATCCGGGCCAGCACGGACGGGATGCGCCCGCACAGGCGGAGGAACGACATCTGCGCCATCGGATCGACGGAGAGCTGCCCGGTGTAGGTGATCTCGGCGGGCGGAGGCGGAGGCGGGGCGGACGCGCCGGGGAGGTCCGGCGAGGCGGTCGGCTGCGAGGGCAGGGACGGGCGGCCGGTCATGCCTGCCACCCCCGCTCCGGGCGTACGACGGTGCGGGCGGCGGGCGCGGCGCAGGACGGGCGCCCCGGACGGGACAGGGAACCGCGCGGGACAGGGGCGCGACGGGCCCGCTGTTCGATTACCGGCGGGGCGGGAGTGCTGCCGGGGACGGGATGCAACGGTACCTCCTGCGGAAGCGAAGGCGACTGGACGCATCATCAACTCCCCTGGTGAGACGGTCGTCACGGGTCGCGGCAAGCGAACCGTCGTACGGAGATCCGAGTACGCGGGTGCAGCCCTTGAGGGGAACGGCCCGCACGCGCGGCGACACACCGTTCGATCACCCGCACAGGGGGACGTCAGCCGGTCGGGGGATTGCCGGGGCGGCCGGGGCGGCCGTCCCCGGCGGCGCGCGGTCACGGCACGCGGCATTGCCCTGGCCGCACGGGGAAAGCGGTGTCCGGGATACCGTCGGTGCGGCAGACCGACGGCCGATGTCGGCGGCGCGGAGGGGGACTTCGCGCGGCGGAGACCGAGGGGACGGGGACGGGGCGTTTCGGATGGCGGAGACGCGAGGACCACAGGTCTCGGCGGAGCGGGACGGCGGGGCGGGCGCGGGCTCCCGCAGGGCCCGCCGCGAGCAGCAGGTGGCCGCGCTGCGCGCCCAGGGCCGGTACGGCCCCGAACTGCGCGATGTGCTGCCCGCCTTCGCCCTGCTCGGCGTGGCCGTCGTGGTGCTGGTGCTGCTGCTCGGCGTGGTGCGTCGCACGCTCGGCACGCCCGGACTGCTCGGGGGGATTCTGCTCCTGACGGCGGTCGGCGCGGTCGCGCTGCGCCTGGGGCGGGCGGCTGCCCGCCGCCGCAGGGGCCGTTACACGGCGCGGGAGCTGGCGCGGCTGGACGACCGCGGACTGGTGGAGGCGACGGCGCGGATGCTGCGGCGGGACGGCTGGAGCGTGGCCGATCTGACGCTGCGCCGGGGGCGGACGCGGCTGTCGGCGCGGGACGGGCGCGGCCGGAGTCTCGATGTGTCCTTCCGGTCGGACGCATCCGAGCAGGACGCGGGCCTCGCGGCGACGAAGGTGCAGACGAGCGGCTGGGAGGACCCCGGCCCGTCCGAGGCCGAGCCGTCCTGTCATGTCGTCGTCCACCGGGGCGAGTTCACCCGCGCCGAGGTGATGCGGGCCGCCCGGCGCGGCGACACTCGCCTCGTCGACGGCCGTCTGCTGCGGCTGTGGGCGGCGGGCACACCCCTCGACGAACTGCCGCGCGGGGACCGCTGAGACGCGGCGCGTCCGGGGCCGGGACACCCCGGCGGGGCGAGGCACGGGGCCGGCCGGGCGAGCACCTCCGCGCACGCATGGGCGGCACGGGGGCGGCCGGCCGACGGATACGCACGCGCGTGGCGTCGCCGGACCGGTCCCGTGCGCCCTTCGCCGTGGGCCGCGCAGACGCACGCGCGCGTGGCGTCGCCGCCTGCCGTTCTCCGTGCACGTGACCGCAATTGGCGTGCGGGGCGCCCGTCCGGGTGCGATGATCACGCGGGCGGTGCTCCCACCGCACCCTCACCCCGTACTCAAGGAGCCTTGTGCGCAAGCTGGTTCATCTCGTGGCCGTCACCCTGGACGGTTTCGTCGCGGGCCCGGACGGTGGGGACCCCACCGGCCCGGACGGCTTCTGGCCGATCACCGAGGACTACATCGCCCATCTCGTCGCCACGTACCCGGAGACGCTGCCCGGCCCGGCCCGGCAGGCGCTGGGTGTCACCGCGGAGGGCACCTGCTTCGACACGGTGCTGGAGGGGCGGCGCAGTTACGGCATCGGTCTCGCGGCCGGTGTGGACGACGCCTATCCGCACCTGCGTCATCTGGTGTTCTCCCGGACACTGACCGAGGTGCCGGGCCCGGCCGTGGAGCTGGTCGCGGACGACCCGGTGGCGACGGTGCGCCGGCTGAAGGAGGAGGACGGAAAGGACATCTGGCTGGTCGGCGGCGCCGAGCTGGCGGGCTCGCTGTACGGCGAGATCGACCGGCTGGTCCTGAAGGTCGCGCCGACCACCGTCGGCAACGGCATCCCGCTGTTCTCCGGCAAGGCCTCCTTCGATCCCCGCTCGTGGTCGCTCACCGACCACACGGTCCTCGGCAGCGGCGCCCTGTTCCTCACGTACGACCGCGCCGCCTGATCCGGCCGGCCCGTGCCCGCGACGCCCCGTCGGGGCGGGACGCCGCAGACGGTTGCGCGGACACGGGCCGGGTCCGTACGCGGGAGCGTCGTGCCGCCGCCTGCACACGATGCCCTCTCGCGTGACTCGGATCACAGCGGCGACCTGGAGCGACGCTTCTTGCCTCCTTTCAAGCTCATGAGCCACGTGTGCCATACTCAGCGCCGCTCGTAGCACAATCGGACCGGGGGGCCGCGTGGAGACCGTTTCCCTGCATGCCCCTTATCTGGACACGGCCGCAGATCAGCTCTGTTTCTCGCTCGACCTCGCCGAGCGCCCGGCGCTCGCCGAGCGCTCGGTCGTGGTGGGCGGGCTGGAGGTGCGGCTCAGGCTGCTGGGCGCCTCGCACCAGGTGTTCGCCGGGCCGGTACGGGAGACCGTGGCGTGTCTGCGGGACGCGGTGACCGGGCTGCCCGAGGTGTACACACGGGAACCGCCCGGCTGGCGGTACCGCTTCCGCGCCCGTACCGACCGTCTGGCTCCCGCCGATTTCACGGAGCGGGTGGACGGGATCCTCGGCCGGGTCGAGGGCTGCGAGCACGCGCTGTGCGGGGTGTTCCCCGGTTCCCCCCAGGCCCTGACCGCGGTGCTGGTCGAGACGGCGGACGGTTCGTCCGCCGCGGGCCTGGTCTGGCGCACCTGGCACACGTACCCGCAGCACGGCCAGATCGTATCGACGTACACGCGGCTGGAGGCCCGATGAACAGCGCCCGACTCGTCCGTGGAGCGGTGGCCGCCGCACTGGCCGCGGTGTTGCTCACCGCCTGCTCCAGCGACGGGGAGAACGGCGTGCCCCGCGACTGGATCAGCGATCACTACACCTCCGGCGACACCGGCTGGGTGGACTGGACGAGCGCACCGGCGCAGGTGGCCGACGAGATAGACGACCATCGCTCGGCGCTCGACCGGGCCTCCGGCGACAACTCGGAGTTCCTGCGGTACGGCGACGACATGGTGACCGTCTCCCCCTACGGCTCCGGCAGCCTCATCACGATCGAGGACTACCGCAACGGCTACCACCGGCACCGGCAGCACCTCTTCAACTGGCCCGACCCGGACAGCCAGAGCTTCCGCGGCGGCGGCCCCGGCGAAGGCAAATGACCCCGAGCCGCACCCGCACCTCCCCCGCTCCCGTCCGACTGTGACGCACCCGAGAAAGGCACCCCAGTGACCGAGATCTTCGAGTCGGCCGGCCAGGCCCTGCTGTACGGAGCGGTCGGCCTCGCCGTGATGGTCGTCGGCTTCGTCGCCCTGGACCTCGTCACGCCCGGCAAGCTCTTCCATGTGGTGTGGACGGACCGCAACCGCGGCGCGGCCGTTCTGCTGGGCAGCCAGTCCCTCGCCGTGGGCCTGGTCATCATGGAGGCCATCAAGGCCAGCGAGTCCGAGAACGGCCTCGGCCAGGGCCTGTTCAGCACCCTGCTGTACGGGCTGGCGGGCGTGCTGGTGATGACGGTCGTCGGCATCGTGATCGGCCTGCTCACTCCGGGCCAGATGGGTGCCGTCGTCCTCGACGACAACGGTGACCGGCCGCACCCCGCCGCCTGGGTCCAGGCCGGTATGTACCTGGGCACGGCCTTCATGGTCGGCGCCGCGATCTCCTAGGCCGTACGGCATGAGTGTCACCCCCGTGGACGAGCGGGCCCCCGCCGTTCCCTCGCGCTCCCCGGCCCCCCGCTTCGGCCGGGGTGCGCGCTTTCTGCTGCTGTTCGCCGTCTTCCTGTGCGCGGCCTGCGGCCTGGTGTACGAACTGGCGCTGACCGCGCTGGGCAGTTACCTCATCGGCAACTCGGTCCTCCAGACCTCCGTGGTGATCTCCGTGATGGTGTTCGCCATGGGAGTCGGCTCCCTCGCGGCGAAACCGCTGCGGCACCGGGCCGTGGGCGCGTTCGCCGTGCTGGAGGGCGTGCTGGCGCTGGTCGGCGGGCTGTCCGTGCTGGGGCTGTATCTCGCCTTCGCCTGGCTGCAGATCTACACCCCGGCGATGATCTTCGTGGCGCTGGTGGTGGGGCTGCTGATCGGCGCGGAGATACCGCTGCTGATGACGATGCTCCAGCGGATCCGGCGGCAGGAGGCCGGCAGCGCCGTCGCCGATGTGTTCGCCGTCGACTACATCGGTGCGCTGGTGGGCGGCCTGTGCTTCCCGCTGGTGCTGCTGCCGACGTTCGGTCAGCTGAGGGGCGCGCTGGTGGTCGGCGCGGTCAACGCGGTGGCCGGGGTGGTCGTGGTGGTGTTCATCTTCCGCCGGCACACCCGAAGGCGGGTCCAGGCCGGGCTGCTGGCCGGGGTGACGGCCGTGCTGGCGGTGCTGGGCGCGGCGTACGTGTTCAGCGAGGACATCGAGGTGTCCGCCCGTCAGCATCTGTACGCGGACCCGATCGTGCACGCGGAGACGACGCCGTACCAGGAGATCGTCGTCACCGAGGCGACCGCGTTCACCGGCGGTCCGGACATGCGGCTCTTCCTCAACGGCGATCTCCAGTTCAGCTCCGTCGACGAGTACCGCTACCACGAGTCGCTCGTGCATCCGGCCATGTCGGGGCGGCGCGGCAATGTGCTGATCATGGGCGGCGGTGACGGGCTCGCCCTGCGGGAGGTGCTGCGCTACCGCGATGTGCGGCACGCGACGCTCGTCGAACTCGATCCGGCGATGACCCGGCTGGCGCGGGAGTACGAGCCGCTGCGGAAGCTGAACAAGGGCGCGTTGAGCGATCCGCGGGTCGAGGTGGTCAACGCGGACGCCTTCACCTGGCTGCGGGGCGACCGGCAGCAGCGCTACGACGCGGTGATCATCGACTTCCCGGACCCGGACACGCCCGCGCTGGCGAAGCTGTACTCGGTGGAGTTCTACCATCTGCTCCGGCAGGTGCTGACGCCGGAGAGCCGGGTGATGGTGCAGAGCGGGTCGCCGTTCTTCGCGCCGAAGACGTACTGGTCGATCGTGACGACGATCGAGTCGGCGGGGTATGCGACGACCCAGTTCCAGGTGGATGTGCCGAGCTTCGGCAACTGGGGTTTCGTGCTGGCCTCGCCGGGCGGCACCGCTCCCCCGCCGCTGCGGCTGGCGCAGGACGCGCCGCGGCTGCGCTATCTGGACGACGCGGTGCTGAGGGCCGCCGCCGTCTTCCCCGTCGACCGCCGCCGGACGAAGGTGCGGGCGAGCACACTGATGGAGCCGGCCGTGCTGGACTACGTGCTGGACGAGTGGCGCAACTACTGAGCCGGACCCGCTCCGGGCGGATCCGGCTCCGGTGAGGACGGCGCGCCGTCGGGAGCGGTCCGGGCCGGTCGTCGTCCGGCCCGCCCGGCCCGCTCCGGTGTCCCTTACGGGAAGGTCAGCTTGAAGGAGTCGATGTAGCCGGTGTCGTAGCGGGCCCGGTCCTGGACGCGCAGTTTCCAGGTGCCGGCGGCGGTCTGCGAGGAGGCGTCCACGGTGTACGTGGCGTGGACGTCGTCGGCGGAGTCGGAGGGCGAGTACGGCTTCAGGTTGTGGACGGTGCCGTCGGGGGCGACGAGGTCGACGACGAGGTCACCGCGCCAGGTGTGCACGATGTCCACGCCGACGGCGAGGTCGGCGGGCGCGGCCCCGGTGATGCCGATGACGTCGACGGAGGAGGTGACGGCGGCGCCGTTGTCCGGGACGGGCACGTCGGTGGTGTTCTGGAAGACCTTGCCGGCGGGCGGGGTCGTGGTGCCGGAGGTCAGGGTCCACACCGCGTGGGCGATGGCGTCGCTGTTGCGGTCCAGGGCGGTGTCGCTGATGTTGGCGGTGGTGTCGCAGGAGGAGTGGTAGCAGCGGTCGAAGGCGGTGGCGGTGCCGCCCCACTTCTGCACCTGCGCGGACGTCTTGGTGCGGCCGGCGCCGGTGAACAGGCCGCCGACGGGTATGCCGGCGCTCTTGAAGGAGGCGTGGTCGGAACGTCCGTCGCCCTCGGTCTCGATCTCGGTCGGCACACCGATGCCGGTGAACCAGTCCTTGAACACCTTCTCCAGGGCCGGGTCGTCGTCGTAGACGAAGTAGCCGGGATTGGGTGAGCCGATCATGTCGAAGTTCAGATAGGCCTTGATCTTCGACCGGGCGGAGGGCGGCAGGTTGTTCACGTAGTAGCGGGAGCCGACCATGCCCAGTTCCTCGGCGCCCCACCAGGCGAAGCGGAGGTGCTTGCTGGGCTGATGGCCGGTGCGGGCGACGGTGAGCGCGGTCTCCAGGATCGCCGCGGACCCGGAGCCGTTGTCGTTGATGCCGGGCCCGGAGGTCACCGAGTCGAGGTGCGACCCCACCATGATCACCTGGTCGGGGTCGCCGCCGGGCAGGTCGGCGACGAGGTTGTAGCCGGTGGTGCCGCTGTACGTGAACTGCTGGACGGTCGTGGTGTATCCGGCCGCGTCGAGTTCGGCCTTCACGAAGTCGATGCTCGCTCTGAAGCCGGCCCGGCCGTGGGCGCGGTTGCCGCCGTTGGCGGCGGCGAGGGACTGCAGATCGGTGAGGTGCTGCTTGACGGCGGTCACCGGGATGTCGGGCGCCGCGGCGGCGGCCGGCTCGGCGGCGGCCGGCTCGGCGGTGGCCGGCTCGGCGGTGGCGGCGGTCGCGCCGGGGACGGCGCCGGCGAGCAGCCCGGCGAGGGCGAGGCCGGCGACCGTCAGGGCACGGTTGCGGACGGGGAGAGTCATGTGGGGCTCCGTGATTCCGTACGGGATGGGGTCCGGAACGTGCGGCACGCCCCGCGGGAACGGTGGGGGCGGGGCGTGCTGGAGCTGTGCGGTGGATGTGCGATGACCGTGCGATGTCTGGTGCGGTCGTGCGAGCTGAATGGTCGGGGAGAGCCTGACCCGCCGTCAAGAGCGATATCCGGGCAACCATGTTCGATCATCGGACGACAGGGTTCGGGGCATCCGGCCCCGATCGGGCTGCCGCAGCGGTGAGCGGACCGCGGGTGCGGACTTCGCGGCAGCGGACGCGCCCGGGAGGCCGACCCGGTGACGGCGCCCCTGCCCTCGCGGCGGGGCGCCGTCGGGCCTGCCCGGTGCGCAAAGCCCCCGGCCGGGAGCGATCTTCGGGGTTGGGTGGTGGGCGCATCCGTCCCATAACCTCGTGGTTGCACGGGTCGTACGGCGTGGGTTCCAGGTCAAGGAGGCGGTCGGTGCTCGGACGGGACACGCGGTTGCTCGCGGGCACCGTGATCGTGGCCCTCATGGTGGTGCTCGTGGGGGCCAGTACGCCCGGCGGCACCCTGTTCACGGGGGTGAGGCCCGCGACCGCCGCACGTGACGTCGTCCCGGGCCGGGTCGCGACGTGGAACCTGTGCAACCCGTGCGAGACGAGCACCGCCGACCAGGCGGCGGAACTGGCCGCGTACGCGCCGCAGGTCATCGCCTTGCAGGAGGCGTGCGAGGAGGACGTGCGGCGCATCCGCGACTATCTGAGGTACCGCTTCGGCCTGGAGTATTACGTGGAGTACGGGCCGGTGCTGCGGGACTGGAGCCGCTGCGGCGGCTGGCCGTGGCATCCGGGCGGCTTCGGTCAGGCGCTGCTGTCGGCGGCACCGATGACGGACGTGGTGAGGGCGGAGTATCCGGACGGCGGGTCGGAGGACCGCGGGTATCTCGCCGTCACCACGACGGTGGGCGGCCGTTCCGTGCGGGTCTTCGACACGCATCTCGCGCAGCGCCGCCAGGAGTCGGTCCGGGTCGGTCAGATCGAGGTCCTCGCCGAGGCGGTGGCCCGGTACGACCGCGCGATCGTCCTCGGCGACTTCAACGCCGTACCGGAGGCTCCCGAACTCGGCCCGATGTGGGAGCTGGCCGACGACGCGGACACGCGCTGCAACCCCTCGGCCGCGCCGACGGACACGTCCGGCGGGCTCTGCGAGCCGACGACCGACTGGCGGAGCAAGTTCGACTACGTCTTCCTGCGGGGGCTGGAGGCCCGGGCGCAGCAGGTGCACCGGACGTCGTACTCGGACCACGATCTCGTCCATGCCGATCTGGCCCCGGCCGTGCCGTAGACACCCGTCCACCGGCGCGCCGGCCGGTCCGTCCGGGTCGCCGGTCGAGGTTCCGGACCAGGCCTCGCGGGACCTCCGGCCGCTCTCCCCGGCGTCCGCTGACGAACAGCAGCGCGTCGCTGTCCTCCAGGCGGTCCGGGTCGAGCGGGGCACAGCCGAACCAGGGAGACGCGGGGCGCGGGACGGTCGGCGCCGAGAGCGGCGGCCAGTTCCCGCGGGTCGAGCAGGGCGCGGTCCTCGGGAAGGTCGTACAGCAGGCCTTCGAGGGTGCCGGGCGGCGGTGCTCCACGCCCTGGTGCCGGAGCGTGCCGAGGGCCGTCGCCACGTACGCGTACTGCCCGCCCAGCCGCGCCGCCGTCAGGGCGCCGGCGCTCCACCAGGTCACTTCGCCCTCCCACATCGCCATGCTGCTCAGGTGCCGCTGGAGGTGGCTGTTGTGCGCGTGGACGAGGACGGGGCCGCGGTCGGCGAGGGCGAGGAGGTTGTCGGCCATCATCCGGTCCCGCAGCCCGATCAGCCGGGTCATCCGGGACGGCGACGGGTCGGCCATGGCGGCGTGGTAGCGCAGCAGTCCGGTCGCGGTACGGCCGTACAGGCGGGCCCGGTCCCACTCGTCCGGGGAGGCGGTCGCGGTCAGCTGCGGCAGGTGGGTGTCGAGGAGGGTCGCCAGGTCGTCGGCGATCAGCCGCAGCCGGCCGGCGTCGGCGGACCGCCCGACGGAGCGGGCGGGGTCCAGCATCGCGGCGGGCTCGGTCCACCGCTCGTCCGCGCCGAGCAGCTGCTCCAGGGTGTCCGCGGCGCACGGGGGCAGGCCCGGGTCGAGGCGGGCCGCGAGGAAGGAGCGGAGCGCGGTGAGCGGCTGCCGCGGGCTCGCGGCGACGGTGATCTCCAGGGGGCCGTCGAAGCCGGCGAAGCGGACCTGCTCGCCGGCCGGCCGGCGTTGTGGGAGCGCATCCAGCGCACCGGGCAGCGGCACCCTCGACGAGGCAATGGAGCACGGCATCAGCCACGAGTGGGGCGCGTACCCGGGCAACAGGGCGGACTAGGCGTTCCAGCTGATCGACACCAGCCATGCCCAGCTGCTGGAGGACCGGCGCACTCTCGAGGCCGTGGAGAGCGCCCTGCGCGATCTGGACCCCGCCGCGTCGGCGCGGTCCGTGCCGGGCGGGGAGCACGCCGGTGCGGGCCTGTTCATCGGGCCGCTGGCGCGCCGGCTCGGCATCCGGCCCGCCACCCTGCGCAAGTGGGAGCGGGCCGGGCTGGTCCGGCCGCACCGCGATCCCGGGACCGGGTACCGCGTGTACGACGAGGCCGCGGTGCGGGACGCCCGCCTGACCCATCAGCTGCGGCGGGGCGGCTATCTGCTGGAACAGATCGCCCCGCTCATCGCCCAGGTGCGGGCGGCGGGCGGGCTGGAGCCTCTGGAGGGCGCCCTGCGCGACTGGCGGGGCCGGCTCTCCACGCGGGGCCGGGCCATGCTGAAGGGCGCCGCCGCACTGGAGGCGTATCTGCGCGCGCACGCCGACGACCCGCGTACGGCATCGGAGGGGACGGGCCTCTGAGCGGGACCGCGGGCGTGCGGTTCGTCGCCGCGAGCGCGTGCCGGGGGCATCCGGCCGGGGCGCGCCCCTGCCCCGGCCCTCTCTCCCGCCGGTCCTGTCCCCGGCCGGTCCCCTCCACGTGGCGTTCCCCGCGGCACCACGCACCGGCGACTGCGCACGGTCGGCGCCGGCCCGCCGTGGGTCTCAGGCCGCGAGCACGCTCACGCCGAGCGCGAGCAGCAGGGCGACCTTGGCCGCCTCGAGGGCGACGTAGACCAGGTGGCTGCGCGAGCGCGGCAGGTCCTCGCCCGCCAGCACCCGGTCGGACCGTCGGTTCAGGCCCGGACGGACGACGGCCAGTTGCACGAGGAGCACGACGGACACGGCCGCGGTCAGGCCGACGACCGCTCCCGACGGCGCCCCGGTGGCGACGGCCACGACGGTGACGAGGGCCAGCGCGGCCTCGGCGATGTTCAGCGCGCGGAAGACGAGCCGGCCGATGCCGAGCCCGATCCGCACGGTCACGCCGGGCGCGCGGAACTTCAGCGGCGCCTCCAGGAAGGAGATAGCCAGGACCATGCCGAGCCAGGTGAAGACGGCCGCGGCGGCGACGGCGGCGGACGCGGCGTTCATCGGGCGGCGGCGGGGACGGGCGCGAGATGCGCGAGGCAGTACTCGGGCTCGGCGAAGGGCTCCAGACGCGTCGCCGTGACCGGTGCGTCCAGCGCGGCCAGCGCCCCCTGCATCAGGCCGAGGTGCATCGGGCACACCAGGTGGCCGTACTCCTCGGCGAGTTCGAGGAAGGGGCAGTGGCGCAGCCTCAGCCGCTGCGGCGGGGCGTCGTCGTCGCTGCCGTCGGCGGCCGGGGAGAACCCGAGGTCGTCGAGGAGGGCCGTGAGCCGGGCGGTGGTCTCCATCGCGGTGGGCTCGCGGAACGGCGGGAGCGGGTCGATCAGGTAGCGGCCCCAGGCCCGGCCGGCGCGGGTCGCGGCCTCGCCCGCCGCGTCACCGTCGGCGTCGAACCTGCTGAGCAGCATCTGCGCCAGCAGACGGTAGCCGCGGGTGCCGCCGCGGTCCATGCCGCGCAGGGGTGCGTACACCGTCCGGGGTCGGCCGCGGCCCTTCGCCGCTTCCGTCCTGGCCTCGGCGCGGCCCTCGCCGACCAGCGCGTCCAGGTGGAACCGCACCGTGTTGGGGTGGACGCCGAGTCGATCGGCGATGTCGGTGACGCCGAGCGGTGTGTCGGCGGTGCGCAGCGCGTCCAGCACGGCGCCGCGGCGCGGAGACCGCGGGGGCCTGCTCTCGGGAACCATGTCCGTCGTCCTCCCGTCCGTCCTCGTTCTGTGTCGTAACGGGCCACGGCCGTCGACCGTGATTTATCACAGATGCTACATGTGATAAATGTGGGCCATCAGCAGGGGTCGGAAAGGGGTGCCGTGGTGACGTCTCCGGCGGAGGGCGGGTCGGCGCGGGTGGCGTGCCGTGTACCGGAGCTGCTCGGTGCGGGCGGCGCGACGGGTGAGGCGACCGGAGCGCTGTGGAAGCTGGCGGAGAGCGGCCGGCAACTGGACGCCAACGTCGTCCGTCTGGCGCCGGGCACACGGGTCGCCCCGCATGTCGAGCCCGATCTGGACGTGCTGCTCGTGGTAGTCGCCGGCGACGGCATGCTCGACGGGGGTGAGGTGCCGCGGGAGCTGACGGAGGGCGCGGTGGTCTGGCTGCCGCACGGCAGCACACGCGGCATCACGGCGGGCGGTGACGGTCTGGCGTATCTCACCGTGCACCGCCGTCGCCCCGGCATGCAGATCCGGCGCCGTACGGGCTGACTCGGGGTCACGCGCCGGGACAGCCGGGGCAGGCCGGGGACAGCGAGGGACAGCCGTTCTCAACGCGCCGCTCCCGGTGTTCGCTCCCAGGGGTGAACGACGCCGGTGGCGCCCGGGCGCGTGTGGTGCGGGCGCCGACCATGGGCAGTGATCGTTTCCCGACGTCCTCTGGGGAGTCCCGTGTCACTGCACCGCCTCATGGTCCGGGCCGCCACCGGCATCGGACTGTTCGCCGTCACCGCCGCGCTGTGCGCCGTGGCCCCGGCGGCGGCACCCCCGCGCACGCCCGTCCTCGACGCCGAGTTCGCCGACCCCGACATCGTGCGGGCCGGCGGCGTCTACCACGCGTACGCCACCAACGGGGCCGGCAAGCACCTCCAGCACGCCACCTCCCGTGACCTGACGCACTGGACCCTCGACGACCGGGACGTGCTGCCCCGGCTCGGCGGCTGGGCCCTCGAGGACATGGGCAAGGTCTGGGCACCGGAGGTGTTCGCCCGGGACGGCGGCTTCACGATGTACTACACCGCCCGCGACGCCGCGCGCGACAAGCAGTGCGTCGGCGTCGCCGTCGCCGCCTCCCCCGACGGGCCCTTCCGGCCCGTCGGTGACGGGCCGTTGGTGTGCCCGGCCGAGCAGGGCGGCGCGATCGACCCCGCCATGTACACCGAGGGCGGCCGGCGCTATCTGCTGTGGAAGAGCGACGGCAACTGCTGCGGGATGGACACCTGGATCCACCTCCAGCCCGTCAACGCCGACGGCACCCGCACCACCGGCGACGCCGTACGACTGATCAAGCAGGTGGAGCCGGAGCCGGGCGACGGGAAGCTCGTGGAGGCACCCACCCTGGTCCGCCGTCAGGGCCGTTACGTGCTGTTCTACTCGGCGGGCCCGTACAGCAACGACGCCTACCGCACCGGCTACGCCACCGCGGAGCACCTGACCGGGCCGTACACGCACGCGGCGCAGCCGCTGATGACCACCGACAGCTTCTCCCGCACGGTGCTGGGCCCCGGCGGGCAGGACGTCGTCACCGGACCGGAGGGCCGTGACCGGATCGTCTTCCACGGCTGGAGCGGCACCCGCCGCGTGATGTACCTGGCGGAGCTGGGGTTCACCGACGGGCGGCCCGTCGTCCGCGGCAGCAAGGTCCGGTACGAGGCCGAGTCCGCGACCGTGCACGACGCCGTCGTCCGCGAGGCCCCCGAGGCGTCGGGCCGCCGTGTCGTCGGGAGGATCGACCACCCGGACAGCTGGGTCGAGTTCACCGTCCTCGCGGCCTCGCCCGGGCCGCACACCCTCACCGTGCTGTTCTCCAACGGCTCCGCCGACGGCGCCGGCCACGCCCTCGCCGTCAACGGACGCGACGCGGGCAGTGTGGGCTACCCGTACACCGGCTGGGGCGAGTGGAGGACGGTGGAGACCACCGTCCAGCTGCGGGCCGGACGCAACACCGTGCGTCTGACCAAGGGCGCCCACTACACCGAGATCGACGCCGTCGACATCACCTGGTGAAACCCGTCCCGGGAGGCGTCCCCGCGTCCCGGGACCTGCCCGTCCCCGCAGGCCAGAGGCCCGGGAATCCCGACATCGGGGAAGCGACCGGGACCGGCTTGTACCGATCTGTCACACCCTCGCAGACTCCTCTCACCGGCCGCCGCCGAGACGACGGACGGCCCGGAACCGCAAGACCCGAACCAGCAGGAGGAGAAAGCGACGTGACGCTCAAGCAGCGCATCGCCGCCGGCATCGCCGCCGCGGCCCTTTCCATCGGAGGGGCGGCGACCCTCGCCGCCCCCGCTTCGGCCGCACCGCTCGACGGCCCGCCCGGGACCGTCTGGACCGGCAAGAAGTTCTGGTCGTTCACGGCCTGCACGGCCGCGGGGACCGACCTCGTCGGCACCGGCAGGTGGGCCGACCCGTTCTGCGACGGGAGCGGGCTCATGTACGACCTGTGGGCGCGCCCGCTGTAAGCCGCCGCCCCCGGCGGCCGGTACGCCGGCTGCGGGCCGCCGCTCCCCCGGGGCCGTGTCCGACGGCCCCTCACCTTCCGCCTCCGGGCGGGCTCTCGCGGTGACCGGGCCGTAGGGCGCGCCTGCCTCACCGCCCGCCTCGGCCGCACGAGTCCGTCGCGCGGCAGGCCGGCGGCCGCGTCGCCGGCCTGCCGGTCACAGGCCTGCCCTTCCTGCGGGCCACCTTCGCGGCATGCCCGTCGCGGCACCTTTGCGCCGGGCGCCGCGCGGCCCGCACCTCTCACGCGTCCGTTCCGCCGAGCCCTGTCCGGCCGTCTCCCGCGGGTCCTTTCGTCCGGCCTCGTGCGATCAGCTTGCCGCGAGGCCTTTCCTCCGGCCCGGCCGGCCGGACCCGTCGCAAGTCCTTCCTCGCGGGCCGAGAAGGCCCGCTGTCCGAAAGCAGGGAACACCCATGTCCATCCGTCCGCTCCGCCGTACCCGCGACCGCCTCGCCGCACCCGGCCGGCCGGGCCGGAGGAAAGGCCTCGCGGCAAGCTGATCCCACGAGGCCGGACGACAGGACC
>NZ_JALLGL010000083.1 GCF_023072675.1 Streptomyces sp. XM83C
CACCACGACCGCCCCCACCACCGCCTCCACCGTCCTGCGTACCGCCTCCTGCGACGGCACCCCGTTCTCACGGTCGGCGAAGAGCAGGTGTGCGGCTCCGACGAGCGTGGGGGCAAGGACGGCGACGTCGGCGGTCGCCGCGACGCGCCCCGACTCCCGTTCCGCCGCGAGGTACGCCGCCGTCGCGTCGGCGGCCTCCGTGAGGAGGGGCAGGCCGTTGCACCCGGCCTCGCGCAGCCGCGCCCGCAGCGGGTCGCGGGACGTGATCAGCGCGACGACGGCCACCGCGACGGACTCGAACAGCTCGGTCAGCGCTGCGGCGAGGTTGTCGACGACCGTGCCCGTGCCTGCGCTCGCCCGCAGCGCCGCCGCCCGCTCCTCCTGACGGGCGACTCGGTCCAGCACCAGCTCCGCCAGGAACGCGTCGAAGTCGGCGAAGTGCCGGTGCAGGACGCCTTTCGCGACGCCCGCCTCCTCCGTGACCGCACGGCTGGTCAGCGCGCTGGGCCCGGACCGCAGCAGCACGCGTTCGGCGGCGTCGAAGAGCTGCCGGCGGACGTCCCGCAGGGCCACTCCCGTAGGTGTCACGTTCTCTCCCGCTTGACGTGTGGGCGCTCGCCCACTCAAAGTGGGCACATGCCCACTCTACCTCCGCATCGCGCACGCGCCATGGCCGAGTCCTTCGGCGAGGACCCGGAGCGTTACGACCGCGCCCGCCCCCGCTACCCCGAGCCACTGATCGGGGCGATCGCCCACGCCTCCCCCGGCCCTGAGGTCCTGGACGTCGGCTGCGGGACCGGCATCGCCGCACGGCAGTTGCGGGCGGCGGGCTGCCGGGTGCTCGGCGTGGAGCCCGACGCCCGCATGGCCGAGCTGGCGCGGCGGCTCGGCACACCGACCGAGGTCGCGGCGTTCGAGGACTGGGAGCCCGCCGGACGCAGCTTCGACGCGCTGATCGCCGCCCAGGCCTGGCACTGGGTGGACCCGGTGGCGGGCGCGGCCAAGGCGGCGCAAGTGCTGCGGCCGGGCGGGCTGCTGGCGCTGTTCTGGAACGCCCTGCAACTCCCGCCGGAACTGACGGAGGGTTTCGCGGACGCCTGCGCGCGGGCCCTGCCCGACGCCCCGTTCGACGTACGGGCGGCGATGACCCGGCCGGCGGCACAGACGTACGGCGAAGGACTGGAGCGCACGTCGGCCACGCTCGCGCGGGCGGGTGGTTTCGGTGCGCCGCAGCGCTGGCGGTTCGACTGGGAGCGGACGTACGCGCGTGACGAACTCCTCGACCAGTTGCCCACGTTCGGAGTGTTCACACGGCTGCCCGCCGACCGGATGGGGCAGGTGCTGGACGAGGTCGGCGCCCTGGTGGACGCGGCGGGCGGGAGCGTGCCGGTGCGGTACGCGACGCTGGCGGTGGCGGCGGTGCGCGAGGGCGCGTGACGGCGACGGAGGGCGGGTGGCGCGCCGCCCGACCCGCCCGCCGGGCACGTACCGGCACATGACAAGCGCATGGCGGCTCTGTTGCATCCTTGCGGGGCCTCTTGTGCAAATCCTTCGGAACCCTCAATCTTTCGGCTGACGCACAGTCACAGCACCACGCGTTGACAGGTTCATGCCATCCATAGTCGTCCCTCTGACATCCCCCACGAGGAGGACCCCTCACATGGCACCGACGCGTCACACCCGCCGAAGAATGGCCGTGCTCACCGCCGCCGCCACCGCGGTACTGGCGACCGGCCTCGCCTCCGCGCTCCCCGCCGGCGCGGCGACCACCGCCCCCGAAGGCGTCATCCAGTACGAGGACGCGGCCAACGCCGTCTCCGGCAGCTACATCGTCACCCTGAAGTCCACCCGCGCCGCCTCCGACGCCGGCCGCGCGGTGGCCGCCCGGTACGGCGCCTCGATCCAGCGGACGTACACCAAGGCGCTCAACGGCTACGCGATCACCGCCTCGGAGACCGAGGCGAAACGTCTCGCCGCCGACCCGGCCGTCGCCTCCGTCGTCCAGAACCGCACCTTCCACATCGACGGCACCCAGCCCAGCCCGCCCTCCTGGGGCCTGGACCGCATCGACCAGCGCAACCTGCCGCTCAACAACTCGTACACCTACCCGGACTCCGCCGGTGAGGGTGTGACGGCGTACATCATCGACACCGGCGTGCGCATCACCCACAGCGACTTCGGCGGTCGCGCCTCCTACGGCTACGACGCCGTCGACAACGACAACACCGCCCAGGACGGCAACGGCCACGGCACGCACGTCGCCGGCACGGTCGCCGGCAGCAAGTACGGCGTCGCCAAGAAGGCGAAGATCGTCGCGGTGCGCGTGCTGAACAACTCCGGCTCCGGTACGACCGCCCAGGTCGTCGCCGGCATCGACTGGGTCGCCCGCAACCACACCGGCCCCTCCGTCGCCAACATGTCCCTCGGCGGCGGCGCAGACTCCACCCTCGACGCGGCCGTACGCAACGCCATCGCCTCCGGGGTGACCTTCGCGGTCGCCGCGGGCAACGACAGCTCCAACGCCTCCAACTACTCGCCCGCGCGCGTCACCGAGGCGATCACCGTCGGCTCGACCACGTCCAGCGACGCCCGCTCCAGCTTCTCCAACTACGGCTCGGTGCTCGACCTGTTCGCCCCGGGCTCCTCCATCACCTCGTCGTGGAACAGCAGCGACACCGCCACCAACACCATCTCCGGTACGTCGATGGCGACCCCGCACGTCACCGGTGCCGCGGCCGTATGGCTGGCCGACCACCCGACGGCCACCCCGGCGCAGGTGTCCGCGGCGCTGACGTCCGCCGCCACCAGCGGCGTCGTCTCCAACCCGGGCAGCGGGTCGCCCAACCGTCTGCTGTACGTCGGCGGCGGCACCACCACACCGCCCGGCCCGCGCTTCGAGAACACCACCGACTACCCGATCAACGACAACTCCACCGTGGAGTCCCCCATCACCGTCAGCGGCGTGAGCGGCAACGCCCCCGCCGCCCTCGGCGTCGAGGTCCACATCCGGCACACCTACATCGGTGACCTGCTGATCCAGCTGATCGCCCCCGACGGCACGGCGTACACGCTGAAGTCGTACGGCACCGGCGGCAGCGCCGACGACATCGACACCACGTACACCGTCGACGCCTCCTCCGAGACCGCGAACGGCACCTGGAAACTCAGGGTCAGCGACAACTACCGCTACGACACCGGCACCATCGACTCCTGGGCGCTTCAGTTCTGACGCCCTGAAGCACCGCGAACCCGTGAACCCGTGAGCCTGTGAGCCTGTGAGGCGGGCCCGGGGCGCGCCCACCGGCGGGCGCCGCCCCGGGCCCGCACCCGTGCACCCGTGCACACCACCAGGTGTCAGGTGCGGGCCTGCCGCTCCACCGTCGGCTTCAGCTGCGGCTCGCACAGGATCACCACCGAGGCGGCCTGGAGGTTGAGCCCGATGCCGCCCGCCTCGATCTGCGCGAGCAGCACCGCGTGCCCGGGCGCGGCGGTGAAGTCGTCCACGATCTGCTGGCGCCGCTCCGGCGCCAGCCCTCCGCCGAGCGGCCCGTGCACACCGTCCAGCACCTCCGCGACCGCGCCGAGCACTTCCCGGAACGCGGAGAACACGACGACCTTCAGCCCGTTCTCGGCGGCCTCCCCGACCAGTTCCCGCAGCCGGCCGAGCTTCGCCGACTGCTGCGGCCGGGCGTACGCGGCACGGCGCATCGCCATGAAGTTGCCGCTGCGCACCGCCTCCTCGTAGGCCCGCGCGTCGGCGGGGCTGGGCTCCTGCCACTCGTCGGTGTGCTGCAAGGTGGGCAGTTCGCTGAGCACGTCCCGCTGGTTGCGCCGCAGATACACGGGGGCGACGGCCCGGCGGAACTCCTTGGAACCGCGCGTCGGCTCGTCGGTGCCGGGCGCGAAGTCGGGCCGCAGGATGCGCACCAGGTTGCGGAACTCGGCGACACGGTTCTCCATCGGCGTGCCGGTCAGGAACAGGACGTGCGGGCAGTTCTCGGCCCAGGAGCGCACGGCGATCGAGCGGAGCGCGGCCGGGTTCTTCACGTAGTGCGCCTCGTCGACGACGAGGAGTCCCAGCTCGGGGTCGCCCGCCGGGGCGGGGAATCCGCGCAGCGCGTCGAACGTGGTGACGGCGACGCCGCCGCTGCTCCGCCAGTCGGCGAACGCGGCCTGCCGGTTCGGCCCGTGCAGCGGTACGGCGTGCAGGGTGCTGCGGGTGGCGATCTCCCGCGTCCAGTTGATGAGGACGCTCGCCGGGCACACCACCAGGAAGTGGCGGTGCCCCTCGGCCGCGAGATGCGCGAGGACGGCGATGGCCTGCACGGTCTTGCCGAGTCCCATCTCGTCGCCGAGCAGCACCCGCTTCTGGGCGAGCGCGAACCGCGCCCCGAACGCCTGATAACCGCGCAGGGACACCAGGCAGTGTGTGTCCGTCAGCCGCTGTTCCCGCACCCGCTCGGCCACCTCGTCGGGCAGAAAGCCCTGGGCGGCGGCGTCGGGTTCGTGGTCGGCGATCTCGGCGAGGAGGCCGTAGTAGTCGGCGGCACGGCGTTCGAAGTCCACCCAGGCGGCGAGGTCGTTCTCGGGGCGGCGCAGCAGATCGACGCCGGCCTGGGCGCACCGCTGCGGTACGCCGTCGGCCTCCGCCTCCTCGACGAGCGTGCGGAGTTCCGCCACGGCGGCCAGCGCCCGCTGCCGGGTCTCGCGGCCGGCGAGCAGCATCCGCCAGCGCCCGGCGGCGGGGCGGGCGTCCGTCAGCAGCGGGGCCAGCCGCTCCGCGAGCGCGGCGCCCGCCTCGGCCGCGCGCCGCGCCTGCGGTCCGGCCTCGACGAGGACGTGCAGCGCGGTGACGAGGGCGGTGCCGCGCGGTTCGGGCCGGTCGGGGTCGAGGCGTACGGCGACGTACTCCTCCGCGGCCTCCGCGAGCTGCCGGGCCGCAGCGAGCACCTGGTCGGCGGTGCGCCGGCCGACGCCCGGGGTCTGCCGCAGCATGTAGCTCCCGGCGCGCAGCACGTCCTGCACGGTGCGGAACCCGCCCGCCTCCAGCTCGTCCAGCCGCAGCCGGCCCTGGGTGACATCCCTGAGCCGGGCCACGGGCAGCCGCTCCAGCTCCTCCCGGACCAGCTCCTCCCGCAGTGGCCGCAGTGCCTCCCGTACGGCGTCGACGGCCCGCTCGTGGTCCTCGGCGACCTGCCGGGCCGCCTCGGCCAGCCGCGTCCCCCGCGCCACGACCTCCCGCTCGGTCCGCGCCATCGATCCCCCTCAGTGTGGTGCTCAGGGAATGGTGCCACTGCCCTCCTGTGCCCGGCTCGGGGCGAGGGTCCCTGCCCCGGCGCCGGGACGGCCGGGTGACGGCAGCCGGACCGCACCGCCAGGCCGTCACCCGGCCGTCGCCGCAAGGAACGCGGAGACCGAACCCCGTATCTGGTGTACGTCACCTGTCGACGGCCGGACCTCACGCGCCCGGCAGGTCGGGCACCACAGCGAAGGAACACTGATGCCGAAGGACCCGGCGACGACACGAGCACCACCGGAACCAGGCCAACCGGGCCGCACCCGACGCCGATGCCCCGCTCGGCGGGAGCACGTCGATCGAGGACGACCGCTTCGGCACGGTGACGGTGCTGCTGGACGTGCGGAAGGGCACGGTCGTCGTCGACGGCAACGACTCCCCCGGATCGAATTTCTGCGCGCACACGACACTGAGCCGACGAGCACGTCCCGAGCGGAGGTCCTGACGCGGTCGGCTCGTCACGTCCCTCACCACGGCGCTCATGGCCGCGGCACCCCCGGCTTCGAGGTCGAACGGGAGACGACGGTCCGCCTCGACGAGCGCAGCCGTCCCGAGCCGGATCTGCTCGTGACGACCGCACCGTACGACCCCGACCGCACGTGGTGCGCGCCGGAGCAGGTCCGGCTGGTCGTCGAGGTCGTCTCCCCGAGTCCGCCCGCCGGGAGCGCACGGTCGAGCTGCGCACGTACGCGGAAGCCGGCATCCCCCGCCCCTGGTGCATCAGGACGAGGAGGGATCACCCGTCGTGCACGTCTGCGAACTCGACACGCCGACCGGCCTGTACGCCCCCGCCGGTATCTTCCGCGGCGCCCTGGAGCGCCCCGTACCGTTCGACATCAGCCTGGACCTCGGACGCCTCACGCCCCCGGCGAAGAGCGGCTGAGGCCGCTTCACAGCGGCCGGGCCGCGGCTCAGGACCACAGAAACGGCCAAGGGCCCGACCCCGAAGCGGCGGACCCCGGCCGACCTGCGTGTTGGCCACCTCAACGGCGTGTCACGCGCTACACGTTGAACCGGAACTCCACGACAAGGCTCTGACCTGCGGAAATGCGAGCACATCCCAGCACCATCCCAGCACGGGCGCCGCGACAAAGTACAAGAAGATCCAATGACGCCGAGACTACGCCGCCGGATGCGGGCTGCGCAGCATCCCACCCGATGTAATAGATCCTGTACTAGAATGGGCCCCATGAAGTCACCCCGCCCCGGCGGCACGGAGAACATCTCCGTCTCGATGCCCTCGGAACTGCTCGGCGCTCTGCGCACGCGCACCGGCAAGCGCGGCGTGTCCGCGTACGTGACCGCGGCCGTCCGGCACCAGTTGGCGATGGACGGCCTCGCCGAGATCGTGGCTGCCTACGAAGCCGAGCATGAACCGCTGAGCGAGGCCGAGGTCCAGGCCGCGCAGCGCGAACTATTCGGTGACGCACCGGCGCCGTACGCGTCCGGCGACAGCGCCGCATGAAGGAGCCCGCGGCCAGGTCCCTGGTGCTGGACTCCCAGGCGTTGTCGCTGCTGCTGCGCAACGACCGCCAGATGGTCACTCGGCTCGAGGCTGCTCGGCGCGTAGGCGTGCCCGTCCTCGTATCGGCCCTGACCGTGGTGGAGGCCGTCTACGGGAAGACGGACACCGCTCGGCTGCGCTGGGTGCTCTCCCGGCTTCAGGTCCAGGACGTCACCCAGGCGGACAGCCTCACCGCAGTGCAGTTGCTGAGCGACGCCGGCGGCCTGCACGGCCACAAGTACGCCATCGATGCCCTCGTCGCCGCGATGGCGCTCCGCTCCCCGCCACCCGTGCTGGTGCTGACCTCGGACCGCGACGACTGGTCGAAACTGTGCGGCGACCGCGTACAGATCAAGGACGTCTGAGCTTGGCGTTCGCCCCTCTTTGATGAGGGGCAGGTCGTGCCGACGATGCACTCGGCTCCTCGACGAGGGCACCGAGGGCTTCGCGGAGGCCCGGCACTCACACGTCGGCGACACCGTCCGCGCAGCATCCCCTGGACGCCGCCTCGGCTTCGAGCGCAGCCCGACGAGCGCAGTGATCGTCCACATCTTCACCCAGCGCGGCCGCTCCACCGAGGTCAAGCAGCTCGTCCACAAGACACTCGCCGAGCGCCTGGCCGCCGTCGGCGTGAACGGCAAGAACCTGTTCGTCAGGTACTTCGAGAACCGCCCCGACGACTGGTCCTTCGCCGACGGCCGCGCCCAGTACGTCGAGGGCGACCTCCCTGTCCCTGGCCGCTGAACCCCGCACCCCAAGCCAGTCCAATCAGGTCCCCATCAATGACTCTGAACCCAAGCCGTTTCGCATCAACGCCATGAGCGACTGTCCTCGCCGTAAACGCGCCTTCCAGGACCTCTCATCCGAATGAGGGAGCCCCCAGGCTGCCCCGAATTCCCGGAGGTCCAGTGGGCATCGTCTTTGAGGCAGCGCACCGAGGGACCGGCGGGAGGCTCCATGGACCAGGCCCTGAACGAGCGGCAGCAGGCCGTGCTCGACTGGGTGGGCCAGGGGTGTCCCGACGGAGTCTGGCCGGACAGCACGTACAAGACCAGCGGGCAGGCCCTGCAGAACCGAGGGCTCATCAAAATCACCAAACGCCGCGGGCATTGGAGCGCCCACCTCACCGAGAAGGGGCGGCAGCATCTCACGGACCGCGGCATCCGCCCCGTGGAACAGAGCACCCGACCACCGGAACGGCCCGCCCGGAAACCGGCACCATCGCGCCCCAGAGCCGTGCCGAAGGCCCGTACGAACTACGCGGACCAGCTACTCGAAGAACTGGCCGCGAACGACGGCTGCCTCATCAAGCCCATCGAATCCGACCCGCACTCGGTGAATTGGGCGTCACGCGTCAACGCCGCCCGCAAGTCCGGCAAGATCCCTCACACGCAGGAACTCCACGGATACCGCACCCACCGCGGCTACGAAATCAAGCTGGTCGACATCCCTGCCTGGCGCCTCGCGGAACTCACCCCGCTCCCTGTGCCGGCCAGACTCACCAAACCCCACGCCGTCGTGGCCGCCCTCCAAAAGCAACCGCAGCCACTGGGCCTGACCAAACCCCTCCAGGGCCGAGCCCTGCGCATCATCCAAACAGTCATCGCCGCCACCACAGCCCAAGGCCACAAGGCATCGCTCGGAACCACACAAGGCGCGCCCCCGCCCCATCGGCACCGCAAGGCACCACCGCACTTCTCCATCACCGCCCACGGCGAAAGTGTCGGATTCCTCGTCCTCCAAGAACAGGACCGCAACGAACACGTCCCCACAGACAAGGAACTCGCCGACGCCAAGAAGCACTCATGGATGCGCATCCCCCGCTTCGACTACACACCCTCCAGCCGGCTGCGCTTCATACTCCGCGGCGGCAGCCCGCACCGTGCAAGCGAATGGGCGGATCTCCCCGACCGGCCTCTGGAAGAACAACTCGCCGAGATCGTGCAGGAGGTCGGACTCCGCGGCGAAGCCGCAGAACGCAAACGCCTCGCGGACCAGCAAGCCAGAGAGGTACAGCAAAAGCGCTGGGAAGCCGCCATGCAGGAAGCCCACGCCGCCTACGCCCACGCCTACCGCGTCAAACAGCTCGGAGAACAGGCGGACACCTGGTACCAGGCCAGGCGCCTGACTGAATACGTCACAGCAGTAGGCGTCCATGCCGCATCGCTTCCGCCCGGGCAGGAGCGGACCGAGGTCGAGGCATGGCTCGCGTTCGCGGACGCGCACCTCCAAAGCCTCACCGAATCGGTCTCAGCGCCGAAACTGCCCACGCCGCCGAAACCCAGCGGCGACGACCTCAAGCCCTTCCTCGGTCACTGGAGCCCCTACGGACCCCGCTCCTACTGAGCCGGACCAAGGGAAATCACACCGCCACGAGCCGGACCCGCTCGCCGCACAGCTTGGCCATGTCGTCAACATCGGAAGTCAGCATGACCACGGGGCGGTGCTGTCGCAGAGCGGCCTCGGCGACGGCCGCATCGATCGCGTACTTGTGTCCGTGCAATCCGGCATTCATCAGCAACTTCGAGGCAGCCCTCGCCTCCTCGTCACCGACCGGGACGACCCGCAGCCCGGAAAGCACCCAGTTCAGGCGTGACTTGTTCGTACGGGCGTGGACGGCCTCGATGATGGTGAGCGCGCTGATCACGACCTCCATGCCACGCAAGCGCGCCTCAGCGATCAGAGCCACCACCTGCTCGTCGTCGGCGAGCAGCTTCGACAGTCCCTCACTGTCGAGGACGAGCGTCCCCTCGTGACTCAGCCTGCGGCGGGCCGCTCGGCCTCCTCGGCGAACACCTCGTCGAAGACCTGCCGCGCCCGCTGACGAGCCGGCTCGGAAACCGGCCCCTTGCGGCTCTCGTAGTCCGCCAGGTACTCGTCCAGGACCTGCCCGCGCAGCTCACGCTCGACTGCCTCGGCGATGAACGCGGAGAACTCCCGCTTCCCCACTCGCGCCCGGATCGCCTCCGCGGTCCCCTCCGGCAGCGACAGGCTCACCCGCGTCGCCGGACCTTCCCCGATGCTGTACGTCGTCTCACCCATACCCCGAGTGTGTCAAACGAGTAGGAAAAGTGCCACGCCTCCGCACGGCGCCCCAGAGCCGTGAAGAAGATGTGTGGATGAAACCCGTCCCGCCCTCCCCGCGCACCGGTCAGATCACTGCCCGAAACCCAGCACGGGCTCCTCATCCCATCCCAGCACCATCCCAGCACGGTACGGATGACCAGGGGTGATGACAGGTGACGAGGGGTCAGCTATCCCAGCACCATCCCAGCACGGGAAAAAACCAAGGGCCCGACCCCGAAGAGCCGGACCCTCTCTGACCTGCATGTTTGCCAGATCGGCGACGTGGTGATATGTCAGCCGCTACACGTTGAAGCGGAACTCCACCACATCGCCGTCCTGCATGATGTAGTCCTTGCCCTCCATACGGGCCTTGCCCTTGGCGCGGGCCTCGGCGACCGAGCCGGCCTCGACCAGGTCGTCGAAGGAGATCACCTCGGCCTTGATGAAGCCCTTCTGGAAGTCGGTGTGGATCACACCGGCGGCTTCGGGGGCGGTGGCGCCCTTCTTGATCGTCCAGGCGCGGGACTCCTTCGGGCCCGCCGTCAGATAGGTCTGGAGGCCGAGCGTGGTGAAGCCGACGCGGGCCAGGGTGGCGAGGCCGGGCTCCTCGGCGCCGACGGACTGGAGCAGCTCCAGGGCGTCCTCCTCGTCCAGCTCGGCGAGGTCGGCCTCCAGTTTGGCGTTGAGGAAGATCGCCTCGGCGGGGGCGACCAGGGCGCGCTGCTCCTCCTTGAACGCCTCGTCCGTCAGCTCCTCCTCGTCGACGTTGAAGACGTAGAGGAACGGCTTGGTGGTGAGCAGGTGCAGGTCGTGCAGGAGTTCGGCGCGCTCGCTGCCCTGGACGATGCCGTGCGCGAAGAGCGTGTCGCCCTTCTCCAGGATCTCCTTGGCCTCCTCGACCGCCTTGACCTTGGGCGCGACGTCCTTCTTGATCCGGGACTCCTTCTGGAGCCGCGGCAGGACCTTCTCGATGGTCTGCAGGTCGGCGAGGATCAGCTCGGTGTTGATCGTCTCGATGTCGTCCTTCGGCGAGACCTTGCCGTCGACGTGGACGACGTTCTCGTCCTTGAAGGCGCGGATGACCTGGCAGATCGCGTCGGACTCACGGATGTTCGCGAGGAACTTGTTGCCCAGGCCCTCACCCTCGGAGGCGCCGCGCACGATGCCCGCGATATCGACGAAGTCGACCGTCGCCGGGAGGATGCGCTCCGAGCCGAAGATCTCCGCCAGCTTGGCCAGCCGGGGGTCGGGGACGCCGACGACGCCGACGTTCGGCTCGATGGTGGCGAACGGGTAGTTGGCCGCCAGCACGTCGTTCTTGGTCAGGGCGTTGAACAGGGTCGACTTGCCGACATTCGGCAGACCGACGATTCCGATCGTGAGCGACACGTTGCGACTTCCCGTACGTGAGGGTGGAGGGGGCGGACTCCCGGGCGGGGCCGATCCACCAGTCTACGGGGTGCCGGGCCGGGGCCGGGCGGGGCTCTCGAACGCCCGGTCAAGGTCCCCCCCCCACGGCGTGTCCGATGCCCGATTCGGCACATAAACCGACCTAAGTTGGTCCAATGGAGCAGCACAGGACGCGCCCCCCTCGGCCCACGCGCCCCCCACAGCCCGCCTCGCGCGGCGCCACACCCGCGCCGCTGCCGCCGCAGCCGGGGCCCGGCACGGAGGACATCCGCCCGGGCGGCACGGGCAGTAAGGCCGGTACGGGCGGTACGGCGCCCTCGGACGGTCGCCCAGGGGGGCGGGGGCCGCGTGGGCCCGGTTCCTCCCCCGAGGGCGGCCGTGGCGGTGCGTCCGGGGCGCGGCCCGTCCCCGCCAAGGGGCGTCCGGCGGCGTCCGGTGCCCGTGTCGTCGCGCAGAGCGCCGCTCCCGGCGGGACACGGCGGACGGGCGGTAACGCGAGGAGCGGGGGGGCGGCCCCCCGCGAGCGCACGGCCGGCCCCGCGCCGGGCCGGCGGGCCGGCTCCCCCGGTACGGCGGGGCGGGCCGGTCCCCCGCTCGTGGCGGCCGTACGGCGGCTGCCGAACCCCCGGCTGACCGGACTGGGCAGCGGGCTGTTCTGCGGCGCCGCGATGATCGCGCTGGGCTTCCTCGTACAGCTGCTGTTCGGGTCGTCCCAGACGGCGTACGGCGTGCTGTTCCTGCCCGTCGCCGCGCTGACCGCGCTGTGGGTGCGCCGCGGGGATCTGCTGGCCGCGCCGGTCGTCGTACCGATCGCGTTCACCGTCGGCCTGCTGACGGTGGCCGAGGGAGAGGGCGCGGGCGGCACGCTCATGGGGCTGGTCACCGGCCTCGCCACCCAGGCGGGCTGGCTGTACGGCGGCACGCTCGTCGCCTGCGCGGTCACCCTCGCCCGCGGCCTTCGCGCGGCCCGCGCCCGACGCCGCGCACTGCCTGCCCCACGGGGGCGCCGACGCCCCTGACGGACACGGGCGCCGCCCAGGTCGTACCAGGACCGCCGACGCCCGCGGTCCGCCGCCCGACCCGAAACCCTGACGGCCGGGCGACCGGGCGGGAGCGGGCGGCCCAGCGACGAGGCCACCGGACGGCCGTCCGCGCGCCTGCCTACGCCTCCGCCTCGACCTCCGCCGCGTGCATCGCCGCCCCCACGATGCCCGCGTTGTTCTGCAACTGCGCCGGGACGATCTCCGCGCGGATGTCCTTGATGTGCGGCAGGAACTTCTCCGCCTTGCGGCTGACACCGCCGCCGATGATGAACAGCTCCGGCGAGAACAGCATCTCCACGTGCGCCAGATACTTCCGCACGCGCCGCGCCCAGTGCTCCCAGCTGAGGTCCTCGTCCTCCTTGGCCTTGCTGGACGCCCGCTTCTCCGCGTCGTGGCCCTTCAGCTCCAGGTGGCCCAGCTCGGTGTTGGGCACCAGGTGGCCGTCGATGAAGACGGCACTGCCGATGCCCGTGCCGAACGTCAGCAGAACGACCGTCCCTCTGCGGTCCTTGCCGGCGCCGAAGTGCATCTCGGCGACGCCGGCCGCGTCGGCGTCGTTGACCACGGTCACCGGCAGGCCGCCCAGCCGCTCGCTGAACAGCGCCCGGGCGTCGGTGTCGATCCAGCTCTTGTCGACGTTGGCCGCCGTACGGACGGTGGAACCGCCGGTGACGACCCCCGGGAAGGTGAGCCCGACCGGGCCGGTCCACCCGAAGTGGTCGACGACCTCCTTCACACCGTCGGCCACACCCTCCGGGGTCGCCGGGTGCGGGGTGAGCACCTTGTGCCGCTCCTGGGCCAGGTCGCCCTTGTCCAGGTCCACGGGAGCGCCCTTGATCCCGGAACCACCGATGTCCACGCCGAAGATCTGCATGGCCCTACCGTACGACGCGCCACTGACAGTCACGCCCCACAGCGGAGAGTCACCGCGAGGCGGGCCCGACGCGCGCCGAACCCGTCCCCCGTCAGGTCACTCGCCGGCAGCGCCCGCCCCGCCGCGCTCGGCGACCAGGGCTGCCGCCTCCTCGCGCAGGTCACGGCGGAGCTCCTTCGGCAGGGAGAAGGTGATGGACTCCTCGGCGGCCTTGACGATCTCGACGTCCTCGAAGCCGCGCTCGGCGAGCCACTCCAGCACCTGCTCCACCAGCACCTCGGGCACCGACGCGCCGGAGGTCACACCGACCGTGGTGACGCCCTCCAGCCAGGCCTCGTCGATCTCAGTGGCGAAGTCCACCAGGTGGGCGTCGCGGGCCCCGGCCAGCTTGGCGACCTCGACGAGCCGCTTGGAGTTGGAGGAGTTGCGGGAGCCGACGACGATCACCAGGTCGGCCTCGGAGCCCATCTGCTTCACGGCGAGCTGCCGGTTCTGCGTGGCGTAGCAGATGTCGTCGCTGGGCGGGGAGACGAGCTGCGGGAACTTCTCCTTCAGCGCGTCCACCGTCTCCATCGTCTCGTCGACGGACAAGGTGGTCTGGGACAGCCAGACGACCTTGGACGGGTCGCGGACCTCGACCTTGGCGACGTCGGCGGGGCCGTCGACGAGCCGGATGTGGTCGGGGGCCTCACCGGAGGTGCCGATGACCTCCTCGTGGCCCTCGTGGCCGATCAGGAGGATGTCGTAGTCCTCCTTGGCGTACCGGACGGCCTCCTTGTGGACCTTGGTGACCAGCGGGCAGGTGGCGTCGATGGTGGCCAGGCGGCCCTGCCGTGCCTCCTCGTGCACGGTCGGGGCGACACCGTGCGCGGAGAACATGACGATGTTGCCCGGCGGCACCTCCTCCGTCCGCTCGACGAAGATCGCGCCCTTCTTCTCCAGGGTCTGCACGACGTACTTGTTGTGCACGATCTCGTGCCGGACGTAGACGGGGGCCCCGTACTGCTCCAGGGCCTTCTCGACGGCGATCACGGCGCGGTCCACACCCGCGCAGTAGCCACGGGGGGCGGCGAGCAGGACACGGCGGCCAGTCGAAGCAGTCATGCACCCCATCGTAAGGCCGCGTGCCACGCCCCCAAGATCGCCCGGCGCGTGTCCGGCGCCTCGCCCACGGCGCATCGCGTACGACGGTCGCCGTACGGCTCGTTGTCGGTGATGCCCGTTACGCTCGCGGACATGGCTGTCAACACGTCCGCGGACACCCCGCTCCCCGTCGGTGAGGTCTCGCGGCTGATCGGCGGGTGGATCGACCGGCTGGGCGCGGTGTGGGTCGAGGGGCAGATCACGCAGCTGTCGCGGCGGCCGGGCGCGGGCGTGGTGTTCCTGACGCTGCGCGACCCGTCGTACGACATCTCCGTCAGCGTCACCTGCTACCGGCAGGTGTTCGACGCGGTCGCGGACGTCGTCGGCGAGGGCGCGCGGGTCGTGGTGCACGCGAAGCCGGAGTGGTACGCGCCGCGCGGGCAGCTGTCGCTGCGGGCCGCGGAGATCCGCCCGGTCGGTGTGGGCGAGCTGCTGGCGCGGCTGGAGCAGCTGAAGAAGTCGCTCGCGGCGGAGGGCCTGTTCGCGGCGGACCGCAAGAAGCCGCTGCCGTTCCTGCCGCAGCTGATCGGGCTGGTGTGCGGGCGGGCGTCGGCGGCCGAGCGGGACGTGCTGGAGAACGCCCGGCACCGCTGGCCGCATGTCCGCTTCGAGGTGCGCAATGTCGCCGTGCAGGGTGTGCACGCGGTGCCGCAGGTCGTGCAGGCGGTCAAGGAGCTGGACGAGATCGACGACGTCGACGTGATCATCGTCGCGCGGGGCGGCGGCAGCGTGGAGGATCTGCTGCCGTTCTCCGACGAGCAGCTGGTACGGGCGGTCGCCGCGTGCCGTACGCCGGTGGTGTCGGCGATCGGCCACGAGCCGGACACCCCGCTGCTGGACTACGTCGCCGACCTGCGCGCCTCGACACCGACGGACGCCGCGAAGAAGGTCGTGCCCGATGTGGGCGAGGAGCTGGAGCGGGTGCGGATGCTGCGCGGCCGGGCGCGGCGGTGCGTGGAGGCGCTCGTGGAGCGGGAGGAGCGGGGGCTCGCCCATGCGCTGGCCCGCCCGTCGATACAGGACCCGCATCGGATGATCGACGAGCGTGAGCAGCAGGTGACGGCGCTGGTGGAGCGGTCCCGGCGCACCCTGGGGCATCTGCTGGACCGCGCGGACTCGGAGCTGACGCACACGCACGCGCGCGTGGTGGCGCTCTCCCCCGCGGCGACGCTTCAGCGCGGGTACGCGGTGCTGCAGAAGTCCGACGGGCACGTGGTGCGCGCGCCGGGCGAGGTGACGGCCGAGGAGGCGCTGCGGGCGCGGGTGGCCGAGGGTGAGTTCAATGTCCGAGTCGATGTTTAGGTTGGGTGGATGACCAGCAAGGTGGACGAGGCGCTCGGGTACGAGCAGGCGCGTGACGAACTGATCGAGGTGGTACGCCGCCTCGAGGCGGGCGGTACGACGCTGGAGGAGTCGCTGGCGCTGTGGGAGCGCGGCGAGGAGCTGGCCCGGGTGTGCCGCCGCTGGCTGGAGGGTGCGCGGGCCCGCCTCGACGCGGCGCTGGCGGAGGAGGAGCGGACGGGGCCGTCGGCCGGCGACGACTCGGGCGAGGACGCTTCCCGGTAGGCGGGCCCGTCGGACGCCGGGGACGGCCCACCGGTCGGGCCGCCACCGCGTTCACGCCAGCTTGAGCGCGCCCGCCATCTGCGCGAGCTGGTCGAAGGAGCCGGTGCCCGCGACGACCGTGGTGGAGCCGTCGACGGTGTCCTTGAGGACCAGCGCGTCGTACCGGCCGCCGGTGTAGCGGATCCAGGTGCGACCGCCGATCTCCTGGGTGACGTCGGTCTCCTTGGCGCCCTGGCTGGCCTCGTCGATGAACCGCGCCCGCTGATCGGTGGACTGCTCGATCGCCACGTACTCCCCGTCGGGGGCGTGGAAGCCCAGGTGCCAGGCGTCGAAGTCGGCCCCGTCGAAGCGCACGGACGTCGCCTTCCAGCTCTCCGGCAGACCCTCGGGAGCGGCCACCGGGTAGGAGGCGGCACGGCGTGCCGTCAGCAGCTCGACGCGGTAGTCGACGCGCTTGAGGTCGGGTGCGTCATCGTCGTGCGGGACGAAGAGGTAGATCACCGCCGCCGCGATCATGATGAGGCCCAGGGAGAGAACCATGTCCCGGACCGTCTTCTGCTTGCCGTTCGAACCTGCCACGCCCCTATCGTCGCAGGTGCCCGGTCCGCTCATCCGTGGGGGCCCCTGCTCATTTTGTCGGACTGACGATAGAGTCGGGGTCCACCACCGTCATCCGGCCGTCGTCGTATCAGAAAGGTGCGCTCCGTTGACTTCCTCCCCCGGCCTGGAGGCGGGGATTCCCACGGTCGCCCGTGGGGCGTCCCGCTTCCGCGACGACCGCCCCGTGCGGGAGGATTCCCGTTGAGGTCTCACACCGTCTCCACGGGCGGACGCCGCCGGCCCGGGGGCCAGAACATCGCGCGCCGCGTTCACGTCGCGGTCGTGCGTGGCGCCGCAGTCGCACGTCCGCTCCCGGATCGGCGGCGGCAGGGCCTCTCGGACCGCGCCGCACATCCCGCACGGTCCGGAGCCGGGGAAGCGGCGGTCGATCACGACGAGGTCGCGCCCGTGTCAGGCGCGCGTACGTGCTTCCAGCGCCGTGTCGTACACGAGGCGGTCGCAGCCGAACGTACGCGGCGACTCCGTCGCCTGCTCGTCGGTGGGGTGGAAGCGGCACTCGAACGCCCGCTCGACCTGCCGAGCGGCATCTCACAACATATCCGTTTTCGTGTGAACGGGGGCTGTCGGTCACTGGCCCCGGGCACCGCATCACCACGGAGGCGATCCGCCCTCCCCTGCCCCGATCCGCAGGAGCTTCGTCTCTCCCCCGCGAGCGGGAGGTACCCTCACCCCGGTCCGACGGCCGGGGCATCCCCGAAGGAGACCCGATGACCGAACATCATCTGCCGTCCGAGCTCGATGTCCCTTCCGAGGCCCCCGACCGCAACCTGGCGCTTGAGCTGGTCCGGGTCACGGAGGCCGCGGCGATGGCCGCGGGCCGTTGGGTCGGGCGCGGCGACAAGAACGGCGCCGACGGTGCCGCGGTGCGCGCCATGCGCACCCTCGTCTCCACCGTGTCCATGAACGGCGTGGTCGTGATCGGCGAGGGCGAGAAGGACGAGGCGCCGATGCTCTTCAACGGGGAGCGTGTCGGTGACGGCACGGGTCCCGAGGTCGACATCGCGGTCGACCCGATCGACGGCACGACGCTGACCGCGAAGGGCATGCCGAACGCGATCGCCGTGCTGGCGGCGGCCGAGCGCGGGTCGATGTTCGACCCGTCGGCCGTGTTCTACATGGACAAGCTGGTCACGGGCCCGGAGGCCGCGGACTTCGTGGACATCGACGCGCCCGTCGCCGTGAACATCCGGCGGATCGCGAAGGCGAAGCGGTCCACGCCGGAGGACGTCACCGTCGTGATCCTGGACCGGCCGCGGCACGAGGGGCTGATCAAGGAGGTCCGGGAGGCCGGTGCGCGGATCAAGCTGATCTCCGACGGTGATGTGGCGGGGTCGATCTACGCGCTGCGCGAGGGCACCGGCGTCGATCTGCTGCTGGGTATCGGCGGCACCCCGGAGGGCATCATCTCGGCGTGCGCGGTGAAGTGCCTGGGCGGCACGATCCAGGGCAAGCTGTGGCCGAAGGACGACGAGGAGCGGCAGCGGGCGGTCGACGCGGGGCACGATCTGGACCGGGTGCTGACCACGGACGATCTGGTGTCCGGGGAGAACGTCTTCTTCGTCGCGACCGGTATCACCGACGGTGAGCTGCTGCGCGGTGTGCGGTACAAGTCGGAGACGGCGCTGACCGAGTCGATCGTGATGCGCTCGAAGTCGGGCACGGTGCGCAGGATCGATTCGGAGCACCGGCTGAGCAAGCTGCGTGCGTACAGCCAGATCGACTTCGACCGGGCGAAGTAGCGCGGTCGTTCGGCGCCGGGGCGTCGGGGGCTTCGCTCCTCGCCCGGCGCGGCTTCGGCGCCCTCTGTGCGGAGAGGGCGCCGAAGGCATGTCGTGGGGTGGGCCGTCAGCCTGCCGCCGCTATGCGGCCGGTGGTGCGGGCGGCCTTCTTCAGTTCCATCTCGCGGCGTCGGCGCCGGGCGAGGACGACGCGGCGTTCCGCCGCGGTGAGGCCGCCCCAGACGCCGTAGGGTTCGGGCTGCAACAGGGCGTGTTCGCGGCACTCGACCATCACGGGACAGCGGGCACAGACGCGCTTGGCGGCTTCCTCACGCGAGAGCCGGGCCGCGGTGGGTTCCTTGGAGGGTGCGAAGAACAGGCCGGCTTCGTCGCGCCGGCACACCGCCTCGGTGTGCCAGGGGACGTCCTGGTCCTTGTCCCGATCCCTGTCTCGCGCTGACACCCGCTGGGCCGGAACGGCAGCTACCTGCAGGGACGAATGCGGCGGTTGCAGCACGGTCTACTCCTGACGACGGCTTCGCGAGCGAGAGACGATGCAGCAAGGCCTACCCGCTGTACGCGCGCCTATGCACTGCGTTGCAAACCGGCGGGTACGGGGGTTCACATTCGTCAACGGTCCAGGTGTCTGCGCGCCTTCTTGTCGATCTTCCGCTGGACGCGGTCGAGTATGTCCGCGACGAGCCGGCCGCGCTTGGGGCGGCCCTCGATGTTGCCGAGGACGGCCCAGCCGTCGACGTGGACCACGGGGGCGTCGGGGTCCGGGGAGTCGAGGGCGTCGACCTCGAAGTTGCCGAGGACGCCGCCGCCGGTGCCGCGCAGCGAGACGTTCTCGGGGACGCGGATCTCGACGTTGCCGAAGACGGAGAACGCCTTGATCATCACCTGCTGGTATTCGAACAGGGCCTCGCTGAGGTCGAGTTCGACGCTGCCGAAGATCGCGTACGCGTGGATGCGGCGCCGTGGGCGCCAGCGTCCCCGGCGGGTGGTGCTGCTGAACACGGCGACCACGTTCTCGTCCGGGTCGGCGGGCAGGGTGACGGCGGCCGGGGTGCGCGGGGCGGCCGGGACGCGGCGGGCGCGGGTCTGCCCGGCGGGCAGGTCGCGGACGAACGCCTCCAGCTCGCCGACCGTCTTCGCGGCGAGGACGCCCTCCACCCGCTCGGCGTGCTCGTCGGCGGTGAGGCGACCCTCGGCGAGGGCGTCGCGCAGGATGTCGGCGACGCGGTCCCGGTCGGCGTCGGAGGCGCGCAGCTCGGCGGGCGGCGTGGGTGCGGTCTGCTTCTGAAGGTCCACACCACCACACTAGCGAAACACGATAGATCGCGACAGTCCCTCGGCGGAGTGAAGCCGGGCCGCCCCGCACCGGCCGTCCGGAATCGGGCGAAACGCCCGCCCGCCCCGGAACTGAGCCTTACCTCACAGGCTCGCCGCTCGCGGCAGGTTCTAGGCTGGACGGGCCCGCCAGTGTCGGCGGGCCGCCGTCCGTCAGAGTGAGGAATGGGCTGAGATGCCGCGTAGGTCCCCCGCAACCCGCCCGGAGTTCGCGTACACCGATCTGCTCCCCCAGGGCGAGGACACCACCCCGTACCGGCTGGTGACCTCGGAGGGTGTGTCCACCGTCGAGGGGCCGGACGGGCGGACGTTCCTGAAGGTGGAGCCGGAGGCGCTGCGCAGGCTGGCCGAGGAGGCCATCCGCGACATCCAGCACTTTCTGCGGCCCGCGCATCTCGCGCAGCTGCGCCGCATCATCGACGACCCGGAGGCGTCGTCGAACGACAAGTTCGTCGCGCTGGACCTGCTGAAGAACGCGAACATCGCGGCGGCCGGTGTGCTGCCGATGTGCCAGGACACCGGTACGGCCATCGTCATGGGCAAGCGCGGGCAGAACGTGCTCACGCAGGGCCGTGACGAGGAGGCCCTCAGCCGCGGCATCTTCGACGCGTACACGAAGCTGAACCTGCGCTACTCCCAGATGGCCCCGCTGACCATGTGGGAGGAGAAGAACACCGGCTCGAACCTGCCGGCGCAGATCGAGCTGTACGCCACGGACGGCGACGCCTACAAGTTCCTGTTCATGGCGAAGGGCGGCGGCAGCGCCAACAAGTCCTTCCTCTACCAGGAGACGAAGGCCGTCCTGAACGAGGCCTCCATGATGAAGTTCCTGGAGGAGAAGATCCGTTCGCTGGGCACGGCCGCCTGCCCGCCGTACCACCTGGCGATCGTCGTCGGCGGCACCTCCGCCGAGTACGCGCTGAAGACCGCGAAGTACGCCTCCGCGCACTACCTGGACAACATGCCGACCGAGGGCTCGGTGCTCGGTCACGGTTTCCGGGACAAGGAACTGGAGGAGAAGGTCTTCGAGCTGACGCAGAAGATCGGCATCGGCGCCCAGTTCGGCGGCAAGTACTTCTGCCACGACGTCCGTGTGATCCGCCTGCCCCGGCACGGCGCGTCCTGCCCGGTCGCCCTCGCCGTCTCCTGCTCCGCGGACCGCCAGGCCGTCGCGAAGATCACCGCCGAGGGCGTCTTCCTGGAGCAGCTGGAGACGGACCCGGCGCGTTTCCTGCCGGACACCACCGACGAGCAGCTGGACCAGGACGGCGACGTCGTCAAGATCGACCTGAACCAGCCGATGGACGCGATCCTCGCCGAGCTGACCAGGCACCCGGTGAAGACGCGGCTGTCGCTGACCGGCCCGCTGGTCGTCGCCCGTGACATCGCCCACGCGAAGATCAAGGAGCGGCTGGACGCGGGCGAGGAGATGCCGCAGTACCTGAAGGACCACCCGGTGTACTACGCGGGCCCGGCGAAGACGCCCGAGGGTTACGCGTCGGGTTCCTTCGGCCCGACGACGGCCGGCCGTATGGACTCGTACGTGGAGCAGTTCCAGGCGGCGGGCGGTTCGAAGGTGATGCTGGCCAAGGGCAACCGCAGCAAGCAGGTCACCGACGCGTGCGCCGCGCACGGCGGCTTCTACCTCGGCTCGATCGGCGGCCCCGCCGCCCGCCTCGCGCAGGACTGCATCAAGAAGGTGGAGGTCCTGGAGTACGAGGAGCTGGGCATGGAGGCCGTCTGGAAGATCGAGGTGGAGGACTTCCCGGCGTTCATCGTCGTCGACGACAAGGGCAACGACTTCTTCCAGGACCCGGCGCCCGCGCCGACGTTCACCAGCATCCCGGTCCGGGGCCCCGGCCTCGGCTGACCCCGGACCCGCCCCCTGCGGCACCCCTGAGA
>NZ_JALLGL010000084.1 GCF_023072675.1 Streptomyces sp. XM83C
TTGGCGTGTGAGGGGGCGGGCCGGCGTGCTGCCCGGCGTCGAGGGCTGCCTCCCGGCGGGCGAGGCCGGGGTCGTCCGGCGCGAGCGGCTACCGGCGTGCGCGGCCGGGCCCACCCCGGCGTCGGCTCCCGGCCGGCAAGGCCGGGGTCGTCCGGCGCGAGCGGCTCCCGGCCGGCAAGGCCGGGGTCGTCCGGCGCGAGCGGCTCCCGGCCGGCAAGGCCGGGCGCGCGAGGCCGGGCCTGCTCGGCGCGAGCGGCCCCAGGCATGCGAGGCCGGGCTCACACGGCGCAGGTCCCCGGCGCGGCCGGGCCCACCCCGGCGTCGGCGGCCCCCGGCGTGCGTGCCGCCCCGCCCGCGGTGAGGGCGGAGATGCGGCGGCGCCTGCCAGGTCCGGTCGGGGACAGTGGCAGGCGCCGTCTGTGTGCCGTACGCCTTTGTACGGCCACGTTCTTCGGTTGTCCGTCAGACCGCCAGGGCGCGGTCGGTCGGGCGGATCGGGGCGGGCAGGTCGCTGGCCCCGGTCAGGTAGCGGTCGACGCCGCGGGCGGCGGAGCGGCCTTCGGCGATGGCCCACACGATGAGGGACTGGCCGCGGCCGGCGTCGCCGGCGACGAACACGCCGGGCACGTTGGTCTGGAAGTCGGCGTCGCGGGCGATGTTGCCGCGCTCGTCCAGTTCGAGGCCGAACTGTTCGACGAGGCCGTTGACGCGGTCGGTGCCGGTGAAGCCCATGGCGAGGGTGACGAGCTGGGCGGGGATCTTCCGCTCGGTGCCGGGCTTCGGGGTGAGCTTGCCGTCGACGAACTCGACCTCGGTGAGGTGCAGCCACTGGACGTTGCCGTCCTCGTCGCCTTCGAAGTGGGTGGTGGAGACGGAGTAGACCCGCTCGCCGCCCTCCTCGTGCGCGGAGGTGACCTTGTACAGCATCGGGAAGGTCGGCCACGGCTGGGTGACGTTGTTCCGCTCGTCGTTCGGGCGGGGCATGATCTCCAGCTGGGTGACGGAGGCGGCGCCCTGGCGGTGGGCGGTGCCCACGCAGTCGGCGCCGGTGTCGCCGCCGCCGATGACGACGACGTGCTTGCCCTCTGCGGAGATCGGGGAGGTGACGTAGTCGCCCTCCTGCACCTTGTTGGCCAGGGGCAGGTACTCCATGGCCTGGTGGATGCCCTTGAGTTCGCGGCCCGGCACGGGCAGGTCGCGGGGGGTGGTGGCGCCGACGGCGAGGACGACGGCGTCGTACCGCTTGCGCAGCGCGGTGGCGGGCATGTCCCGGCCGATCTCGATGCCGGTGCGGAACTTGGTGCCTTCCGCGCGCATCTGCTCGATACGGCGGTTGATGTGCCGCTTCTCCATCTTGAACTCGGGGATGCCGTAGCGCAGGAGGCCGCCGATGCGGTCGGCGCGCTCGTACACGGCGACGGTGTGGCCGGCCCGGGTGAGCTGCTGGGCGGCGGCCAGGCCGGCGGGGCCGGAGCCGACGACGGCGACGGTCTTGCCGGAGAGGCGTTCGGGGGCCTGAGGGGCGACCCGGCCGGCCTCCCACGCCTTGTCGATGATGGACACCTCGACGTTCTTGATGGTGACCGGCGGCTGGTTGATGCCGAGGACGCACGCCGACTCGCAGGGTGCCGGGCAGAGGCGGCCGGTGAACTCGGGGAAGTTGTTGGTGGCGTGCAGCCGCTCGTAGGCGGCGCCCCAGTCCTCGCGGTAGGCGTAGTCGTTCCACTCGGGGATGAGGTTTCCGAGGGGGCAGCCGTTGTGGCAGAACGGGATGCCGCAGTCCATGCAGCGGCTGGCCTGCTTGCTGATGATGGGCAGCAGGGAGCCGGGGACGTAGACCTCGTTCCAGTCCTTGACGCGTTCTTCGACGGGGCGGGACTTGGCGACCTCGCGCCCGTGGTTCAGGAAGCCCTTCGGGTCAGCCATTGATCGCCGCCTCCATCATCTTCTCGTGGGTCTCGGACTCGGAGAGACCGGCTCGCTCGGCGGCGTCCTTGGCGGCGAGCACTGCCTTGTACGTGCTGGGGATGATCTTGCTGAAGCGCTCGACGGCGGTGTCCCACTCGGCCAGGAGCTTGGCGGCCACGGTGGAGCCGGTCTCCTCCTGGTGGCGGCGGACGACGTCGTGCAGCCACTGCTTGTCGGCCTCGTCGAGCGCCTGTACGGCGTCCAGGTTGCCGATGTTGACGTTGTCGCGGTCCAGGTCGATCACGTAGGCGACGCCGCCGGACATGCCGGCCGCGAAGTTGCGGCCGGTCTCGCCGAGGACGACGGCGTGACCGCCGGTCATGTACTCGCAGCCGTGGTCGCCCACGCCTTCGGAGACGACCAGCGCGCCGGAGTTGCGGACGCAGAAGCGTTCGCCGACCTTGCCGCGCAGGAACATCTCGCCGCTGGTGGCGCCGTAGCCGATGGTGTTGCCGGCGATGACGCTGTATTCGGCGAGGTGGTCGGCGGCCCGGTCCGGGCGGACGACGACACGGCCGCCGGACAGGCCCTTGCCGACGTAGTCGTTGGCGTCGCCCTCCAGGCGCAGTGTGATGCCGCGGGGGACGAAGGCGCCGAAGGACTGGCCGGCGGAGCCGGTGAAGGTGATGTCGATGGTGTCGTCGGGCAGGCCGGCGCCGCCGAACTTCTTCGTCACCTCGTGGCCGAGCATGGTGCCGACCGTGCGGTTGATGTTGCGGATGGCGACCTGGGCGCGGACCGGCTGGGCGTCGGCGGCGCTGTCGGCGGCGAGCGCGTCCGCGGCGAGCTTGATCAGTTCGTTGTCCAGGGCCTTCTCCAGGCCGTGGTCCTGGGGGACGGCCTGGTGGCGGGCGGCGCCCTCGGGCAGGGCGGGGACGTGGAAGAGGGGCTCCAGGTTCAGGCCCTGTGCCTTCCAGTGGTCGACGGCGCGTTCGACGTCGAGGACCTCGGCGTGGCCGACGGCCTCCTCGATGGAGCGGAAGCCGAGCTCGGCGAGGAGTTCGCGGACCTCCTGTGCGATGAACTCGAAGAAGTTCACGACGTATTCGGCCTTGCCGGAGAACCGGTCGCGCAGGACGGGGTTCTGGGTGGCGATGCCGACGGGGCAGGTGTCCAGGTGGCAGACGCGCATCATGACGCAGCCGGAGACGACGAGCGGGGCGGTCGCGAAGCCGAACTCCTCGGCGCCGAGCAGTGCGGCGATGACGACGTCGCGGCCGGTCTTCAGCTGGCCGTCGGTCTGGACGACGATGCGGTCGCGCAGGCCGTTGAGCAGCAGGGTCTGCTGGGTCTCGGCGAGGCCGAGTTCCCAGGGGCCGCCCGCGTGCTTCAGGGAGGTCAGCGGGGAGGCGCCGGTGCCGCCGTCGTGGCCGGAGATCAGCACGACGTCGGCGTGGGCCTTGGACACGCCGGCTGCGACCGTGCCGACGCCGACCTCGGAGACCAGCTTCACGTGGATGCGGGCCTGCGGGTTGGCGTTCTTCAGGTCGTGGATGAGCTGGGCGAGGTCCTCGATGGAGTAGATGTCGTGGTGCGGCGGCGGGGAGATCAGGCCGACGCCGGGGGTGGAGTGGCGGGTCTTGGCGACCCACGGGTAGACCTTGTGGCCGGGCAGCTGGCCGCCCTCGCCGGGCTTGGCGCCCTGCGCCATCTTGATCTGGATGTCGTCGGCGTTGACGAGGTACTCGGAGGTGACGCCGAAGCGGCCGGAGGCGACCTGCTTGATGGCGCTGCGCCGCTTGGGGTCGTAGAGGCGCTCGGGGTCCTCGCCGCCCTCGCCGGTGTTGGACTTGCCGCCGAGGCGGTTCATCGCGATGGCGAGGGTCTCGTGCGCCTCCTGGGAGATGGAGCCGTACGACATGGCGCCGGTGGAGAACCGCTTGACGATCTCGGAGACGGGTTCGACCTCATCGATCGGGATGGGCTTGCGGTCGGACTTGAAGCCGAACAGGCCGCGCAGCGTCATCAGGCGCTCGGACTGTTCGTTCACGCGGTCGGTGTACTTCTTGAAGATGTCGTAGCGGCCGGTGCGCGTGGAGTGCTGGAGACGGAAGACGGTCTCCGGGTCGAACAGGTGGGGTTCGCCCTCGCGGCGCCACTGGTATTCGCCGCCGATCTCCAGCGCGCGGTGCGCGGGGGCGATGCCGGAGGCGGGGTAGGCCTTGGCGTGGCGGGCGGCGACCTCCTCGGCGATGACGTCGATGCCGACGCCGCCGATCTTGGTGGTGGTGCCGTTGAAGTACTTCTCGACGAAGGCCTCGTCCAGGCCGACGGCTTCGAAGACCTGGGCGCCGCGGTAGGAGGCGACGGTGGAGATGCCCATCTTGGACATGACCTTCAGTACGCCCTTGCCGAGGGCGTGGATGAGGTTCTTGATGGCCTTCTCGGGCTCGATGCCGTCGATGAAGGTGCCGGCGCGCAGCAGGTCCTCCACCGATTCCATGGCCAGGTAGGGGTTGACGGCGGCGGCGCCGTAGCCGATGAGGAGGGCGACGTGGTGGACCTCGCGGACGTCGCCGGCCTCGACGAGCAGGCCGACCTGGGTGCGCTGCTTGGTGCGGATGAGGTGGTGGTGGACGGCCGCGGTGAGCAGCAGGGAGGGGATCGGGGCGTGCTCGGCGTCGGAGTGGCGGTCCGACAGGACGATGAGGCGGGCGCCGTTGTCGATGGCGGCGTCGGCTTCGGCGCAGATCTCGTCGATGCGGGCGGCGAGGGCGTCGCCGCCGCCCTGCACGCGGTACAGGCCGGAGAGGGTGGCGGCCTTGAAGCCGGGCATGTCGCCGTCGGCGTTGATGTGGATGAGCTTGGCCAGCTCGTCGTTGTCGATCACGGGGAAGGGCAGGGTGACCGAGCGGCAGGAGGCGGCGTTCGGTTCCAGCAGGTTGCCTTCGGGGCCGAGGGAGGAGCGCAGCGAGGTGACGAGTTCCTCGCGGATGGCGTCCAGCGGCGGGTTGGTGACCTGGGCGAACAGCTGGGTGAAGTAGTCGAAGAGCAGGCGGGGGCGCTCGGAGAGGGCGGCGATGGGCGAGTCGGTGCCCATGGAGCCGATGGGTTCGGCGCCGGTGCGGGCCATCGGGGCGAGGATGACGCGGAGTTCTTCCTCGGTGTAGCCGAAGGTCTGCTGGCGGCGGGTGACCGAGGCGTGGGTGTGGACGATGTGTTCGCGTTCGGGCAGGTCGCTGAGTTCGATCTCGCCGGCTTCGAGCCACTCCTGGTAGGGGGCGGCGGCGGCGAGCTGCGCCTTGATCTCGTCGTCCTCGATGATGCGGTGCTCGGCGGTGTCGACGAGGAACATCTTGCCGGGCTGGAGGCGGCCCTTGCGGACGACCTTGGCGGGGTCGATGTCGAGGACGCCGACCTCGGAGCCGAGGACGACGAGGCCGTCGTCGGTGACCCAGTAGCGGCCGGGGCGCAGGCCGTTGCGGTCGAGGACGGCGCCGACCTGGGTGCCGTCGGTGAAGGTGACGCAGGCGGGGCCGTCCCAGGGCTCCATCATCGTGGAGTGGTACTGGTAGAAGGCGCGCCGGGCGGGGTCCATGGAGTCGTGGTTCTCCCACGCCTCGGGGATCATCATCAGCACGGAGTGCGGCAGGGAGCGTCCGCCGAGGTGCAGCAGTTCCAGGACCTCGTCGAAGGAGGCGGAGTCGGAGGCGTCGGGGGTGCACACCGGGAAGAGGCGGTCGAGGTTCTTGTCGCCGAAGAGGTCGGAGACGAGCTGGGACTCGCGGGCGCGCATCCAGTTGCGGTTGCCCTTGACGGTGTTGATCTCACCGTTGTGGGCGACGAACCGGTAGGGGTGTGCGAGGGGCCACGACGGGAAGGTGTTCGTGGAGAACCGGGAGTGCACGAGGGCGATCGCGGAGGCGAAGCGGCGGTCGGACAGGTCCGGGAAGAAGGGTTCGAGCTGGCCGGTGGTCAGCATGCCCTTGTAGACGATGGTCCGTGCGGACAGCGACGGGAAGTAGACGCCGGCTTCGCGTTCGGCGCGCTTGCGCAGCGCGAACGCCTTGCGGTCGAGGTCGATGCCGGTGCTGGTGTGGTCGGTGACGAAGATCTGCCGGAAGACGGGCATCGTCGAGCGGGCGGTGGCGCCGAGCAGTTCGGGGGCGACGGGGACGTCGCGCCAGCCGAGGACGGTGAGGTTCTCGTCGGCGGCGATGGCTTCGATCTGCGCGGCAGTGGTGTCGGTGTCTTCCTCGGGGAGGAAGGCGATGCCGACGGCGTAGCCGCCGGCGGCGGGCAGGTCGAATCCGGCCACTTCGCGGAAGAAGGCGTCGGGGACCTGGGAGAGGATGCCCGCACCGTCACCGGAGTCCGGCTCGGAGCCGGTGGCGCCACGGTGCTCCAGGTTGCGCAGGACTGTGAGGGCCTGCTCGACCAGGGTGTGGGACGCCTCGCCGGTGAGGGTCGCGACGAAGCCGACGCCGCAGGCGTCGTGCTCGTTGCGGGGGTCGTACATACCCTGCGCAGCAGGGCGAGCATCCATGAACGACCAGGTCGCCCGGTCGTTCGAGGAATGCTGGGACGGCTGGCGCGGCGTACGCATCGGCTCTCCCGTCGTCGTCAAGTGGCATGTGCTGGTGCCGAGGGACGACGTTGGCCCTCTGCGGTGTCGGTGCACCTGAGTGCGAAATTTCGTGCAGGTTACATGATGGAACGGCTCTCGGGAATCGGATACTCCGTTCCAGCATGCGGACGCCACAGGGGTGTGGCGGGGTGTGTGGCCCCGTTGTTCCCGTGGCGGAAAGTGTGTGGGGGTCGATGCGGACAGATCGGTGTCCGGCGACCCGAAAGCGGGGCGGGCGCCGTCGCCCGTCCCGTGGGTGTGCCGCGGGCGTCGTTGCCCGCAGCGCTTACGGCTCATGCCCCGCGGTCATACGGTCGAAACCAACGGGTAACGATGTACTTATGCGGCCCGACGCATAAGTACCAGTCCTTTTATCCTACGGCCGTTCCGAAGAAGCTGCCCAGGGCGTACGTCACACCGGCGGCGGCGCCGCCCAGGGCGAGCTGCCGCAGTCCGCTGAACCACCAGGTGCGCGCGGTGACCTTGGCGACGACGGCGCCACAGGCGAAGAGGCCGGCGAGGGCGAGCAGGACGGCGGGCCACAGGGCGGTGGCGCCGAGCAGGTAGGGCAGGACGGGCAGCAGGGCGCCCAGCGCGAAGGAGCCGAAGGAGGACACGGCGGCGACGAGCGGGGAGGGCAGGTCGCCGGGGTCGATGCCGAGTTCCTCGCGGGCGTGGATCTCCAGCGCCTGCTCGGGATCCTCGGACAGCTGGCGGGCGACCGCGCGGGCCAGGCCGGGCTCGACGCCTCGGGCCTCGTAGAGGGCGGCGAGTTCGGCTTCCTCGTCGGCGGGATGCTTGCGCAGTTCCCGCCGCTCGACGTCGAGTTCGGCCTCGACCAGTTCCCGCTGGGAGGCGACGGAGGTGTATTCGCCGGCGGCCATGGAGAAGGCGCCGGCGGCGAGGCCGGCGAGCCCGGTCAGCACGATGGTCTCCCGGCTCACCGACCCGCCGGCGACGCCGGTCATCAGGGCGAGGTTGGAGACCAGGCCGTCCATCGCGCCGAAGACGGCGGGGCGCAGCCAGCCGCCGTTGACGTCGCGGTGGGTGTGATTGTCGCGGTGGGCGACGTGGAGTGCGGCTTCGGTCTCGATGATGGCCACGGGAGATCCCCCAGGAAGCTAAGGCAAAGCTAAGTTTGGACGAGTTCCATCTTTTGACAACCATGAATGTACGCCGTCGCATTCCTGCCCGCCAGCAAGGAAAGGCTGGGCTAACCTGCGGTTTCGCCTTCCTCCGCGCATCGGTTGCCGCTGCCGCTGTGCGGGACGGGTGACGCTGAGGCCCGCGAGGCTGCGCCGCACCCGGCACCGGGGACAGTTCCGCCGAGGGGCCGCACGCCCCCGGGAGGAGAGGTGGCACATGGCATCGATCCGTGAGCGGGCCCGCGGCGCCCTGCTCGGCCTGGCGGTGGGCGACGCGCTCGGCGCCCCCGCCGAGAACCTGAAACCCTCCGAGATCCGCGCCCGCTGGGGCCGTATCACCGGATACGTCACCGACCGGCCGGCCGGCACCGACGACACCGAGTACACCGTCTTCTCCGGGCTGCTGCTCGCCCGCCACGGCGCCGCCCTCACCCCCGCCCTGGTGGAGGCCGCCTGGCACGAGTGGATCGCCGACCTTCCCGAAGGGCCCTTCCGCGGGGCCGGATTCAGCGAACGCGGCACCCTGGAGAACCTGCGCCGAGGCCTCGCCGCCCCCATCTCCGCCCAGCATCGGCACGCCTGGAGCGACGGCCTCGCCATGCGGGCCGCACCCTTCGGCGTCTTCGCCGCGGGCCGGCCCGCGGAGGCGGCCCGGCTCGTCGCGATCGACGGCTCCGTCAGCCACGACGGCGAGGGCATCCACGGCGGGCAGGCCGTCGCCGCCGGCGTCGCCGCCGCGATGGCGGGCGCCCCGCCGGCCGCCGTGATCGCCGCCGCCCTCACCGTCGTACCGGACGACTCCTGGACCGCCCGCTCCCTGCGCCGCGCCGTGACCGCCGCCCACCGCGGCGAACGCGCCGTGCGCTACGCCGTCGTCATCGGCGGCTACCCCTGGACCGACCTCGCCCCCGAGGCCGTCGCCCTCGCCTTCGGCGCCTACGCCGCGGCCGACGGCGACTTCCGGGAAGCGGTCCTCACGGCCGTCAACATGGGCCGCGACGCCGACACCACCGCGGCGGTGGCGGGCGCGCTCGCCGGAGCGACCCAGGGCGTGTCCGCGATCCCCGCCGAGTGGGCCGCCCCCGTCGGAGCGTGCCGCGGCAGCTGCCTGCCGGCGATGCGGGGACGGCACGTACTGGAGATCGCGGACCTGCTGGTGGAGGCGGCGGGGGCCCGGGAAGGGGCAGCCGAGGAGGCGCGGGCACCGAGGGCCGCCGCAGGCCCGAAGGCCCCGGCAGGCCTCGGCCCCGCGGGCGGACCGGAGACCGCCCCGGCCCTGACGGCCCTGCTGCCCGCCGGCCCGGCGCAAGCCGAAGCGGCGGCGGACGGCCCGCTGTCCGCCGGGCGCCGCCCCCTGGCCGGTCCGCAGCCCCTCGCGGACGCGGAGGCGCGGTCATGAGCCGGCGCATCGAGGGGCTGCTCCTCGGGCTCGCCGCGGGTGACGCCGCCGGCTGGCCCGCCGCCCGGCACCGCGCGGCCCGGCTGCCCGACTGGACCCGACGCCTCACCCGCGAACTCGACACGTTCGCCGAGCAGAACGCCACCACCACCCTGCCCGTCCCGATCGCCCTCAACCAGCCCCCGGAACCCCTGCGGCTCGGCCCCTCCGACGACGCCGAGTGGGCTGTGTTCGCCGCCGAGGCGCTGCTGCGCGCCGGCGACGACACCGCCCTCGGCGACCTCAGCCGCGCCCGCCGGGTGCGTACCGCGATCGACCTGACGTGGAGCGCCCTCGCCGCCGAGGTCGCCGCCGCCGAGGAACGCGCCCCCGAGGTGGAGTCGGCCGTTCTGCCGCTGCGCGCCCGGATCTCCGTGCGCGCCGGCCTCGGCAACCTCGCCACCGGGCTGCGCCCGCCCGCCACCGGCCACGACAACCCGCACTACTTCGACGACGCGGCCTGCGTCCGCGCCTGCGTCCTGGCCGCCGCCCACCCCGGCGACCCCGCACAGGCCGCCGGGCTCGCCGAGTTCGACGCCCGCTACACCCAGGACGGCGACGGCGTGCACGGCGCCCGCGCCATGGCGGCGGCCGTCTCCCTCGCCCTCGCCGGTGCCGGCACCGACACCTGTGTCGCCGCCGCCCTCGCCGAACTCCCCGAGGAGACGGAGATCGGCCGCAACGCCCGCCACGCGCTGGGTCTCGCCCGCGCCGCGGACAGCGCCTTCGCGCTGGTGCCGCCGCTGGAACACCAGATCGTCGACCACGTCTACAGCTACGGCATCGCCGCCGCCGAGACCGTTCCCGTCGCCCTCGCCCTCACCACCGCCGCCCGCGGCCGGATCGCGGAAGCCGTCCCCGCCGCGGCCTGCCTGTCCCGCGTCGCCGACTCCGCGCCCGCCCTCACCGGCGCCCTGACCGGCGCGCTCGGCGGCGGCGCCGCGGTCCCCGCGACCTGGCGGGAGAGCTGCCGCGCCCTGTCCGGATGCGTCCTGCCCCGCCTCACCGGCACCGACCTGGTGGAACTCGCCGGACAGCTGGAAGCCGTACAACCAGCCCCTCCAGGAGGATGATTCGGGGCATGACGCCCAAAGGAGATGAAACCCTGGAGGCCCGGATCACCGGAGCCCTGGTCGGCGCGGCCGTCGGCGACGCCCTGGGCGGGCCCGTGGAGGGCTACAGCCCCGACCAGATCCTCCAGCGGCACGGCGGCCGGATCCACGGCATCGTCGGCCCCTGGCACGGCGACGCCTGGCGCACCGCCCGCCCCCTCGCGCCGTACCACAAGGGCGACGGGCACGTCACCGACGACACCCTGATGACGCACGCCCTGGTCCGGGTCTACGACCGGGTCCGTGACCATCTGGACGCCTACGCGATCGCCGAGCATCTGGTGCCCGACCTGATGACGAACCCGCGGTGGATCCCCGAGCTGGAGACGGAGGCTCTGCCCTTGCAGCGGATCTTCCTCGCCGAGAAATGGCTCGTGACGCGCATCCACTACGGGCACGCCGACCCGCGCGAGGCCGGCGTCGGCAACATCGTCAACTGCGGTGCCGCGATGTACATGGCGCCGGTCGGCCTGGTCAACGCGGCCCATCCGCGCGCCGCCTACGCCGAGGCGCTGGATGTCGCGGGCGCCCACCAGTCGTCGTACGGCCGTGAGGCGGCCGGCGTGTTCGCGGCGGCGGTCGCCGCGGCGGCCTCACCCGGCGCGACCCCCGACTCGGTGGTCGGCGCGTGTCTGTCCCTGGCGAAGGACGGCACCCGCACCGCGATCGAGCGGGCCTGCGAGACAGCCGCCCGCCACAGCGACTTCGAGTCGGCGCTCGGCCCGCTGCGGGAGGCGGTCGCGCCGTACGACACGGTCGGCCCCGACTACCGCGATCCGTCGCTCGGCGCGCGCCGCCCGTCCCGGCTGCACTCCGTCGAGGAACTGCCCGTCGCCCTCGCCATGACGGTGGTCGCCGGCGGCGATCTGCGGCACGCGGTGCTCGGCGCGGTGAACTACGGCAGGGACTGCGACTCCATCGCCACCATGGCCGGCGCGGTGACCGGCGCGCTGGGCTCCCCCTGCCCCGACGACTGGGCGAAACGCGTCGCCGAGGCCAGCCGTCTCGACCTGTGGGAACCCGGCCGCACCCTGACCGCGGTGGCCCGGGAGGTGTTCGAACGGGACGTACGGCGCCGACGCGCCCACGAGCGGGCGTTCGCCGCGCTGGGAGGCAGCGGATGCTCCGAGTGACCTGGGTCCAGCCGGAGGACCTGATCGGGCACGAGCTGCGCCAGGCAGCCCTCGACGGCCGCGAGCCGCAGGCGGTCGCCGCGCGCTGGCGGGCCGCGGGCGGCCCGGACGCCCCCGAACGGGCGGGCGCCTCGCACCGGCCGGTCTCCCGCTGTCTGCGGCAGCTCGCCGGGGATCTGCTGGACGAACTCGCCGAGCTGCCCAGCCGGTTCGCCGACGACGAACCGACCGACCTGGAGCGCATCAAGGCCCTGTGCCCCGACTGGCCGGCCCCCGCCCCGGCCAGGACGGCCGCCTGCGCCGCCCGGCTGGAGGCGGCGTGGCTGGGCCGGGCCGTGGGCTGCCTGCTCGGCAAACCGGTCGAGAAGCTGCCCCTGGACGGCATCCGCGCGCTCGCCCGCGCCGCCGGCAACTGGCCGCCGGCGACGTATTTCACCGCCAGGGGCGTGCCCGCGGAGCTGCTCGCCGCGCACCCCTGGAACCGGCGCTCGGCGGGCACCTCCCTCGCTGAGAACATCGACGGCATGCCGGAGGACGACGACCTCGACTACCCGCTGCTGAACCTGCTGCTCCTGCGCCGCCACGGCCGCGGCTTCACCACCGCCGACGTCGCCCGCCTCTGGCTCGACGAACTGCCCGCCGGCCGCACCTTCACCGCCGAACGCGTCGCCTACCGCAATCTGCTCTCCGGCATCGAACCCCCGCACACCGCCCGCAGGCGCAACCCGTTCCGCGAATGGATCGGCGCGCTGATCCGCGCCGACATGCACGGCTGGACCAACCCCGGCGACCCGGCCGCCGCCGCCGAACAGGCCCACCGCGACGCCGTCCTGACGCACACCGCGAACGGCGTGTACGCGGCGATGTTCACCGCGGCCGTCCTCGCCGCCGCCGGCACCGGCACACACGACGTGCACACCTGCCTGCGCATCGGCCTCACCGTGGTCCCGCCCCGCTCCCGGCTGGCCCGCGCCGTCCGGCACGCCGTCGAACTCGCCCGCCGCGAGCAGGACTTCGACACCGTCGTGGACACCCTGCACGCCCTGTACTCCCCCGCCCACCACTGGGTGCACGCCGTGCCCAACACCGCGCTGACCGCCGCCGCCCTCACCCACGCCGACGGCGACTTCACCGGCTCGATCTGCCGGGCCGTCTCCGGCGGCTGGGACACCGACTCCGACGGCGCCACCGCCGGCAGCGTCGCCGGACTCCTCGCCGGCCGGCCCGCCGCCCTGCCCGACCGCTGGACCGCGCCGCTGAAGAACCGGCTCGCCAGCTCCGTCGCCGGCTTCGACGGCGTCGGCTTCGACACCCTGGCCCGACTCACCCACCGGGAGGCCTCCCGCCCATGACGCACATCGTCGTGCTCGGCAGCACGAACATGGACCTCGTCGCCTACGTCGAGAAGGCACCGCAACGCGGTGAGACCGTCACCGGCCGCGAATTCCGCACCGTGCCCGGAGGCAAAGGCGCCAACCAGGCCGTCGCCGCGGCCCGCGCCGGCGCCGCCGTGTCGATGATCGGCGCCGTCGGCAACGACACGTTCGGCACCCGGCTGCGCACCGGCCTCGAGCACTCGGGGGTGAACACCGACCATCTGCGCACCGTCGAAGGGCCCTCCGGCACCGCGCACATCGTCGTCGACGACGAGGGCGGCAACTCCATCGTCGTGATCCCCGGCGCCAACGGCACCCTCGACCACCTCGTCCCCGGCGACGAGGGCCTGATCGGCTCCGCCGACGCGCTGCTGCTACAGCTGGAGATCCCGCTCTCCGCCGTACGCGCCGGCGCCCGCGCCGCCCGCGCGCACGGCGTCCGTACGATCCTCACCCCGGCGCCCGCCCGCCCGCTGCCGCCCGAACTCCTCGCCGACATCGACCTGCTGGTGCCCAACGAGCACGAGGCCGCCGCCCTCACCGGCATCACCGACCCCGTCGCCGCCGCCGACGCCCTGCTGCGGCAGGTGCCGCAGGTCGTCGTCACCCTCGGCCCGGCCGGCTGCCTGTACGCGGCGCGCGGCGCCGAACCCCTCACCGTGCCCGCGCCGCAGGTCAGCGCCGTCGACTCCACCGGCGCCGGCGACACCTTCACCGGGGCGCTCGCGGTGGCGCTCGGCGAGGAGCGCCCGGTGCGGGAGGCACTTGCCTGGGCTGCTGCTGCGGCGGCGCTGTCCGTGCAGCGGGAAGGCGCGTCGGCGTCGATGCCGTACCGCTCCGAGATCGACGCGAGGTACCGGCCGTGACCACCACCGCCCCGCTCACCGAACTGCGCGTCCTCGACCTCGCCACCCTGTTCGCGGGGCCGATGGCCGCGACGCTGCTCGGCGACTTCGGCGCCGACGTCGTGAAGATCGAGCATCCGCTGCGGCCCGACCCGTCACGCGGCCACGGCCCCGCCAAGGACGGCATCGGCCTGTGGTGGAAGGTCCTCGGCCGCAACAAACGCACCGTCACCCTGGACCTGTCCAGGCCCGGCGGCCGGAACACCCTGCTGCGGCTCGCCGCCGATGCCGATGTGATCATCGAGAACTTCCGGCCCGGCACCCTGGAGAAATGGGGCCTGGGCTGGCCACAGCTGTCCGCGGCCAACCCGCGGCTCGTCCTCGCCCGCGTCACCGGCTTCGGGCAGAGCGGACCGTACGCCCGCCGGCCCGGCTTCGGTACCCTCGCCGAGGCGCTGAGCGGCTTCGCCGCCGTCACCGGGGAACCCGGCGCGCCGCCCACCCTGCCGCCGTTCGGGCTGGCCGACTCCGTCGCCGGGCTGGCCACCGCGTACGCGGTGCTGACCGCGCTCGCCGCACGGCGGCACACCGGGCGCGGACAGATCGTCGACCTCGCTCTCCTCGAACCGATCCTCGCCGTACTCGGCCCCCAACTCACCTGGTACGACCAGCTCGGTCATGTGCAGGAACGCACCGGGAACCGGTCCGCGAACAACGCGCCCCGCAACACCTACCGCACCGCCGACGGCACCTGGGTGGCCGTGTCCACGTCCGCGCAGTCCGTCGCGGAGCGGGTGATGCGGCTCGTGGGGCGGCCCGACCTGATCGACCAGCCGTGGTTCGCCACCGGCGCCGGCCGCGCCCGCCACACCGACGAGCTGGACGCGGCGGTCGGCGAGTGGATCGCCGCTCGCGGCCGGGACGAGGTGCTCGCCGAGTTCGACAAGGCGGACGCGGCGATCGCGCCCGTGCAGAACGTACGGGACGTGATGGCCGACCCGCGGTACCGGGCGCTGGGCACCGTCGCCACCGTCGACGATCCCGACCTCGGCCCGCTGCGCATGCAGAACGTGCTGTTCCGGCTGTCGGAGACGCCCGGCGCGATCCGCTGGGCGGGCCGCGCGCACGGAGCGGACACCGACGCCGTCCTCGTCGAGGCCGGGCTGAGCGCGGCCGAGGTGGCGGCGCTGCGCGCGGAGGGCGCCGTATGACGGCGGCGGCCGGGGTGTCCCAGGGCTCCGCCGCTCCCCCGCTGACCTGGCTGTACGTTCCCGGGGACCGACCGCGGAAGGTGGAGAGGGCGCTCGGGGCGGGCGCCGATGTCGTGGTGGTCGACCTGGAGGACGCGGTCGCCCCGGAACGCAAGGAGTACGCGCGTGCCGCCACCGCCGAGCTGCTCGGCGAGCCGCAGCCGGTGCCGGTGCACGTCCGTGTCAACGCGCTGGAGGGGCCTCTGGCCGCGGCCGACCTGGCGGCGCTCGCCGCCCTCCCGGGGCTGTCGGGGCTGCGGCTGCCGAAGGTGACCTCGCCGGCGCAGGTCGTCCGGGTCGCCGGGGGCACGGCACCGGCCGGGCGAGGGGCGCCGGCGCTGTACGCGCTGCTGGAGTCCGCTCTGGGGGTGGAGCACGCCCATGCGATCGCCACCGCCCATCCGGCGCTGCGGGGCATCGCGCTCGGGGAGGCCGATCTGCGGGCGGATCTCGGGCTGCGGGACGACGCCGGGCTGGACTGGCCGCGGTCGCGGGTGGTGGTCGCGGCGCGCGCGGCGGGGCTGGCGCCGCCTCCTCAGTCGGTGCATCCCGACGTACGTGATCCGGTGGGGCTCGCGGCGAGCTGTGAGCGGGGCCGGGCGCTGGGGTTCCTGGGGCGGGCGGCGATCCATCCGCGTCAGCTGCCGGTGATCGAGCGGGCCTATCTGCCCACCGCCGAGGAGGTCGAGCGGGCGCGGGCGGTGGTGGAGGCGGCGACCGCGGTGCCCGGCGCTCTGGCGCTGGCGGACGGCCGGTTCGTGGACGAGGCGGTGGTCGCGGCGGCCCGGCGGACGCTGGCGCTGGCCCGCCGCCACTGAGCACGGCCCGGCGCCCGGCCGATACGCGGAGGGCGCCCGGGGTGGCCCCGGGCGCCCTCGTCGCCGTACGGCGGGCGGTCAGCTCTTCTTGGCTGCCGACTCGGTCTCGTCGCGGGCCGCGTCGGAGTCGGCCGGTGACGTGTCCTCGGGTGCCGTCTCGCGGGCGTCGGACTTGCCTTCGCCGCCGGCGTCGGACGGCTCGGCGGGGTCGGCCTCGCCGGGCTCGGTGTCGGAGGCCTTGGCCAGGCTGGTCCTGGCGTCGTCGTCGGCGGTCCCCTCGGCGGTGCCGGGGGTGCCGTCGCCGGCGCCGGGCTCGACGACGGCCTCACGGCCGGGGCTCCTCTTCGCCGAGATGATCATGTAGAGGACGGCGAGGAGGAAGACCAGCAGCGCGGTCCAGTTGTTCAGTCGCAGGCCGAAGATGTGGTGGGCGTCGTCGACGCGCATGTACTCGATCCAGAAGCGGCCCGCGCAGTACGAGGCGACGTACAGGGCGAACGCCCGGCCATGGCCCAGCTGGAAGCGGCGGTCGGCCCAGATGACGAGCAGGGCGACGCCGACGCACCACAGGGACTCGTACAGGAACGTCGGGTGGTAGTAGCCGGGCACCCGGCCGGCGGCGTCCGAGGTGATGCGCACCGCCCACGGCAGGTCCGTCTCCCGCCCGTACAGCTCCTGGTTGAACCAGTTGCCCCAGCGTCCGAGGGCCTGCGCGAAGGCGATGCCGGGCGCGACGGCATCGGCGTAGGCGGGCATGGGGATGCCGCGGCGGCGGCAGCCGATCCACGCTCCCAGCGCGCCGAGGGCGATGGCGCCCCAGATGCCGAGGCCGCCTTCCCAGATCTTGAAGGCGTCCACCCAGTCACGGCCTTCGCTGAAGTACAGCTCGTAGTCCGTGATCACGTGGTAGAGGCGGCCGCCGACGAGGCCGAAGGGGACGGCCCAGACCGCGATGTCGGCCACCGTGCCGGCCCGCCCGCCCCGGGCGATCCAGCGCTTGTTGCCGAGCCAGACGGCAACGAAGACGCCGATGATGATGCAGAAGGCATAGCCGCGCAGCGGAAGGGGCCCGAGGTACAGCACCCCGCGCGACGGGCTGGGAATGTAGGCAAGTTCCATGGCAAGGTCGACGCTACCGTGCCGGGCCGGACGCACGGCGGGTGGCCCGGCTACGGGTCCATAACGGGGCGGTGAGAAAACGCCCGCGTCAGCGGGGTCAGCCCTTGGCGTTCTCCTGCACCATCTGCTTCAGCTTGGCGGGGGTCATCGACGGGACCTCGGCGAGGTTCTGCCCGTTCAGCAGGACCGTCGGTGTGCCTTGGTGGCCGCTGTCGAGGAATGCCTGCGCGGACTTCTTCACCCAGGCGTCGTGCGTGCCGTCCTCGACGCAGGTGCGGAAGGCGGGCGTGTCGAGGCCGTCGACCTTCTTCGCCAGCTCCAGCAGCTTCGCGTTGTCGCCGAAATCGTCGTCGTTCTCCTCGGGCTGGTTCTCGTACAGCACGTCGTGGTACGCGGTGAACTTGCCGGCGTCCTGGGCGCAGGCGGCGGCGTTGGCCGCCTTGCGGGAGCCGGAGCCGCCCATCCGGCCGTCGATGATGGTGGCCAGCCGGTACTCGGCCCTCAGCAGGCCGGCGTCGGTCAGTTCGTGGATCGTGTCGCGGTACTCCCCCTCGAAGCTTCTGCAGGCGGGGCAGCGGAAGTCCTCCCACACGACGAGGGTGGACTTCGCGTCGCTCCTGCCGACCGGGACGGCCAGCGCGTCCTGTCCGGTGGCGCCGGACGGGGCGACGACCGCGCCGGTGGTGCCGTCGTCCTTGCCGGCATTGGCGGCGACGACGCCGATCACCGCGGCCAGGCCGAGGACGCACACGACGGCCGCGCCCACGATCAGTGCCCGCCGCCGCTTCTCGGCGGCTTTCTGCTTCGCGCGCTCCGCGGCCAGCCTCTCCCGGGCGGTGCGCTTCGCCTCTCGGTTCTTCTCGCTCACACACCGCAAACGAACCGGGGAGGCGCGGCGCGCCTCCCCGGCGACAGGACCACCCGTTCGAGTGACCTGTCAGGAATTGCCCGGACGGTCCGGTCCGTCACGCCTGTCCGCGGACGCCCTTCGCGAGTTCCCCTGCGAGTTCCCGGACGGCGGCGAGTCCCGCGGTCTCGTCGGGGGCGTCCAGCATCCGCTTGACGAAGGCGGAGCCGACGATGACGCCGTCGGCGAAGCCGGCGACCTCGGCGGCCTGGGCGCCGTTGGAGACGCCGAGGCCGACGCAGACGGGCAGGTCGGTGCCGGTGGCGCGGGTGCGTTCCACCAGGTCGCGGGCCTGCGCGCCGACGGACTCGCGGGTGCCGGTGACGCCCATCAGGGAGGCGGCGTAGACGAAGCCGCTGCCCGCCGCGGTGATCTCGGCGAGCCGTGCGTCCTTGCTGCTGGGCGCCACGACGAACACGGTCGCGAGTCCGTGCTTGTCGGCGTGCTCCCGCCACAGCGCGGACTCCTGCACGGGCAGGTCGGGCAGGATGCAGCCGGCGCCGCCCGCCTCGGCGAGCTCGGCGGTGAACCGCTCGACGCCGTAGCGATCGATGGGGTTCCAGTACGTCATGACGAGGACGGGCTTGCCGGTGGCCGCGTGGGCCTCGCGCACGGTCCGCATCACGTCGGCGATCCTGACGCCGCCGCGCAGCGCGATGTCGTCGGCGGTCTGGATGACGGGGCCGTCCAGGACGGGGTCGCTGTGCGGCAGGCCCACCTCGACGATGTCGGCGCCGCCGTCGAAGACGGCCTTGATCGCGTCGATGCCGCCGTCGACGGTCGGGAATCCGGCCGGGAGGTAGGCGATGAGCGCGGCGCGGTTCTCGGCCCTGGCCGCGGCGATGGTGTCGGTCAGCAGCTGGATGTTCCCGCTCACTTGGCGTCCCCCTCGATCTCCGCCGTGTCGGCCTCGTTCGCCGCGACCTGCGCGTCGGTGTCGTACAGCCCGAAGTAGCGGGCGGCGGTGTCCATGTCCTTGTCGCCGCGGCCGGAGAGGTTGACGACGATCAGGCCGTCCTCGCCGAGTTCCCGGCCGACCTCGAGGGCGCCGGCGAGGGCGTGGGCGGACTCGATGGCCGGGATGATGCCCTCGGTGCGGGACAGCAGGCGCAGCGCCTGCATGGCGGCGTCGTCGGTGACGGCGCGGTACTCGCCGCGGCCGGAGTCCTTGAGCCAGGAGTGCTCGGGGCCGATGCCGGGGTAGTCCAGGCCGGCGGAGATGGAGTACGGCTCGGTGATCTGGCCCTCGTCGTCCTGGAGGACGTAGGAGCGGGAGCCGTGCAGGATGCCGGGTTCGCCGGCGGTGAGGGTGGCCGCGTGCTCACCGGTGTCGATGCCGTGGCCTGCGGGTTCGCAGCCGATGAGGCGGACGTTCTCGTCGGGGATGAACGCGTGGAAGAGGCCGATGGCGTTGGAGCCGCCGCCGACGCAGGCGATCGCCGCGTCGGGCAGCCGGCCGGCGCGCTCCAGGAGCTGGCGACGGGCCTCGACGCCGATGACGCGGTGGAAGTCGCGGACCATCGCCGGGAAGGGGTGGGGTCCTGCGACGGTGCCGAAGAGGTAGTGGGTGTGGTCGACGTTGGCGACCCAGTCGCGGAACGCCTCGTTGATGGCGTCCTTCAGGGTGCGGCTGCCGGACTTCACGGCGACGACCTCGGCGCCGAGCATGCGCATGCGGGCGACGTTGAGGGCCTGCCGCTGGGTGTCGATCTCGCCCATGTAGATGGTGCAGTCGAGGCCGAACAGGGCGCAGGCGGTGGCGGTGGCGACGCCGTGCTGGCCGGCTCCGGTCTCGGCGATCACGCGGGTCTTGCCCATGCGCTTGGTGAGCAGGGCCTGACCCAGCACGTTGTTGATCTTGTGGGAGCCGGTGTGGTTGAGGTCCTCCCGCTTGAGGAAGACGCGGGCGCCGCCGGCGTGCTCGGCGAAGCGGGGCACCTCGGTCAGCGCGGAGGACCGGCCGGCGTAGTTCACCAGCAGGTCGTCGAGCTGCTTGGCGAACTCGGGGTCGTTCTTGGCCTTGTCGTACTCGACGGCGACCTCGTCGACGGCGGCGACGAGGGCCTCGGGGATGAACTTGCCGCCGAACGCGCCGAAGTAGCCGTCAGGGCTCGGCACCTGGCCGTCGGGGTCGGGGATGAAGAAGTTGCTGGGCATGCGTGTACCTCACGGTGAGTGCATGGGAGAACACTGATCGCCGTGGGGCCCGGGGGTCAGCCGGCCGTGCGCCTGCTGCGGCTGCTGTGGCCGTGTCCCGCGCCCCTGGGGGGACACTGCCATCGACGGCCGTTGACCTGGCCCGGTTCGTCGCCGATGACGTAGCGGACGCGGCGGCCGTGCACACGGCGTGCGGGCGCGCGGCAGCCGCGGGGCCGGCAGCCGCGCGCGAGGCGGGCGTACGGGTCCCGGGCTGTCGGGGCGGTCCGGAAAGTCATCGGGTGCAGCCTAGCGGGGGATCAGCTCCGGCCGTGGCGGAGCGCGGGGTGTTCGCCGGCGGCCACCAGGTCGGCCACCGCCGCCTTGGGGTCCTTGCCGGTGACGAGGGACTCGCCGACCAGGACGGCGTCGGCGCCGGCGTTGGCGTACGCGATCAGGTCGTGCGGGCCGCGGACTCCGGACTCGGCGACCTTGACGATGTGGTCGGGGATCTCGGGCGCGACACGCTCGAACGTGTTGCGGTCGACCTCCAGCGTCTTCAGGTTGCGCGCGTTGACGCCGATGACCTTGGCGCCGGCGTCGACGGCACGCTCGACCTCGTCCTCGTCGTGCACCTCGACGAGCGGGGTGAGTCCGATGGACACGGCCCGCTCGATCAGCGACTCCAGGGCCGGCTGGTCCAGCGCGGCGACGATCAGCAGCGCGAGGTCGGCGCCGTAGGCGCGGGCCTCCCACAGCTGGTACGAGGTGACGATGAAGTCCTTGCGCAGCACCGGGATGTCGACGCGGGCGCGGACGGCCTCCAGGTCGGCGAGGGAGCCGCCGAAGCGGCGCTGCTCGGTGAGCACGGAGATGACGGCGGCGCCGCCCGCCTCGTAGTCGGCGGCGAGGCCTGCGGGGTCGGCGATGGCCGCGAGCGCGCCCTTGGACGGGCTGGAACGCTTGACCTCGCAGATCACCCGGACGCCGTCGCCGCGCAGCGCGGCCACGCCGTCCTTGGCAGCCGGGGCCTTGGCGGCGCGCTCCTTGAGCTCGTCGAGGCTGACGCGTGCCTGCCGCTCCGCGAGGTCGGCACGGACTCCGTCGATGATCTCGTCGAGCACACTCACGCGAGCGGCCCCCTTCCGGGCGGTCGGAAACCCAATGGTCACTGCGATGGTATCCGGAGGAGGGCGAAGGCCTCGCATCCGGTTGACGCCGGTCCCACTTCCTGGACGCCCCGCGGCCGGGGTCAGGGGTGCAGGAAACCGCCGAACGGCAGGTTCCGTACGACCGTGAAGACCAGCAGCGACACGCCTAGCGCCCACAGCGTGGCGGGCCGCGGATCGAACCGCGTGGGGCGGGCGCGGGCCGCGCGGACCACCCAGCCGGTCCAGCCGGCCGCGAACAGGAGAAAGCCGGCGACGGCGACCGCGTTGGCGTGCAGGGCGGTGAGCAGATCGCCGTGGACGAAGGCGTGGGCGCTGCGCAGCCCGCCGCAGCCGGGGCAGTACAGGCCGGTGGTGCGCAGCAGCGGGCAGACGGGGTAGTGGCCGGGCTCGTTGGGGTCCACCGCGCCGACGTAGGCGAAGGCGGCGGCGACGGCCGCGAACACGGCCAGTGGCGCGGCAAGCCGCGCCGGGGCGGGGC
>NZ_JALLGL010000085.1 GCF_023072675.1 Streptomyces sp. XM83C
GGGCTGGGGCGGGCCCGGCCGTGCCGGACGCCGGGCGGGGCTCGGCGTCGCGGGCGCGGCTCAGGGCCTGGCCCGGTCCAGGAGGTAGCGGACCAGGGTGGTGAGGGCGGCGGCCGACGACTTCTCGTCGCGGGCGTCGCAGGTGACGACGGGGGTGTCGTCGAGCAGGTCGAGTGCCTCGCGCAGGGCGGCCTCGTCGCGCAGGGGGGTGCCGTCGAAGTGGTTGACGGCGATGGCGTAGTCGAGGCCGTACTGCTCGATCAGGTCGATGACCTGGAAGGAGTCCGCGAGCCGCTCGGGGTCGACGAGGACCAGCGCGCCGAGTGCGCCGCGGGCCATGTCCTCCCACATCTGCACGAACCGCTGCTGGCCGGGCGTGCCGAAGAGGTAGAGGACGACCCGGTCGCTGATGGTGAGGCGGCCGAAGTCCATGGCGACCGTGGTGGTGGTCTTGCCGGTGACGCCCTTGAGGTCGTCGATGTCCTCGCCGGCGCGGGTCATGGTCTCTTCGGTGGTCAGCGGCTCGATCTCGGAGATCGAGCCGATGAACGTGGTCTTGCCGACCGCGAAGTGCCCGACGACGAGGATCTTGACGGCGGTCTGGGTGGCGCCGCCGCGGACGTAGGCCTGCGCGCCGAGGCCGGGCGCGCTGCCCGCCTCGGCGGGCGCCGCTCCCGCGGTGTCGGCGCCGGCCGGGTCCGCTCCCGGGGCCGCGTCGTGCGGCTCAACCGAATTTGGCGCGAAGGCCATTCAGTACCTCCTCCAGGATCTCCCGGTCGGCGAGGGGGGCGCGGGCGACCGGCGGGCGGGTGATGAGGTGGCCGCCCTCAGTGAGCGCGGCCAGGAGGATCTTCACCACGCCCAGCGGCAGCCGGGTGTGTCCGGCGATCTCCGCGACCGACAGATAGCCGGCGGAGCAGATGTCCAGCAGCCGCTGTTCCTCGGGGGACAGCCTTGTGGGCCGTCTGGGTCCCTCGGGGGCCGCTGTGACCAGGGTGATCAGGGACAGTTCCGCTTCGTCGGGCAGGCCGCGGCCCTTGGTGATGACGTACGGCCGTACTAATTCGGCGGCCTCGGGCTCCCACTCCCCCGGCGCGGTCATGAGCGGGCGCCGAGGTTCTCGCGCGGCGGGGCGGCGAGCGCCTTGCCGAGCTGGCCGACCAGCTGCTGCATCCGGAAGGTGATGTCCTGCATGTCGACATCGGGGCTGGCGGACACGCCGAGGTAGGCGCCCTCCCCGGCGGAGATCAGGAACACCCAGCCGCCGTCGAATTCCACGAGGGTCTGCCGCCAGGCCTGCCGCGGGTCCTCACAGAAGAAGCCGAGGGAGCGGCTGAGGGACTGCACTCCGCTCATGGCGGCGGCGACCCGGTCGGCGTTGTCCTTGTCGAAGTCCTTGGTACGGGCCATCAGCAGCCCGTCGGCGGAGATCAGGACCGCGTGCAGGGCCCCGGGAATCTCCAGGGCGCTGTCGAGCATCCATGACAGATCGTCGTTCACGAGACCTCATGTCCTTCACTGCCGGCACCGTTGGTGCCGCTCGTCTGGTCCGCGTGGCCGCCGGCGTCGTCGCGTGCGGCCCGCCCGGACTGCGTGCCCCGCTGGAAGGCCCCCATGATCGCCGCGGTCTCGGCACCCGAACGGGGCGCCGTCTCACGGCTCGTGGAGGCGCTTCCGGGCACGATCGCCATCGGCCGCTTGCGGCGGCGGCGCGGCAGCCCGTCGGCGGTGGTGGCCGCGGCGAGCGACGGCTCGGGCCCGGCAGGGTGGGGTGCGGGGGCAGCGGACACGGCAGGGGCCTGCACCTTCTGCTCGGGCATGGCGGTGAGCAGATCGTGCGGCAGCAGGACGACCGCGCGCACACCTCCGTACGGGGAGGAGGAGTCCACGGACACCTCGAACCCGAACCGCTCCGCGAGCACGCCGATGACGGCGAACCCGAACTGCGGAGGGTTGCCGAGTCCGGAGACACCGGACACCCGCTCGCTGGACAGCAACTTCTCGGCCCGGGCGCGCTCTTCGTCGTTCATGCCGACGCCGGCGTCGTCGACGACGATGCAGATGCCCTTGGGCACGGTGCGGATGTTGATCTCGACCACGCTGTCCGGGCTGGAGTAGCTGGTGGCGTTGTCGAGGAGTTCGGCGAGGGCGAGCGCGACGGGTTCGACGGCCCGGCTGGTGATCCCGAAGTCGACCTGCGACAGGATCTCCACGCGGCGGTAGTGCCGGATCCGCCCCTGCGCGCTGCGTACGACGTCGTACACGGACGCGGCGTCCCGGTGCCGCCCGAGCCACCCGTCGCACAGTACGGCGATGGACTGCGCCCGGCGGCCGAACTGCGAGTTGGTGTGGTCGATCTCCAGCAGGTCCTGGAGGATGGCGGAGTCGCCGTACTTCGTCTGCAGCCGCGACACGACGAGCTGCTGCTCCGCCGCGAGGCCCTGCAGAGTCCGCATGGCGGACTTCAGCACCGTCTTGGTGGCCTCTTCGGCCTGCTCCTGGGCTGCCGCGACGGACTGCGCGTAGTGGTTCTCCAGGTCGGAGTAGTGGCTCCGCAGCCCGCCGATCTCCTGCCGCAGGGCCTGCGCCGCCTTGCGCTGACGGACGATGACGGCGATGGCGACGGCGAGGACGACGACAAGAGCCCAGAGCACAGGGTTCTGTATGTATTCCGTCATAAGACTCTCTTCAGGCGACTGACGGCAACTGGGGGAATCCACCACGGGAACACATGCGTCCGCCCGCGCCGCAGGTGCGGTGATCGTATCACCGGCAGAACACATGACCGAGCGTCAACCAGGCGCGCGGACAGAATAGTTGACTGTCCGATTCCGTGAGGCGGTTTGACGAACAGATGTACGAGCTGACGCCACGCGGCTGACGTCCGCCCAGAGCTGGGCGGTCGGACGGGGACGACGTGCACGCTCCTGGGGGGCGAGGACCGTCAGACACGCGCAGGTACCCCACGGTCGGTGGTATGCGACGGCTGGTTCCAGGCCTCAGCACATCGCAGGAGGAGATCGACGCCCGCTTCTTCGCGATCGTGTCGGACCTGTCGGGTGCGCCGTGCGAACTGATCGACGAATCCGGCGACGTCGCCTGGCGTGCCCGAGCCACCGACTGGGGCAAGCTGTCCTCGTCGGTACGGAGCCACGCCTGCACCCCGCTGCGCTTCCCCGGGCAGTACTTCGATGCCGGGACAGGCCTCCACCACAACTACCTCAGGTACTACGACCCCGAGATCGGCCGCTACCTGAGCATGGACCCCCTCGGTCTGGCGCCGGCGGCCGACCCGGTCGGACACGTGGACCGCCCGTCCGTCTCCTGCGGCCCCCTGAGACTCTCGCCTCAGAAGACACCGATCCCGGTCGAATCGTTCGAGACGACCGACATTTCCCGTCTGGCGCCGCGGTTCAATCCAGAGAAGGGAATGACCGACTGCACGTACGTGGCCGAGGCGTTCGACCAGTATCTTGCCGGTGAGGGCATCAAGCCTGTCCCCGGCCCGGCCACATCCCCCTGCAATCCCTCGATCGACCGGAGAACGTGTACCAGCGCAAGTTCCAGGACACCAGCTTCTGACAAATGGTCGATCACATCAGGGATTCCGGTGATGGAGCAGCGCGAGGTCTGGTGGCCGCGGATGCGCTGCGTCGACGGTTCGGCGAGGACAGCGGGCTCGCGCTTTTCAACACCGGGGAAGGACAGGCGAAGAAGGGGGACTTCTACTGCTTCGCGTTCCAGACCGTGAAGTTCCTCGAAACCCGTGACGACACATACTTCGGATACGGGTCCAACTGTATTTCGGTGCACTTCAAGACCGGCGAGTGCCGATTCCTCGACCTCCAGGAGATCTTCGCCGTGAAGCCCTTCGACCAAAAGGAGGGGTGTCATGGTTCTGTGGTGCTTCCGGCTCATGGGCGAACGCTGGAGCAGGAAGTTGATCGCCGCCAAGGCGGCTGGACGCGAACACAGGCAGGGCCGTGACACCAGGACATCCAGGACGGCGAAAGGCGCCCCGGACAGAAAGCCCGGGGCGCCTTTGCGTCATCTCAGAGTTTCATGCCGGCCCGGTTCAAATCGAGCAATTCGGGATCCTGCCGAGCCAGCTCCTCCTCGAAGGCGGTCAAGCCCCTCTCCCGGACGTACGCCGCCTCGGACGCGCCGATCGGGACAAGCCACGCGATGATCGTCTCGATGCCGTTCTCCAGGACGACGGAGGCGAAATCGTCGTCGGAGTACACCGGGAGCGCGGAAATGGCGCGAACTCACACAACGCAGAGGCCCCACCGAGCCGCGCTCGGTGGGGCCTCAATCGCACCAGAGGTTACGAGTCTCGGGACGCCCCGTACCGCGCCTCGACTTCGACCCACCGGTCGTCGTCGGCCTCCAGGATTCCCTCATCGCTGACGAAGAAAATTCCGGTGCGGTAGAACTCACAGAAAGTATTCACCATACTCTCCATGCTTTCGTACACCAATCCGCTTTCTCCGCCGATCATGACATGACCGACCTTCGGCGTCCGCAATGACGGATCGTAGACCGCGGCATAGAAGTCTCCACCGCCCGTCGCCAACAGCGGGATGAAGAACTCGCCGAGGACGGGGTCCCCGATCGGATGCGAATCCCGCACCGCCTTTGCTTCACTCAAGGACAGCGGTTCGTAACCCGGCACGAGGGCCGCATCGTCCTGGATCTGGTCCGGATGGTACTCGACTCCATTCGAATAACCGAACCACGTGACGACGTCTTCCGGGACCGAGGCTCCGAACGCCGCTTCGACCTCGCTTGCTGTGACGCCTGGCGCGCGAGATCCCACGACAGGCCGGTTCAGCCTTTCGGCTTCTTCCCACAGTCGTTCGATTGCCTGGCTGAGCATTGTTGTCATCACCTCCCCACTACTCGACTCGGACCGCGAAGCGATCCCCGTCCTGAATGTTGTTTCGGGCCCAGAACCATCTGAGCAACGACCCGTGACTGGAGTTCACAGAGCCTGGTGACAGGGTAAGGGTTGCCCCCGCTCCGCCTTCTGTCGTGTGGGCGAAGGGATATTCCTCCCACGTTGCATTGGACGCGAAGCGGCGCGGCCGTGGTGCGTGTGCCTGGGCCGCACGCCGGTTGGACCGCTCGAGAGACGAACTGGTGTGACGAGTCAGGATCGCGGGTGCTCCGGCTTCCATCGCCTTCTTCGCGTTCAACGCCTGCGGCGCGTGTGTCTTGGAGTTGATCACATGCACAGGCAGAACCTCGGCGGTCCCCGAAGACCTGCCGCACTTGCAAGCCCTCGCCGACACCCAAGTCCACGCCTCGGACGCACCGTACCGGCTCAGCCTGACACTCCCACCGGAACCTTTCACCGGCCTCCACGACGCGCCCCTAGTCATACTGCTGGCCAACCCCGGAGTGAGCGACGCCGACCCGGCCGCCTACGCCTTGCCCGGCGTGACCGAGCGGACCCTGCAGCACATTGCGAGCGCCGGCGGGACCCCCAACCACTTCCTGACGCACGCCGACAAGGACCATCCGGGACTCCGGTGGTGGTCCCGAACCGTGAACGGCCTGACGAGGCAGGGGTACAGTCACGACGAACTCGCCCGGAAGATCCTTGCCGTGCAGTTCCACGGCTACCATTCGCGGTCGTGGCGGCCGATCCTGTACACGCTGCCCTCCCAGTCCTTCGCCTTCCACCTGGTGCGCCGCGCCATGTCCCGTGACGCAGTGATTATCCTCGGGCGCATCGCGGCCACCTGGAAGATCGCTGTGCCGGAGCTGGCGTCGTATCGGAATGTGGTGACGCCGAACCAAAACCGGAGCGTGGCCATCAGCCGGGGCAACTTCAGCCCTGAGGACTTCGAGCGGATCGAGTACGCCCTCAAGAGCTGACCGCGCACCGCGGTGCGGTGCGCGCTCAGTGGGAGGGGCGATCAGAGGCCGGCACGCGCTTCGGCCAGCGTCACGTCCGCCGCCCGCATCTCCCCGCATGCCTGCGGGTGCTTCTGCTCCATCTCCTCAAGTCGTACCGGCGACTTGCACAGAGCCGGGTCGCCTTCTGGTCCAGAGCGGCGTCGACCTCGTACGGCTTCTGCGAACCGGCCGGTGCCGGTCGCGGCGACGACCTCACGTGCGCCATTGCCGCGATCTTTCCTTCGACCCCGCCGAAGTAGATCCACAGCCGGTCGCCGTCCCTCATCCGCTTCAGCGGCTTCCCGAGCCACCACTGGGTCAGCCCGGAGTTTTCGCGCGCCAGCCTCGCGACCCGTGCTGGGGTGGCGGGGCCGTTCTCGATCGTGTCGAGCTCCGGGTCCAGGCAGTAGAGCCACTCCCGAGGGTCAACGGCCTGGTAGACGGCGCGTCCGCGTCGGTTCGGAATCATTTCCAGCACAACGCCGATTCCAACGCCCGCGAGGCCGGGACGCTCGAGGAGAGCCCGAGGGAGGCCGGCCTGCGAGCGAACCTTCGTCCTCGACGATGGCGGAAGACGTAGCCGCGGACAGAAGAATGGCGTTGTGACGTCGATGGCCATGCTGCAAACGCGAGTGAGGGCCCTATCAGGAAGGGTTCCGCTATTGATGGGAAACACTTGCAATAGGACCCTCACACCTCAGAATGAGCCGATCACTGGCGAGCTAGCCACCAGTGATGACTCAAACCCAAGACGCATTTCCTGAGGTCGGCCGACCTCACCGAAACCGGTGTCTGGCAATCTCTTTGACTACCACAACTCCGATTCCTTCCACTCCACACACGTGGGTACCTTCCCGCCTGTCAGCAGAAACTCTTTCACAGCTTTCCGGACAAGTGAGATTGGAACTTCGCAACCTTCCGGATACTCCATCGAATGTCCGGCGAGGAAATATGAGGTCACCGGTTCACTGACGGACTCACCGGCAGAGAAAATGTTCCCCACATCCCCATCCATGAATGCGATGATCCCAGAGTCCTTGCTGCGCGAGATGCCAACCATCACTTCATGATCCGGGAACCCAGACGGCAGCAAAGGTCGATCCAGCGAGTGCAGTTGCGCGAGGTTATGATCCTCTGGACCCGACATCAACTCATCAATCAGGTCGTCTACAGCCTCCGGAGATGTTATAATCACCGGCTTCTGCGCATGCTCTTTTCGATAGTACGCGTCTAGACTATTCATCCTTTCCTCCCCAGGTCACGTCATTCCATTCGCCGTTCTCGTCCCGCCAGTGTACCTTCAGCTTCTTTTTCCCGAGCAGCGCGTCCATCAACCCCTTTTGGCACCCAAGCACTGGCGCTCCGCAGGGTCCTCCTGGATGATTGATGACGACTTCCGCGCTGGAGATCGAATCGTCGGCCAACATCATGGCGGCAATCTTCTGCTCAGCGTGATCAGCGAAGCCTGACCCGGCCCTCCCCTTGAGGATGCCAAGGCCCCGAAGCTTGTCGTTGACGATGCTGATCAGCTTTCTATCCGCCTGACGCATTCCACTTGCGGTAATCAGTGGCTCACCATTGTCGGCCACACCCCGCGCAACGGTCCGGTTTTCGGGAAGTTGCGCATGCTCAGCGTCCCGATTGAACACAGGGCATGCTTCGTCGGAGTTGTGAACCAAGATCGCCACACGGTCCGCAACAACCTGGTAGGTGTGCAGGCCGTCGATGGTCAGGTCGTAGGTGACGCGCTGGGCCTTGTATTCCTTGACGCTCAGGATGGCGGTTGTGCCACCGTCACCGTTCTGGAGCTTCTGGCCCGCCTTGAGGTCGCCGGCCTGGGTCCAGGTATTGCGGCTGACCTCGTAGAACTGGTGGTGCTTGGTGGTCTGGATCGTCTTCGGACCCGACTTGGTGGCTACGACGACATCGACGTAGTCACGGTCGGTCTTGGTGACGATCACCGCCTTGACCTTGTGCTTCTCCTTCTTCTTCTTTCCGGGCTCGGCCGTCAGGACCCAGTCGCCGGGCTTGATCTCGGAGATCGGCTTGGTGACGGCGTTCGCCATCAGCACGCCGGTGGAGCCGGTGAAGCTGTGCGTCGGGCAACCGCCCTTGCGGCCGAACTTGCTGGCCGCCGCGCCGAAGAGGCCGCCCGTGGCGGCGCCGAAGGCGGTCGCCTTGGCCGCACCGCTGGCGCTGCAGCCCTCCTCGGTCATCGCGCAGCTGACGCCATAGTCGACCACGCTTCCCGCGGCACCGCCCGCGGCGCCCGTGGCCGCGCCCTGCAGCACCTTGCTGCCGACACCGGCGAGCAGGCGGCCCACCGCACTGGAGGCAGCACCGCCGGCCGCGCCACCGAGAGCACCGGTGAGACCGCCGATCGCGACCGCGCCGAGGAAGCCGCCGATGGACTTCGGACCGTCGCTCATCATGTAGCCGACGCCATTGGCCGCGGCGCCCGCGAGGGCCGCGCAGCCGACGACACCGGCGCCGCCGGTGATGGCGGTGCAGCCCGCGAAGACCACGACACCCGTGGCCACCGACGCGATCGTCGCCGCGTGCTGCTTGACGAAGTTGGCTGAGGCCTTGGCTGCCTTCTTGACGCCGTTGCCGATCTTCTTTACGGCCTTCTTCGCCGCCTTGACCGCCCTTTTGGCTACGTGCTTGACAGCCTTGGCGACCTTACGGACGGTCTTCTTGACCTTGTGGACGACCTTGTGGACGACCTTCTTGACGCGTTTATAGGTCCGTTTTACGTATCTCTTGACCTTTTTCACGCTGTCGGCCACACGGTGGACGACCTTCTTGACCACCCGTTTGGCCTTGCGGACGACCTTCTTGGCCGCCTTCTTGACCTTCTTGGCGGCCTTCTTGACGACCTTCGCGGCCTTCTTTACGGCCTTCTTGGTCTTCTTCCAGGCCGACTTCGCGACCTTCTTGACCTTCTTCTTGACCTTCTTGACGGCCTTGTCGATGAAGCTCGGCCAGTGACCGGTCGGGTCGGTGGCCGTCATCGGGTTGCCGTTGGCGTACGCGTACTGGTTGGCGTTGGCCGAGACGGGCAGCGGGTCGTTGCGCACCGTGTCGCGGCTGTTGAACTGGCCGGTCTGCGGCGAGTACCAGCGCGCGGCCATGTTGACCTTGGCCGTCTGCGGGTCGGTCCACCCGGACTGGTAGCCCAGGTTGCCCAGCATGCCGGCGGTCGAGGCCACCTTGCCGAACGGCGTGTACGTCGTGGAGCCGGTCAGCGCCTCCGACGTGTCGGTGAACTGGGCCACCACGTCGTCGTGGATGTCCGTGATCGCCAGCCGCGCGGTCGTCCCGGTCTTCACGCCCAGCAGACCACCGTCGGCGTCGCGGCTGTAGGTGGCGTAGCCGTCGGAGGCGACGTCGTTGGACGTGCCGCTGTAGCGGAAGCTGTAGACCTCGGCGCCGGTGTCGTCCTTGGCGGCCAGGACGCGGTCCAGGCCGTCGTACGTGTACGTGCGGTCGCCTTCGTTGATCACCCGGTTGAAGGCGTCGGCCTTGAGCAGGGTCTGTGTCCCGCCCTCGTCCGTGATCGTCTTCAGGGTGCCGCGTGCGGTGTAGGCGTACGTGCTGTGCCCGTCCGAGGTGAGCCGGTTGCGGGCGTCGTAGGTGTAGGTGTCGCCGCCGACGCGGGTGCGGTTGCCGGATGCGTCGTAGCCGTAGACCTCCGTGGTGGTGCCGTTGTTCCACGAGGTGAGCCGGTTGGCCCAGTCGTAGGTGTACGTGTTGGACGAGGCGCCGCTGAGGCCTGTCGTCGTCTTCGACGTCAGGTTGTCGTTGACGTCCCATCCGTAGGTGATGGACGCGAGGACCTTGCCGGTGGGCGAGGTCAGCTTGTCGTTGGTGATGCGTTCCAGGGAGTCGTAGGAGAACTCCCGTTTGGCCTTGCCGGTGCCGTAGTCGATTTGCTTGACGTTGTTGTTGACGTCGTAGGTGTAGGTCAGCGACGAGCCGGTGGAGGCGTCACCGACGGTCTTGAGCCGTCCGGCGTTGTCGTACCCGTAGGTCGTCGTGCCGGAGGCGTCCGTGCGGGAGGTCATCGCGCCGTCGCCGTTGTAGGCGAAGGACGACGAGCCCGACGGGCCGGACGTCGACAGCAGCAGGCCGCGGTCGTCGTAGGTGAAGGTGTTGAGGTCCTCACCCTTGCCGGCGACGGCGGTGATGCGGTCGTCGTTGTCCCAGCGGTAGACGTGGTCGGCCGTGTCGGCCTCCGCGCCGGTGCCGGTGGTCCGGGTCAGACGGTTCTTCGCGTCGTACTCGTAGGAGACGGTCACTCCGCCCGGGGAGCGTTCCTCCTTCACCCGGCCGTTCGCGTCGTACACCGTGGTGAACGTGCGGTCGGCGAGGTCCGGGTGGGCCGGGGTGGACGGTTCGATGAGCTTCTCCGGCATCCCCCAGGTGTTGTACGTCGTGATGAACGGGTTGCCACGGCCGTCGGTGAAGCGTGTGCGGTTGCCCGCCACGTCGTAGCCGTAGGTCGTGGTGATGGACTCGGTCTCCGAGACCGGCTCCACCGCCTTGGTGACCAGACCGGTCGCATCCACCGTGAACCTGGTGGTGTGGCCGCGGTAGTCGGTCACCGACAGCGGGTTGCCCGCACGGTCGTAGCTGGAGCGGGCGGTGCGCACGACGTTGCCCAGCGCGTCCAGGTCCTGGGTGGTGACCAGGTTCCCGAACCCGTCGTAGGTGTTCTTCGTGCTGGTGCCGTCCGGGTCCTTGGAGACCAGGACCTGGCCTTGCATGTTGTAGGTGAACGTGGACGTGTTGCCGGCCGCGTCGGTCACCTCGGTGACCTCGCCCAGCGCGTTGTACTTGTACGAGCGGGTCACACCCGTCGGGCTGATCTCCCGGGAGAGGTCGCCGCCGGGCGCGTTGTACTCGTTGATGGCCGTGTAGGCCCGCTCGGTGGGCTGGCGCACGATCTGTGTGCTGGTCAGCTCGTTGCCGAGGTAGTCCCAGGTGGACTCCTCACGGGCGCCGTTCGGGCGGGTCGTGGAGAGCAGGTCGCCGTTGGGGTCGTAGACGAACGTGGTCTTCGCGCCGTCCGGGTCGGTGACCGAGGCCACGTCGCCGAGCTGCGTGTAGGTGTACGTCGTCCGGTTGCCGAGCGGGTCGACCTCCGCGGTGACCTGGCCGAGCTTGTTGTACTCGTTCCAGGACACGGCCGTGATCGGCGTGGTCGAGCCGGGCGGGGTGTAGTCCGGCAGTTTCGTCGAGGTCTCCTGACCCTCGGCGTCGTAGGCGGTGACGACCACATTGCCGTTCGGGTCGGACGTCTCCGTGACCTCACCGAAGGTGTTGTAGCCGGTCATCGAGACCGGGCGGACGGGCGTGGCCGGGCCGCCGTTCGTCTCGGCGTTCACGACCGGCTCGGTGACGGTGGTCTGCTGCGCGGCCTCGTCGTACCCGTAGTCGGTGGTGTTGCCGTTGACGTCGGTCATCGACAGCGGCAGACCCCGCTGGTCCAGCTTGTAGGTGATGGTGCGCACCTCGCTGCCGGCCGCCGGGAGCGTGCCGTTGTACAGCGACGACACCTGGGAGGCGGACAGGGCCTGCCCGTAGACCTGGACGTCCGCGATCGAGCCGTTGGTGTTCTCGGCGTAGGTGCCGCCGTAGAGACGCCGGCCGATCTGCAGCGGCCCGTTGGCCGACCAGGGTGTGGTGAAGGACGTCGTGGTCCCCACCTGCGTGCCGTTCACGTACAGCTTCAGCGACGCGGTCGCCTGGTCGTAGACACCGGTCAGCTGGGTCCAGGTGCCCGCGGTCGCCGTGCCCTTGCCGGAGTAGGTCCGGATGGTCGTGGCGCTCTGGGTGTCGGAGCCGTGCCGGTTGAACGTCCAGCCGTAGGTCGTCGAGTAGTACAGCTGGAAGCCGCTGGCCCACTCGCCGTCCTGGCCGAGGAAGGTGCTGTTCGCCGCGGTGGACGCCAGCTTGACCCAGGCGGAGACGGTGAAGCTGCCGCCGGTGTTGACGACGGGCCCGTCGGTCTGGCCGTAGGCGTTCGCCGTACCGTCGAAGACGGCGGAGCCGCCCCTCTCGGTGGAGCGGGTCACACCGCTGCCCAGGGTCACCTTGCGGTTGCCGCCGGAGGTGTCGTCGGCCGTGGAGCCGGAGGACTCGGACAGCTTCCAGCGGGCCACCGGCGCGGTGGTGCCGTCGTGCTCGACGATGCCGGTGACGTTGCCGAGGTTGTCGTAGACCCGGTCGGTCGTGGCGGTCTCGCCCGTCGTCGGGTCGGTCTCCGACTCGCTGACGACATTGTCGTCCGGGTCGTAGGACACCTTGGTGGTGCGGTTGACGCCGGTCGGGTCCAGCACCGAGGAGGTGACCCGGTCGTCCGCGTCCACCGTGTAGGTGATCGTGGTGCGGCCGTCGTTGGTCACCTGCTTGATCAGGTTCCCGGCCATGTCGTACTCGTTGGACTGCTCGACGAACTGCTTGCCCGTCGTGGGGTCCTTGCGGGTGATGCTGGCCGTCAGGCCGTCGTCGGTGTAGGTGTACGCCGTCACCCAGCCCATCGCGTCCGTGATGGACGCCAGCCGGCCGGCCGGGTCGTAGGCCCGGGACTCCTGCACCAGCGTGGTCGGCGACGACGGGTTGTTCGGGTCGCCGGTGTAGTTGAGCAGGCTGGTCGTGAGGGGGCGGCCCTCACCGTCGTAGGTGTAGGCGTTGACGTTCCCCTCGGGGTCGGTCTCCTTCACCTTGTTGCCGTACACGTCGTACTCGAACGACGTGGTGTCGCCGCCCGGGTCGGTGCGCGTGGCCATGCGGTTGTAGGCGTCGTACGTCATCGACGTCGTCCGCGGGGCGTCCCCGCCGGTGAGGTCGGAGACGGTCTGCGAGGTGACGTTGCCGTCGTAGTCGTAGACGGTGGACGTGCGCGCCTGGTGGACCGCGCCGGTGACGCGGTTGGTGACCGCCGGGCCGGTCTCGGTGACGACCTGGTCGTTCTTGTCGTACGTCCAGGTGGTCGTCAGACCCTGCGGCTGCGCGTCGGAGATCTCCTTCTGGGAGACCTTCCGGCCCAGGTTGTCGTACGTGTACGTCACCTTCGCGCCGTTGGCGTCGGTGACCGAGGCCACGTCACCGTTGGCGTAGTAGACGTACTTCGTCTTCTTCCCGCCCGGTGTGGTGACCGTGTCGACCAGACCCGCGGGAGCCGTCGCACCGCCGCCCTCGGCCGCGGGGGTCGTGGCCGTGGTGTAGGTGGTGGTCGCGGTCCGCCCGTCGGGGTGGCCGGGCACCGGCGGGGTGGTCACCGACAGCAGGTTGCCGCCGGCGTCGTACTCGTACGTGGTCAGGTACGTGTTGTCCGTCGCCGAGGACGAACGCGCGTCCCGCTCGGTCAGGAGCAGGTCGTTGCGCGGGTCCATCGGCGGGAACGCGGTCGTGGCGTCCGGGTAGTACGTGTAGTACTCCGTGGCGCACTTGTTCGCGGCCGTGTCCTGGCAGTCGGTCTGCGAGACCGTGTTGCCGCGCACGTCGTGACCGGTGATGCTGCGGTTGCCGTTGGCGTCGGTCACGGTGTGCAGGAAGCCGCCCGTGTCGTAGCCGTACGTCGTCCGCTTGCCCTCGGTGTCGATCGCGGCGAGCAGACGGTTGCCCATCTCCGCGTCGTACACGTACGTCAGCGTCTTGTTCGTCGGGTCGGTCAGCTCGACCGTCCTGACCGGCGCGATACCGGAGGACGCCTTGTACGCCGACCAGTGCCGCTCCACGTCGTCCTCGTCGAGGGCGTGCCCGTAGGTCGCGACCTCGGCGATGGAGCCGTTGAAGAAGCTGAGGTCGGCCGGGGCCTGGTACCAGCCCTTCGCCCAGCCCGCGCCGATGAAGGTGCGGTTGTTCGTCTGGTCGTTGGCCGCGCCGGTGAAGTCGGCGACCTTCGCGCCGTCCAGGTACATCGTCTGGGTGGTGCCCGAGATCGACAGGACGGCGTGGTGCCACTTGTTGTCGGTGACGGTGTTCGTGGTGCCGAAGGCGGTGGTGCCCGACGAGGCGACGGTGTACCAGTGGCCGTGCAGTTTGTTGTCGGCGCCCACGTACAGCAGCGGGTTCCAGTCGCCCGCGGGGGCGGAACCGGACGGTGCCCCGTACTGGTCGGCGGCGATCACACCCGGCTTGGCGGTCTTGAACCACAGCTCGATCGCCCGGTCGGCGGAGGAGTGACCCGGCTTGAACGGGATCTCCGCGTACGAGGAGGTGCCGTTGAAGGTCGCCGCGGTGACGTCACCGGCGCCGAACGGGCCCTCCACTCCCTGGGTGACCGTGTTGTACGTGCCGAAGCCGGTGTGGATCTCGTTCGCGGCCTGTGCGGCGCCGCCGGTGTCGGCGAGCCGCCAGTAGCCGGACGGGGCGGAGCCCATCACGGCGGAGCGGTAGACCTGCGAGGAGCCGGTGACGGTCGGCGGGTTCAGCTTCCAGGTGCCGCCGTCACCGTCGGTGGCCTGGGTGACCAGGTCGTCGGTGGGGCCGTAGACGATGGACGCCTGCGTCTTGCCGTTCGGCGTGGTGATCTTGCTGAGCAGTCCGGCGGCCCGCTTCGCGGCCTGGTACTGCGCGGCGATCACGGACGGGTCGAGCGGCTCCGAGTAGATGGCGACCTCGGCCATCTGACCGGTGTAGTGCCCGAGCTTGTCGTTCGGGTTCATCGCCGGCCAGCCCTGGGTGTTCACACCCGCGCCGAGGGAGATGTACGGCTGGTTCCAGTCGTTGATCGTGCCGGTGAGGGAACCCTGCGCGACACCGTCCAGGTAGAGCGTCTGGCTGGTGGCCTGGCCGGTGAGGACCGCGTTGTGCCACTTGCCGTCGGTGACGGTCGCCGAGGAGACGATGTTCGGGCTGCACGACGGGGACATCGCCAGGCAGCCGCGCAGCTTGCCGTCGGTGCCGACGTACACCGCGGGGGTGTTCTTCGTCGTGTTGTTCACCGGGTCGGAGTCGCTGAGCGGCTTGTCGCCGTAGTAGAAGAGCACACCGCCGGCGGTGGTCGTCCTGAACCACAGCGACACCGACATGTACGACGGGGTCGCGCCCGGCGCGGACGGCATCTCCACGTAGGAGGTGGTGCCGTTGAACGTGGCGGTGGTCTGCGTCGAGCCGGCCAGGACGGAGGAGCTGCCCAGGGTCACGTTGTGGTACGTGCCGTTGTAGCGGCCCTGGTTCAGCTCGATGGAGTCCTTCGCGACGGTCGCGCCGGCCGCCTCGCCGAGCCGCCAGTACGCGTACGGGTCGGCGTCCAGGACCGTGGTGCGGTAGTGGTTGCCGGTGACGTACGTGTAGACGGTGCAGTGCGTGGCGTCGGCCGGCGGGCACACCTTGGTGAGCTGGTCGCCGGTGTAGCTGTACTGCCACGTCTGCACGGTGCTCGCGTCGCCCGCGGTGGACGGGTCGGTGGCCACGGTGGCGACGTGCGCCGCGGTGGCACCGGACGGCGTCTGCCAGGTCAGGCTCAGCGACCGCTTCGACGTCGTGTTGGTGATCTTCGTGAGCTGCTTGGAGGCGTTGTAGGTGAACGTCTCGGTGCGGCCCGCGTAGTCCTTGATCGCGGAGATGGCGTAGGTGCCGGCCTTCGCGGTCGCCTGCTTGAAGGCGTACTCGGTGAAGTCCTTGTCGGTCAGCGTGTAGCCGCCGGACACCGACTGAAGACGCGCGTAGCGGCCGAGCGGCGGCTGGAAGGTGCCGTCGCTGTTGCGGCCGAAGGCGACCTGCTCACCACCGGGGTAGGTGACGATGACGCTGGTGACGGTGCCCGAGGGGGCCTTCACCTCGGCGGCCTTCATGTCGACGACCGTCGACCAGCCGGCGCCGAACGCGCTGTCGATGCGCGGGTCGATGCTGTTGTACGACCGCTCGATCTCCAGGGACGGGCCGACCACCTCGACATCGGCGTCGCTGTCCTCGGTGGTGTAGTTCGCCTCGGACGGGTCGAACTCGTGGCCGTCGGTGTTCTGCGCGAGGCCCGAGGTGACCGGCGGCTGCGGTACGGCCGTGGTGAACCGGCCCGACTGCACGGTCTCCTTGTAGCCGTCGAACACACCGACGTACCACACATAGTTCTTGGACCACTTCAGCTTGCCCGCGGGGATCTTCCAGCTGCTCTTGGTCAGATCACCGGAGGTGACCACCGGGGTGGTGGACTCGGAGTCCGCGTCGTACACCTCGAAGCTGTAGGTGAGGGACGCGTTCGGCCACTTGTCGGCGTCGCTCGCGTAGACCAGCAGCTCCGGCTGGAGGGTGTTGGCCTGGAAGTTGTCCGGCGGGTACTGAGCGTTGATCTGCGGCGCGGTGCTCGCCGAGTACGTCAGCTCCAGCGCCGGCCGCCAGGCGGCGGTCGCCGAGTCGTCGGAGTGGAACTTCTTCCAGTGCAGGTTGTCGTTGGTCGGCGCGGCCATCGCCAGGCCGTAGTTGGCGCCGCCGGTGGCGACCTGCGTGAACCACGACGTGGACAGCGTCACCGGCATCTTCACACCGACGCTGGCGCTGCCGGAGGTGTTGGTGCAGGAGGCGCCGGGCGCGACGGTGGCGGTGCCGATGGCGGAGCCGTACGACGGACCGGGGTAGGTCGTCGTCGTGGACGGCGACCACGACTTCGTCACCGGGTACACCGAGAACGGCTCGGCGGTGCAGGTCGAGGACCACAGCGCCCACACGTTCAGCTTGGCCGCCGTGACCTTCATCCCCTTCAGCGTCGTCCCCAGGCCGGAGAACTGCAGGAAGGAGTTGGCCTTGGTGGTGCCGCTGTCGTAGGAGCCGACCTTGATCTGGGTCTCGGCGGAGCGGTTGGCGGCGTAGTCGGTCTGGACGTACGTCGCCTCGCTGGCCAGGACCGTGGTCGGGTCGACGGTGACCGGGTAGACCCGCTTCGGGTCGTCCAGCCAGGCCCGGTCGGCGGTCATCCGCAGCGCCGGCTCACCGTCCACGGTGGTCAGCTCGTACGTGACCGCGCCCGAACGCGCGCCCTCACCGGAGCGCGGGTCGATGCCCGCGTCCTCCATGTAGGCGTGCGGGACGGTGGCGGCCACCTTGCCGTCGGCGTCGGTGAACTCCACGTCGCCGGTGTCGCTGAGCCGCGGCGTCAGCCCCTTGGCGTCCAGCTTGAACACCCAGGAGTTGCCGGCGCCCGCCGAGCGCAGGACGACGTTCTCCTTGAAGCCGTCGGCTATCGGGACGAGCTGGATGTCCGTGTCGGGCAGCACGCCGTTGTAGACGATCGTGCCGTCGGCGTTCTTCGTCGCGGGAACCTTGGCGGCGCCGTGCAGCTCATAGGCCAGCGCGCGCCCCGAACCCAGGGCGACGGAGGCCAGCTGGTCGTCGGCGGCGTTCGGCGCGAAGTCGACGTCGAGGTTGTTGGCCTTCTGCTCGAAACGGCCTTCGCCGTCCTTGACGAGGCTGGTGTCGATCGGCTGCCAGGAACCGTCCGCCGCCTTGAAGTTGGCCCGCCCGGTGTAGTGGCGGACGGTGACGGAGCCGTCCTCGTTGACGTAGTAGTCCGACGTCTCCGTCGACTTCTTCGCGTCCCGCCTGCTGGTCGCGGGGTCGAAGCTGTTGCCGGTGCCCTGCGCGGGGCCGGTCGTGGCCTGCTCCGGCTTGTCCACGGGGCGCTTGTAGGCGTCGAGCTGTCCCTTGCCCTTGCCGGGCGCCCGGCCCACGCCACGGTCGGCGTCGGTGGCGTCGGCGGAGGCGTGGTGGCTCTTGCCGCGGGCGGTACCGCCCATTTGATCCGGGGTGTCCGGATCATCGGGTTCACTGACCCATTTCCACAGGCCCGAGAGGGACATCTCGGGCATCTTCGGCGCCGAGAGGGTGGCACCCGTGGCCTCTGCCGTTTCCGTGGTCAGCATGAAAGACAGGGACACAAGGACAGAAAGTGCCGTAGCCCTCGCTCTGCGCCGTCCGGAACCACCCGGAGGATACAAGCGAGGGCTACGCACCCAGCGAACACGCATGGGCAAGCCTTTACTTGAGAAGCGTCAATGAAGCCTCAAAAGCTTGCCTTAGTGGACACATATGATCCACATAAGATCATTTTCATTAACGGATCTTTACCAACGGAGGAGCATCCTCCGCCCAACACCGGGAACATCGGGCCGCTTTGTCACGCGTTGACCTTCCGCACGGCCTGCCGTACGTCCTCCGCGACCGTGTCCTTCAGCGCCTCACCGGGCTTCGCCACGACCAGGTTGGCCGCGTCCGACACCTTGTCGCTCACCACGACGAACCGGACGTCCCGATGCTTTCCGGCGTCGGCCGACACCACCTCGACCTGCGCGTCACCGACGGCCAGCACGATCTCGCACTGCCGCTGCACCAGACTGTTCAGGAACGGACGCGCGTTGTCCGCGGTCTGCGGCCCCATGACCGGCACGAACGTCACCCGCGCCCGCGTGTCCAGGGACGCCTCCTGCATCCCCTGCCACACGGTGGCCGCGGGCGTGCCCGCCTGCACGCCCTTCTCCCCCGTCAGCAGACACGCGTCGATCTCGGTGTACTGCCTCGCCCTCGGATCGGGCGGCGTGTTCTCGCTCTCGTCGCCGCCGAACAGCCATACGCCGCCCACCGCGAGGACCGCCAGGACGACGACAGCCACGGCGCCGCCCGCCATCCAGCCCCGTCGGCCGCGCAGCGCGGCCCGCGCGACACCGGCCGCCCTGGCGACGGCCGCGCCGCTCAGCGAGCCGCCGCCCTTGCCCTTCTTCCGCTCGCGCTCGGTCTCGCGCCAGGTACGCCGCACCTTCATCGCGGCAGCCCCACCGAGGGAGTGCCCGAGGTCCGTGCCTCGGGCGTACCGACAACGCCCAGGTCGTGCTTCACGGCGGTGTACCTGCTTTCGGAATGCGCACGGATGCGCGAACGCGGAAGGGACGCCGTAGGTTACCCGCCGAGAGGCGGAAGTCGTGTGCCGGGGCGGAGTGCGGGCCACGGAGCGCGGAGCGCTTCCACGCGGGCTGACCGGCGGGCCCCCACTCCTGCCACGATGCCTTCCATCGAGTGATGCCCGAGGTGCCGGTGCGTCCTCAAGGCGGTGGACGCCGGAGGGCTGACGACCGGGGCGTCCTGGAGTTCGTGGCCCGCAACGGCACCACCCAGGCCCTGTACCGCCTGTCCATGCGGCGGGAGAGGGCCGGGGGACCGGGAGGGTGCCGAGACCCTGGCAGGGCAGGCCGCGGCAAACTCGGATCGAAGATCCACCTGATCGTGCACGGTCTGCCAAGGCCCGAAAAGCTCCGGCAGATCCCTGGGCGCGCACCCGGCTGCCGTCCCTGCCAGGGCCGCGGTGCCACCCTCCTGCCCCACGGCACCCCGCTCCCCTGCACCGCCTGCGACGGCACCGGACAGGCCCGGCCCCTGCCCCGCCTCGCCGTCGCCCGCCACGTACGGCAGATGATCCGCACCTGCTGGGAACTCGGCAGGCTGCCCGAGTTCGCCCACCTCAAGCTCTGGAAGTGGGCCCACATGCTCGGCTTCCGAGGCCACTTCTCCACCAAGTCCCGCGCCTACTCCACCACCCTCGGCGCGCTGCGCGCCGCCCGCCGCGCCCGGCGCACCGAACAAGCCCGCGCCCCTGCCGGCCTGCCCGCGCCCAACCCGGACACCACCCTCGTCGTCGGCTACTGGGCCTACCTCGGCACCGGCTACAGCCCCGGCGCCGCACTCCTCGCCGCCGCGGTCTGGCACCGCAGAGAACTCGCACGGCAGTTCATCGCTGAAGGAGGCTGCTGATGACCGCGCATGCACCCGCCGTGCCCCACCAGAGGCCGAGCATGCCGGAGGAACTGCTGACGGTTCCACAGGTCATGGCCCGCCTCCAGCTCGGCCGCTCTGCCGTCTACGGCCTGCTCCGCACCCGCCAGCTCGCCTCGATCACCCTCGGCCGCGCCCGCCGCATCCCCACCCACGCTCTGACCGACTTCATCCGCACCCGCCTCGACCAGGAAGCCGCCTGATGACCACACCCCGACACACCCCCGCCTCCCGCCACGTGCGCGCCAACGGCGACGGGACCGTCTACCAGCGCAAGGACGGCCACTGGGAAGCCGCCGGATACGTCCTCGCACAGGGCAACACCCGCCGCCGCGTCCGCGTCTACGGCACCACCCGCAAGGAAGCCCTGGCCAAGCTCACTGAGAAGATCGCCGCCAGCAACCGCGGCCTCCCCGTCCCCTCCGCGCAGGGCAGCGTCGGCGCGTACCCGACGTACTGGCTGGAGAACGTCGCCGTCCACCACCTCCGCGAGAACACCCACACCCGCTACACCGCCTGCGTCAACCGATACCTCGTCCCCGGCCTGGGCAAGAAGAAGCTCGCCAAGCTCTCTGCCAAGGACGTCCGCACCTGGCTCAACCAGCTCCGCACCGCCTGCCCGTGCTGCGTGCGCGACATCGACACGAGCCGACCTGAGCCCCGTTGCTGCGCCGTCGGAACGTGCTGCTCCAAGCGGCTCTCTCCGCTGACGCTGACCTACATCCACTCCGTGCTCAAATCCGCACTTGAACACGCCGTGCGAGAAGAGGAGATCCCCCGCAACGTCGCCCGCAACGTCCGCACCGGCACACCCCGGCCCCGACGCTTCGAACCCCTTACCGCCGACGAAGCCTGCCAGTTCCTCACAACCGTGCGCGGACACCGGCTTCATGCCCTGTTCGAACTCGCGCTCCACACCGGACTCCGCAAAGGCGAACTCCTCGGCCTCTGCTGGGAAGACCTCGACCTCGACCGGGGCACCGCTGCCGTCCGCCGCACCTTGCAGCGCACCAGCACCGGCGGGCTCACCACGCTGCCCACCAAGACCCGGGCCTCCGAGCGCCGCATCGCCCTCCCCGCCCGCTGCCTCCAGTCGCTGAAGCACCACCAAGAGCAACAGCAGCGCGAGCGGGATACGGCGGGCACCGCGTGGCGGCACAGCGGGTACGTGTTCACCACGCCGCAGGGCGGACCGATCGACCCGACCAACCTCACCCACACCTTCACCACGCTCCTCCGTAAGGCCGGCCTCCGCCGCATCCGATTTCACGACCTCAGGCACTCGACCGCGACGCTGCTCCTGGAGCAGGGAGTCGAACTCGTCGTGATCAAGGAACTCCTCGGCCACGCCCACATCGGCGTCACCGCCGGCGTCTACGCCCACGTGAGGCTCCGGCTCCAGCGCCAAGCCATCGATGCTCTCGGCACCGCACTCGACGGCCTGACAAACACCGAGACAGTCAACGCCGACGGCGACGAACCACCGCCCTGCGCCGCGTCCGTCCGCTGACGTTGCCGTCAACTACTGCCGTCACCCCACGCAGAAGCCCCGCCAGGACATACCTGACGGGGCTTCAAAATTGTGACTGCTACCCAATATGGTTTGCGTCGCTCCGGGTGGCGAGGCTGCACCTCGCCCTCCAGCTGACGCAGCACCCCCGGCGGCCAGGCGTGATGCGTGCTCATCCGGTGAGACCGAGTTCGCGTAGGGCGTCGGCGGGGTGGTTGCGGTAGTGGTCGTGGGCGGCGGCGTTGTTCTTCCATCCGGCGAGGTGAGCGAGGCTGATCGCCA
>NZ_JALLGL010000086.1 GCF_023072675.1 Streptomyces sp. XM83C
CCCCCGTGACCGGGCAGCCGTCCGCCCTCTCCCGCCGCCTGTTCGTCTCCCGCGTCGTCGCCGGTGCCGCCGCCGCGGCGGCCGTCGGGACCGTCGGGTACGGCACGTACGGTGTGCTGCGCGGCCCGTCCGTGAAGCGGGTCACCGTCCCGCTCGCCAAGCTGCCCCGCGCCGCCCACGGCTACCGCATCGCCGTCGTCAGCGACATCCACCTCGGCCCCGTCCTCGGCCGCGGCTTCGCCGAGAAGGTCGTCGACACGATCAACGCCACCCAGCCCGACCTGATCGCCGTCGTCGGCGACCTCGTCGACGGCAGCGTGAAGGACCTCGGCCCGGCCGCCGCCCCGCTGGCCCGGCTGAAGGCACGGCACGGCAGCTTCTTCGTCACCGGCAACCACGAGTACTTCTCCGGCGCCGAACAGTGGGTCGCCGAGGTACGCGACCTCGGACTGCGCCCGCTGGAGAACGCCCGCACCGAGCTTCCCTGGTTCGACCTGGCCGGCGTCAACGACGTCCAGGGCGAGAACGAGGGCCACGGCCCCGACTTCGCCCGCGCCCTCGGCGACCGAGACACCACGCGCGCGTGCGTGCTCCTCGCCCACCAGCCCGTGCAGATCCACGAGGCCGTCCGGCACGGCGTCGACCTCCAGCTCTCCGGCCACACCCACGGCGGCCAGTTGTGGCCCGGCAGCCTCATCGCCGAACTGGCCAACCCCACCGTGGCCGGCCTGGAACGCTACGGCGACACCCAGTTGTACGTCTCCCGCGGCGCCGGCGCCTGGGGGCCGCCCACCAGGGTCGGCGCACCCTCCGACATCACCGTCGTCCAACTGGCCGCACGCGCCATCTGACGGCCCGGCCACGAAGGTAAGTCTTTCCTTATTTCACTAAACGATCTCTTCCCCCGCCGAAACCCGTGTGATTAGGTGAGCCCCGCCACCAGGGGAGGTGGACGCCACAGGGGAGTGGCACACGTGGGGGGCCCGTTCAGGGCCTGGGGAGGACACCAACACCATGCGATCTGTTCGCATGCGGGTTCTGGCTGCGCTGCTCGTGCTCGCGGCGGCCGGTCTCGGAGCCTGGCAACTGCTGCCGTCGGACGGCGACAAGGGCGCCACCATCGTCGTCGGCACCACCGACTCGATCACCTCGCTCGACCCGGCAGGCGCCTACGACGCCGGTTCCTGGGCACTGTTCAGCAACGTCTACCAGTCGCTGCTCACCTACGAGCCGGGCGGCGTCCAGCCCGTCCCGGACGCGGCCGAGAGCTGCTCCTTCGACGCGGGCAGCCTCACCACGTACCGGTGCACACTGCGCGAGGGGCTCACCTTCCCCAGCGGACGCGAGATGACCGCGGAAGACGTGAAGTTCTCCTTCGACCGCGTCAAGAAGATCAACTCGGATGTCGGCCCGGCCGCCCTGCTGTCCACCCTCGCCTCCGTGGACGCCCGGGGCATGAAGGTCACCTTCCACCTGACCTCACCGGATGCCACCTTCCCGTTCAAGGTGGCCACCGGCGCCGGCGCCATCGTGGACTCCGAGCGCTACCCCGCCGACAAACTGCGCACCGACACGAGCGTCGACGGCACCGGCCCGTACACCCTCACCTCGTACACCAAGGGCTCCTCCGCGACACTGTCGCCCAACTCGCGCTACAAGGGCGCCGTGAAGAGCACCGGAGCACCCGTCGACCTGCGCTACTACAAGGACCCCAAGGCGCTCGACGAGGCGTGGAAGGCCAAGCAGGTCCAGGTCGCCACCCGGCAGCTGCCGCCGGACGTCCTCGCCCAGCTCAACCCGAGCGACCCCGGCCAGCGCGTCACCGAGGCCGACAGCTCCGACACCCGCAACCTGTACTTCAACACCCGCAAGGGCTCACCGCTGCACGACGTCGAGGTGCGCCGCGCCATCGCCTGGATCATCGACCGCGAACGGCTCGCCTCCACCGTGTACGACGGGACCGTCGACCCGCTCTACTCGCTCATCCCGACCGGCCTCATCGGCCACACCACGTCCTTCTTCGACGCCTACCCGACGCAGAGCGTCGCCAAGGCGCGCGCCCTGCTCCAGGACGCGGGCGTCGAGACACCCGTCCGCTTCACCTACGGCTACGGCATCGGCAGCGGCGCCGCCGCCGAGGAGGCCGAGGAGATCAAACGGCAGCTGGAGGCGTCCGGCCTGTTCCAGGTCGACGTCAAGGGCTACGAGTGGACCGACTTCCAGAAGCGCTGGGCCACCGGCAAGCTCGACGCGTACGCCGTCGGCTGGGTCGCCGACTACCCCGACCCGGACACCTTCGCCTCACCGCTCATCGGCACCGACAGCACCATGAACACCGGCTACAGCAACGCCGTCGTGGACCGGCTGATCAAGTCCTCGCAGCAGTACGCCGACCGAGCGCGGGCGTCCAAGGACCTCCGCGCGGTGCAGGAACGTATCGCCAAGGACGTACCGGCGATTCCGCTGTGGCAGCGCAAGGAGTACATCGTCACCAGCGAGGACGTGGGCGGCGGCCAGTACCTGTCCGACGGCAGCGGCGTCTTCCGGCTGTGGAGCCTCACCTGGATCTGAGGCCCGGAGCAGACATCGCCATGCCGCAGGCCGCCTTCCGTATGCCGGGGGGCGGTCTTCCGTATGCCGCAGGGCGCCTTTCGTACACCGCCTTCCGCATCCCGTATGCCGTATGTTGTCTTCTGTATCCCGAGTGCCGCGCCCGGCCTTGCCGCACCCCGGCACCCGCAGAGCGGCACGCAATCGGCACCCCCGCACACAGCGCCCCTAAGCCGTGTCCGCCGGCCCCCGCAGCGGCAGCGTCACCGTCACCGCCAGCCCTTCACCCGGCGCCGTACGCACCGTGACCTCACCGCCGTGCGCCCGTACGACACCCTGCACGATCGCCATGCCGAGCCCGCTGCCCGCACCGCCGCCCGCCCGGAAGAACCGGTCGAACACCCGCGCCGCGTCCTCCGCGGCCAGCCCCGGCCCCTTGTCCTCCACGCACAGCCGCACCTCCCCGTCGGCACGCTCCACCGACAGCCGCACCGGAACATCGGCCGGTGTGTGCACCCGTACGTTCGCCGCCAGGTTCCCCAGCACCTTCCGCAGCCCCGGCTCGTCGGCCTGCACCAGCAGCGCCCCATCCGCCTCCACGGTCACCGGCCGCTGCGGCTGCTGCGCCCGCAGATCCTCCGCCGCCTCCCGCACCAGCCGGCTCACGTCCACGTTCCTGAACCGCAGTTCGGGCTGCTGGTCCAGCCGGGCCAGCGTCAGCAGCTCGTCCACCAGATGCCCCATCCGGTCGGCCTCCGCCATCACCCGCGCCCAGGCCCGCCGCCGCTCGGTCTCCTCGCGCAGCATCCCCTTGTCGTACAGCTGGAGATAGCCGCGTATCGCCGACAGCGGCGTGCGCAGCTCGTGCGAGGCGTCCGCGACGAACCGGCGCAGCTGGGCCGCGCTGCGCTCCCGTGTCCGGTACGCCGACTCCACCTGCTGGAGCATCGAGTTCAGCGCGAGGCGCAGCTGCTCCACCTCCAGCGAAGCCTCCCGGCTGGACGGCACCCGGCGGGTCAGATCGCCCTCGGCGATCGCCGACGAGGTCTCCACCATGTCCTCCAGCGGGCGCATCCGCCGCCGCACACTGAACATGGTCAGGCAGGCCAGCAGCGCCAGCAGCAGCGTGCCCACGGTCAGATCCAGCTTGAGCGCCTTGGTGACGCCCTGGTGCAGTGCGCCGGTGGACGCGGCGAACAGGATGTACGTGCCGTCGGCGAGGCGGATCGCGGTCGCCCGGTACGGGGTGTCGCCCACGGACACATCCACCGGGTCGGGGGCGCTGACCAGCGGGTCCGGGTCGCCGATCGCCCGCGCGAGATCGCGCTGGGCGTCGGTCGGCGCCACCCCGAACATGGCGCACGGCTCGCCCTGTGCGTCGAGCGCGGTGTACAGGGTGTCCGGTGCGGGGCGTTCCCCGGAGGCCTGGCCGGGCGCGATCTGCTCGCGGACGAACGCCATCACGCTCAGCGAGTCGATCTGCCGCACGGTCAGCCGGGCCGCGGCCAGCGAGTCACGGCTGCGGGTCAGCTCGTTGTCGATCTGGTCGAGCAGATAGTGCCGCATGCCCATGAGGCTGACGGCGGTCGCGGCGACGATGCCGAGCGCCAGCAGCACCACGTTGGCCAGGGTCAGCTGGGCGCGCAGCGAGCGCAGCCGGGGCCGCCGCGGCAGCGGGCGACGCAGCCGGAGCGGGTGGCGCAGCCGGCGCGCGTGCCGCAGCAGGCGGGGCCGGAGCGTCATGCCAGCCCGTATCCGACACCCCGCCGGGTGGTGATCACCGGCGGGCCCAGCGCGTGCAGCTTGCGCCGCAGATAGCTGATGTACGTCTCGACGACCGTCGACTCGGCGGGCGCGTGCTCGTACTGCCAGACGTGCCGCAGCAGTTGCTCCTTCGGCACGATCCGCCCGCCGTTGCGGACGAGGAACCGCAGCAGCGCGTACTCGGTCGGCGTCAGCTCCACCGTGCGGCCCGCGCGGCGCACGCAGTACGTCGTCTCGTCCAGCTCCAGGTCGCCGTAGCGCAGCGGGGGCCGCTGCGGCAGCACGTCGGCGGGGCGGGTGCGGCGCAGCACGGCCGTGACCCGGGCGACGACCTCGTCGATGTTGAACGGTTTGGTGATGTAGTCGTCGGCGAAGCCGAGCGCGCCGACGATCTCCGCGGGCGCGTCGCGCGCGGTGAGGAACACCAGCGCCATCTCGGGCCTGCGGGCGCGCAGTTCGCGGCCGAGGGTGCGGCCGTCGCCGTCCGGCAGCATCACGTCGAGCAGCGCGGCGTCGGGCCGGGTGCGTTCGGCGAGCGCGAGGGCCTCGCGGACGGTGGGCGCGGTCATCACCTCGAAGCGGTGGTAGCGCAGCGCGATGGCGAGGACGTCCGCGATGGACTCCTCGTCCTCCACCACCAGTACGGTGCCGGGCGGTCCAGATGCCGTCGTCATGTCCCCAGTATCGGCGCGCGGACGGGCCTCGGGGCGGCCGGAGTCTTGGAGTTCCTTGAGAGTCGTCCTGGGCTTTCTCCGGTGACCCTTGGAGTTCGTTGAGAGTCACGCGCGCCGGGTGTCCGCGCGCCCGTACCCCTGCCGATGCTGCTGCCAGGACCCGGGGGACCGAGCGAGGGCGATCCGCCCGAGACCGAAGGAGCTTGAGCGTGACTGCACTGGCACGCTGGTGCTACCGGCACCGGCTGGTGGTCCTGTTGCTGTGGGTGGGGGCGTTGCTGGGCCTGGCGGCGTCCGCGTCCGCGGCCGGCACGGACTACGCGAATGTCTTCTCCCTGCCGGACACGGACTCCAAACGCGCGTACGACCTGATGGAGAAGGCCTTCCCGGACCGTGCGGGCGACACCGACACGGTGGTGTGGAAGGTCGAGCAGGGCAGCGTCCGTGACGACGCGGTCCGCTCCCGGATCCAGCCCGTCCTGGACAGGATCGCCGCGATGGACGGTGTCGGTGATGTCTCCGGCCCGTACACCGGGCAGCAGGGCGCCGCGCAGATCAGCCGTGACGGGCGTATCGCGTACGCGCAGATCACGTTCACGCAGCGGGCCGACGAGATCCCGAAGGCCCTGATCGAGGATGTCGTAGACATGGCGCAGGGCGCCCGCCTCGACGGGCTACAGGTGGAGCTGGGCGGGCAGGCGATCCAGCGGGTGCAGGAACCCCCGCAGGGTCTCGCGGAGATGGTCGGTCTGGCCGCCGCCGCGATCGTGCTGTTCCTCGCGTTCGGTTCGCTGTTCGCGATGCTGCTGCCGATCGCGGTGGCCGTGTTCGGTGTCGGCATCGGCCTGTTCGGGGTGCAGCTGCTCAGCCACACCACCGACATCCCCGACCTGGCGCCGCTGCTGTCCTCCCTGATCGGTCTCGGTGTCGGTATCGACTACGCCCTGTTCATCGTCACCCGGCACCGGCGCGGCGTCCTCCAGGGCACCGAACCGGAGACCTCGGCGGTCACCGCGCTGAACACCTCCGGCCGGGCGGTGCTGTTCGCGGGCGGCACGGTGTGCATCGCGCTCGCCGGGATGCTCGTGACGAACCTGCGGTTCCTCGACGGTGTCGTCATCGGCACGTCCCTCACGGTCGTCCTCAGCGTCCTCGCCGCGATCACCCTGCTGCCGGCGCTGCTGGGCTTCCTCGGGCCGCGTGTCCTCAGCCGCCGTCAGCGGCGCCGGCTGGCCGCGGAGGGGCCCGAGCCGGAGCGCACCAGCGGGCTCGCCGTCCGCTGGTCGCACACCGTGCAGCGGCGGCCCCGTACGATCGCCGTCCTCGCCGTCGCCGTGATGGCGGTGCTGGCGCTGCCCGTGCTGTCGCTGCGGCTCGGCGCCACCGACCAGGGCAACGACGACGCGTCCACGACGACCCGCAAGGCGTACGACCTTCTCGCGGAGGGCTTCGGTCCCGGTTTCAACGGCCCGCTCCAGGTGGTGACCGACGGCGGTGACGCGACCGCCCTCGCCGACGGCATCCGCGCCACCGACGGTGTCGCCCGCGCCGTACCGCTGCCGCCGGCGAACGGCGTCACCGTCATCCAGGTGATCCCGACGACGTCCCCGCAGTCGAAGGAGACCGACGACCTCATCGACACCCTGCGCGACGAGGTCATCCCGAAGGCCGGAGCCGAGGCCCATGTCGGCGGGGTGACCGCCGTGTCGAAGGACTTCGCGTCGGTGACCGGCGAACGCCTGCCGTACTTCGTCGCCACGATCATCGGCCTCGGATTCCTGCTGCTCCTGCTGGCGTTCCGTTCCCTGGTGGTGCCGTTGACGGCGGCGCTGATGAACCTGATCGCCGCCGCGGCCTCCTTCGGTGTCCTCGTCGCCGTGTTCCAGTGGGGCTGGGGCCTGGACACGCTGGGTCTCGGCAAGGAGGGCCCGATCAACGCCTTCCTGCCGGTGATCATGCTGTCGCTGCTGTTCGGCCTGTCGATGGACTACCAGGTGTTCCTCGTCAGCCGGATGCACGAGGAGTGGGTGCACACCAAGGACAACGCGCGCGCGGTCCGCGTCGGCCTCGCCGAGACCAGCCGGGTGATCAACTCCGCGGCCCTGATCATGGTGTGTGTCTTCCTCGCGTTCGTCCTCAGCGGCGACTCCGGCGCGGCGATGGCCGGCGTCGGCCTGGCGGCGGCGGTCGCGCTGGACGCGTTCGTGCTGCGTACGGCGCTGGTGCCGGCGGCGATGCATCTGCTGGGCAGGTCCAACTGGTGGCTGCCGGCGTGGCTGGAGAAGCGGCTGCCGCACCTCGCGGTGGAACCGGCGGAGGACCCGGCGCCCAGCCCGGCACAGCCCGCGGGGCCCGCGTCAGCGATCCACGGTTATGTGCGTGACGCCTCGGGCGCCCCGGTGCACGGCGCCTCGGTGACGCTGCTGACCTCCGGCGGGCGGCAACTGGACCTCGTGCGCTCCCTGGCCGACGGCTCGTACATCGTCTCCGTCCCGGCGCCGGGCACGTATCTGCTGGCGGCGACGGCCTCGTCGTACGGCTCGCGGGCCCGGCACGTGACGGTGGGGGAGGGGCCGCTGGTGTTCGACGTGGAGCTGACGGAGGGCGAGGTGGACGCGGTCAGCTGACGCGGGGGCGGGCGCCGGGGCGTCCGGGGGTCACTCGCCTTCGGGTGACGTCCGGCCTCGGCGCCCGTTGCCGTTCGGGTCGGGCAGGACACGGGTCATGCCGGGCAGGAAGTCGGTGAACAGCTCGTGCACCTCCTGCACGAGGGGCCGCAGCACCCGGAACCGGGCCAGCGCCACACCGCGCGCGGTGAGCTTCGCGCCCCGGTCGGCCAGCCGGTAGCTGCGTTCACGGCCCTCCGTCCGGTCGAAGATCCAGTACAGGACGAGACCCATCTGCGACAGCCACATCAGCTCCGGCAGTACGTCCCGCAGCTCCTCCGGCACCTTCGTCTTCCGCGCCCCCGCCAGCACCTCACGGTGCACGGAGACCGCCTCCTCGCGGGCGTGCTCCGACTCCTGCGAGAAGGGGCTGAGGGGACTGTCGGGGTCGGCGGCGTTCTTGAAGAACTGCACGGCGAACTCGTGGTACGGCGCCGCCACGTCCAGCCAGGCCCGCAGCACGCCCGCGAGGCGGGCCTCCAGGTCGGTCTCGCGGTCCAGGATCTCCCGTGCGGCGGCCTGGTGTTCGGCGGCGATACGGTCGTAGAAGCCCTGGATCAGGTGCTCCTTGCCGGCGAAGTAGTAGTAGGCGTTGCCGACCGAGACCCCCGCCTCCTGGGCGATGGCCCGCATGGTGGTCCTGTCGTAGCCGCGCTCCCGGAACAGCCGCATCGCCGTCTCCAGGATCAGCGCGCGGGTCTGCTCGGACTTGGGGGTCGCGGGACCGTCGTGCGGGCCGTCGCCCTTGCCGGCCCTCCCGCCCGTGACGCCCTTCGCGCCCTTGGCGGTCCAGCCCGGGCCGCCCGGCTTCTCGGGCCGTACGGAACGGGACGGTTCAGGCTCAGCGGGCTGACCGGGCTGACCGGGCTGTTCGGGCTGTTCGGGCAGGGGTGTCACGGGCACGGATACAGAGCCTAACGGGCGGGGTCGGGGGCCTCAGTGCCTGTCCTGAAGCGGGCCGGTGGCGCAGGAGCCGTCGTCGCAGCCGGCGGCCTGGGCGCGGAACCAGCCGTAGGAGGGGCCGTACGACCAACCGTCCGCGCCGCGGTACACGCGCCCGCCCCACCCGGTCCGGTGCCGGGCCTCGCCCCGCCACCGGGCGGCGGCCGGCACCGCCTTGCGTACGACGAGCCTCCCGGTGCGGCTGCCGCCGAGCCGGTGGGCGAGCGGCCGGTGCTCCTTCAACGCTCCCAGGACGACGATCCAGGCGGCGGCGCCCCGGTGGACCTGCCCGGCGTCCCCGACGACGGTGACCTCGTCGAGGGTGCCGCGCGTCTGCGCCCCAGCTCGGGCCGCTTGGTGTAGTCGGTGAAGCCGACGACGTTCCCCCACGGGTCGGCGACTTCCACGGTCCACCCCGTGGCCACGGAGAACGGCTCCTCCAGCGGCGGGATCCCGGCCGCCGCCAGCCGCTCGCCCATCGCCCGCGCGTCCGGCACCTCGATCCACAGCCGCGGACACGGCCACCCCGGCGGCCGGTGCAGCACCCCCTCCTCCCGTCGCAGCAGCACCCCCGGCGTCTCCTCGCCGACCCGCAGCAGCGCGATGCCCGCCTCGTCGAACCGGAAGCCCACCGCGAACCCCGCCCGCTCGTAGAACCCCACGGCCTCCGCGAGATCCCCGACGGGCATCAGCACGTTGTCGAACCCGAGCAGCTCGTACGACTCGTCATCTGACATACGATCAAAATAGGTGCAATAAAGTCAGCAGTGAACGATTGACGACACCCAGGCACAGACCACCCCGCCCCGAAGGGGCTGCGGCAGGGACGGCCCAGGGGGCACCCCTGCGGGACTTCACCCGTTCAGGACACGTCAGGCAAGATGTCCGTGGCTCGCGACCGCGAGCAGCCACGGGCCCGCGCAGTGGGCGCGGGAACCGCATCCCAGGAGCACGGATACCTTGAGCGAACAGCCACAGCAGCCGCCGAACCAGCCGCCGGGCTACGGCTACCCGAACGCCGGCCCCTACCAGCAGCCGCAGCAGCCGGGCTACGGCTACCCGCAGGGCGGCGCCTACCAGCAGCCGGGCTACGGCTACCCGCAGGGCGCTGTGCCGCCCGGCACCTACACCGGCGACCCCAACGCGCCGTACGGCTACGACCCCTTCGGGCGGCCGTACTCCGACAAGTCGAAGATCGTCGCCGGTGTCCTCCAGCTCTTCCTCGGCAGCTTCGGCATCGGCCGCTTCTACACCGGCCACACCGGCATGGCCCTCGCCCAGCTCTTCACCTGCGGCGGCCTCGGCTTCTGGGCGCTCATCGACGGCATCATGCTGCTGACGAGCAACGACAAGACGGATGCCCAGGGCCGGGTCCTGCGCAGCTGAGACGCCCGTGTCCGCGCACACGCCGGCCCGCCGGCACCCGCAGCCCCGGTGGGCATACCTCCGGGCCGCCGTGCGGCATCCCGCGGCGGCCCCCCTCGGGCTGCTCACCGCGGGAGCCGCCGGCGCCGGATACCTCTACGTCACCGACCCGCACGAATCCGGCCATCTGCTCCCGCGGTGCCCGTTCCGCCTCGTCACCGGCCTGCTCTGCCCGGCCTGCGGCGGCACCCGCATGACGTACGACCTCCTCCACGGCGACCTGCACGCCGCCTGGCTGGACAACCGCCTCCTCCTGCTGGCCTCCCCGTTCGCGCTGGCCCTGCTCGCACGCTGGACCTACGAAGGCCTCCGGGGCCGCCGCTGGCGCCCCGCCCTCTCCCGCCGCGCCCAGGCGGCGATCCTGCTGACGGCGCTCGCCTGGACGGTCGCCCGCAACGTGCTCTGACCCCGGATCGGCCGCTCCGTCCCACCGCCGCTTTCCGGCCATCGATCACAGAACCGACACAATGTGAGGCGAGCCCTCCCCACCCCGCCCGGGCCCCCTCTACGATCCAAGATCGCCGGGGGAATCATCACGCACGGGCCGCACGGTTCGGCATGCCGCATGCCGCACACCGTCCCGCCGCTGTTGCCGCATTCGCCCGGACCCCGTCCCCGTAATGCACAACAGGAGCCACACGCATGTCCGTTCCCGCGCCCACGCCCTACGGCTACGACCCCCAGGGCCGCCCCTACTCCGACAAGTCCAAGGTCGTCGCCGGTGTCCTCCAGCTCTTCCTCGGCGGCCTGGGCATCGGCCGCTTCTACACCGGCCACACCGGCATGGCCCTCGCCCAGCTCTTCACCTGCGGCGGCCTCGGCTTCTGGGCCCTGATCGACGCGATCATCTTCTTCACGAGCAACAACCGCACAGACGCCCAGGGCCGCGTCCTGCGCGGCTGACGCACCGGCACCTGCGGGGCCCCTGTCCGCACTTCTTGGGTTCAGGGGTCGTCGCAACACCACCTGGTTCCAGGTGGTGAGCAGATCACGTAGACGCTCGGCTGGGGTATCCCAGCCGAGCGTCTTGTGTGGGCGGCCGTTGCGTTCCTGGGCGACGTGTTCGAGGTCTTCGGGAGACCGCCCTCGCGGGAGCGACCACCCGCCTGGATGCCCCGTTCCCTGTTGCCATCGATCCGGCCGGACTTTCCCGGCAGTGGTTGCCTTCTGACGGCAACGCTGACGGCAACCGGCCCGCCAACGGCGGGCGCCGACACACGCCGCAAAGGCCGGCGCGGATGAGGCGGTGGCTGCCAGCGGCGTGGAGGCGGGAGCAGGCCGGGCAGCGGGAGGCGCGGCGGTTGCCGCACGCGATCAGCGGCGCGATCGGGCGCGGGAAGCCGAGCCGCAGGGCGAGCGCCCAGACGTTGCCCGAAGGAGAAGACGAAGGCCGGGTTCGCACGTCGTGAGCTACGACCTGGCTGCCTGGGAAGGCGAGAGGTCGGCGGATGACAAGGCCACCCATGCACAAGGGCCCCTCCCCCCCCCGGGAAGGGGAAGAGGGGCCCGCGTGGCGCTCTCGGCGGGGACCGGGCGTCAGTAGCGGCGCGTGATCAGGGCTCGCTTGACCTCGGCGATCGCCTTTGTCACCTCGATGCCGCGGGGGCAGGCGTCCGTGCAGTTGAACGTGGTGCGGCAGCGCCAGACGCCGTCCTTGTCGTTCAGGATCTCCAGGCGCTGTTCGCCGGCCTCGTCGCGCGAGTCGAAGATGAAGCGGTGCGCGTTGACGATGGCGGCCGGGCCGAAGTACTGGCCGTCGTTCCAGAAGACCGGGCACGACGAGGTGCAGGCGGCGCAGAGGATGCACTTCGTGGTGTCGTCGAAGCGCTCGCGGTCCTCCGCCGACTGCAGACGCTCACGCGTCGGCTCGTTGGTGTCCTTCGTGATGAGGAAGGGCATCACGTCGCGGTACGCCTGGAAGAACGGCTCCATGTCCACGACCAGGTCCTTCAGGACCGTCAGGCCCTTGATGGGCTCGATCGTGATCGGCTTCTCCGGGTTGATGTCCTTGATCAGCGTCTTGCACGCGAGGCGGTTCTTGCCGTTGATCCGCATCGCGTCGGAGCCGCAGATGCCGTGCGCGCAGGAGCGGCGGAAGGTGAGCGTGCCGTCCAGGTCCCACTTGATCTTGTGGAGGCCGTCGAGGACGCGTTCCTTCGGGTCGATCTCCAGCTGGAAGTCCTGCCAGGTCGCCTCGGCGGAGACCTCCGGGTTGAAGCGGCGGACCCGGAACGTGACCGTGATGTACGGGGACGCCGCGGACTGCGCCTCGACCTTGTCCATTACGGGAGTAGCCATCAGTACTTACGCTCCATCGGCTGGTAGCGGGTCTGGACGACCGGCTTGTAGTCGAGACGGACGGTTTCCGACCCGTCGGCGCCGACCTCGCGGTACGCCATGGTGTGGCGCATGAAGTTGACGTCGTCGCGGTTCGGGTAGTCCTCGCGGTAGTGGCCGCCGCGGGACTCCTTGCGGGCCAGGGCCGACACCGCCATGACCTCGGCGAGGTCGAGCAGGTTGCCCAGCTCGATGGCCTCCAGCAGGTCCGTGTTGAAGCGCTTGCCCTTGTCCTGGATCGCCACGTTCTTGTAGCGCTCCTTGAGTTCGGCGATCTTCTCGACGGCCGTCTTGATGGTCTGCTCGGTGCGGAACACCATGACGTTGGCGTCCATGGTCTCCTGCAGCTCGCGGCGCAGCTCCGCCACCCGCTCGTTGCCGGTGGAGTTGCGCAGCCGCTCGATCTGGGAGACGACGAACTCGGCCGGGTTCTCCGGCAGGTCGACGTAGTCGGCCTTCTGCGAGTAGTCCGCCGCCGCGATGCCCGCGCGCTTGCCGAAGACGTTGATGTCCAGCAGCGAGTTGGTGCCGAGGCGGTTCGCGCCGTGCACGGAGACGCAGGCGACCTCGCCGGCCGCGTACAGGCCGGGCACGACCGTGGTGTTGTCGGCGAGGACCTCACCCTGGACGTTGGTCGGGATGCCGCCCATCGCGTAGTGCGCGGTGGGCTGGATCGGGATGGGGTCCGTGTACGGCTCGATGCCGAGGTAGGTGCGCGCGAACTCGGTGATGTCGGGGAGCTTGGCGTCGAGCTGCTCCGGCGGGAGGTGCGTCAGGTCGAGGTAGACGTGGTCGCCCTCGGGACCGCAGCCGCGGCCCTCGCGGATCTCCGTGTAGATCGACCGCGACACCACGTCACGCGATGCCAGGTCCTTCATCACCGGCGCGTACTTCTCCATGAAGCGCTCGCCGTCCTTGTTGCGGAGGATGCCGCCCTCACCGCGGGCGCCCTCCGTCAGCAGGATGCCCATGCGCCAGATGCCGGTCGGGTGGAACTGGAAGAACTCCATGTCCTCCAGCGGGATGCCCCGCCGGTACACGGCGGCCTGCCCGTCACCGGTCAGCGTGTGCGCGTTCGACGTCACCTTGAAGAACTTGCCGCAGCCGCCGGAGGCGTAGATCACGGCCTTCGCCTGGAAGACGTGGATCTCACCGGTCGCCAGCTCGTAGGCGACGACACCGGCGGACCGCTTGACGCCGTCCTCCTCGGTGATGAGCTGGTCGAGGACGTAGAACTCGTTGAAGAACTCCACGCCCTCCTTGACGCAGTTCTGGTACAGCGTCTGGAGGATCATGTGGCCGGTGCGGTCGGCCGCGTAGCAGGACCGGCGGACCGGCGCCTCGCCGTGGTTGCGGCTGTGACCGCCGAAGCGGCGCTGGTCGATGGTGCCGTTCGGGGTGCGGTTGAACGGCAGGCCCATCTTCTCCAGGTCGAGGACGGAGTCGATGGCCTCCTTCGCGAGGATCTCGGCGGCGTCCTGGTCGACCAGGTAGTCACCGCCCTTGACCGTGTCGAAGGTGTGCCACTCCCAGTTGTCCTCCTCCACGTTGGCGAGCGCGGCGGCCATGCCGCCCTGCGCGGCGCCCGTGTGGGAGCGGGTGGGGTAGAGCTTGGTCAGGACGGCCGTGCGGCTGCGCTTCGTCGCCTCGATGGCGGCACGCATACCGGCGCCGCCGGCGCCGACGATGACGGTGTCGTACTTGTGGATCTTCATCAGGTTTCCTCAGCCCCGTGGCCTAGCGGATGTTCGGGTCGAAGGTGAAGATCACCAGCGTGCCCAGCAGGACGGTGAACACCGTGGCGGCGTACAGCAGCGCCTTCAGCCACAGGCGGGTGTTCGCGCGCTCCGCGTAGTCGTTGATGACCGTGCGCAGGCCGTTGGCGCCGTGCAGCATCGCCAGCCACAGCATCGCCAGGTCCCAGACCTGCCAGAAGGGGCTGGCCCAGCGGCCGGCCACGAAGGCGAAGCCGATCTTCGACACGCCGCCGTCCAGTACGAGCTGGATCAGCAGGTGGCCGATGACGAGGACGACGAGGACGACACCCGACAGGCGCATGAACAGCCAGGCGGCCAGTTCGAAGTTGCCGCGGGTGGACGTCGGGGTCTTCTTGGTGCGCTTGCGCGGCGGCTCGATGAGCGGCGCCGGGTTGTCGACGGTGTAGACGGACCCGCCCTCGACGGGGCCGACGCCGGATGCGGTGGTTTCAGTCGTGGACATGGACGTCAGCTCCCGAACACTTCACGGGCGGCGTGGCCGAGGACGGGGTAGATCGCCCCGAGCATCAGCACGAGCCACACGACGACGACGGTCCAGAGCATCTGCTTCTGGTAGCGGGGGCCCTTCGACCAGAAGTCGACGGCGATGACTCGGAGGCCGTTGAGGGCGTGGAAGAGGATGGCGGCGACGAGGCCGTACTCAAGGCAGGCGACGATCGGCGTCTTGTAGGTGGCTACGACCTTGTCGTAGTCCTCGGGGGAGACACGGACGAGAGCGGTGTCCAGCACGTGAACGAACAGGAAGAAGAAAATGAGGACGCCGGTGACTCGGTGAGCCACCCAGGACCACATTCCTTCCCGGCCGCGGTACAGCGTTCCAGCCGGCACGGAAGTTTCCTCCGGGAGCGGGGGTTGGGGCCGCGCCGGCTTCGGTGTCGGTCGGGCCCGGCCGGGTACGGTCCACCGGCCCCCAGCATCGTAGCGACGCGCTGGCGCCGCGCTCAGCTGGGGTCCCTCGGTGTGATCAAACTGGCACGCAAAGAGGTACGGGTGGACTAGTGACAGGACCGAGCCGGGCGCTTTATGGCCGTATGACGGCTATGACCTGACCGTTTTCGGTCACACGCGGGGCGCGGTACGACCGCTTCCGCCCGTGTGGGCGCCTGTCGCGCCCAGTGCGTCGCACAGGCGTTCCCGGGCCAGTCGTCGCAGTTCCTCCGCAGCAACCACCCGTTCCTCCTCAGGATCGTTGGTCAAACGTGACCGAATGCCTTCGAGAAGACGATCCAGGGTCTCCTGAGGTGGTACACCGTCGAGGCATACGACGAACGCATGACCGAACCGCGCCTCGTATGCGGCGTGCGCCGCGCTCAGCGCCGTATGGGCCGCGCCGTAGGTGTCCGCGGGCAGCGGCGGCAGGGACTCCGCCGCCAGCGCCTCCGCCAGGTCCGCCGGGGACAGGTCGTACGCGGCCTCGTCGCAGGCCGCGAGCAGCGCCCCCGGGTCGGGATAGGGGCGGTGGGCCGCGATCCGGTGGGCCCAGCGGTTGCTGCGCAGGCAGGCCAGCAGAAGGCGGTGGGCCTCGTCGGCGGGGGCCGTGTTGAACACGTCGAGCGGCGGCCGGGAGGGCGGGCTCGTGCGCAACTGCTCGGGCAGGGCCGGTACGGCCGGACGGCCGGACGGGTGGGGAAGACGGTGCGCTGGCAGCGTGGGTCCTCGTGTCACGGGGGAGCCGGCAGGGGAAACAGTGAGAGCTGTGACCTCACGTTATCGAGTGTGGTCACGACGTGTCCGACAGATGCCCGAATTTCACTCGGACGGGAGAGTTTGAGAGCGTGGGGTGGACGCACTCCACTCCGAGAGGGTCATAGGTTGGCGCAGTGAGCCAGCACAGGCGCCGGGCTCCGGCGAAAAAGATCAGGCAGAGGCGGTATGTCGTCGCGGCGGCGTTCGCCGGGACGGTCGCCCTCGGCACCGGCCTCGGCGTATGGGCGTCGACCGGCGGCAGCGGCACGCCCGGCGCGGCGGCGGGCACGGCCACCACGCACCAGCCCTCCGACGCCCGCTCGGACGCGGCGGCGGGCGTGTCACGGGCCCCGTCCCCGACCCCCACCCGCACCTACCCGATGTCCACGGCGCCGAGCACCATCCCCGCCGTGCGCTCCCACACGCCCGCCCGCGGCCCCGGCTGGAAGCCCGCCCGCGGGGAACGCGTCGTCGTCAGCGACCCCGAGCTGGCCGACGAGGGCCGGCTGATCGCGGGCGAGCTGGGCCTCGCCTACGCCGGCGAGGCGAAGGACGTCCGCACGGGCGATGTGCGCCTCGCGCTCAACGACGACGAGGGCGCGAACCCCGAGTCGTACAGCATGACCGTGCGCGGCGGGCGGGTCGTCATCAGCGGGCCCGGCGAGGCCGGCGTCTTCTACGGCACCCGCACCCTCAAGCAGGAGGTGCACGGCGGCGGCACGGCCCCCGAGGGCGTCGTCCGCGACGAGCCCGCCAAACCGGTGCGCGGCCTCATGATCGACATCGCGCGCAAGCCGTACGGCGTGAACTGGCTGAAGGACCGGGTCCGCGAACTCGGCGACCTGAAGTTCAACCGGCTCGGGCTGCACTTCTCCGACGACCAGGGCTTCCGTATCGAGTCCTCCACCCACCCCGAGGTCGTCTCGAAGGACCGTCTCACCAAGGCCCAGGTGAAGGAGATCGTCGACCTCGCCGCCCAGCGGCACATCACCGTCGTCCCCGAGATCGACTCGCCCGGCCACCTCGGCGCCGTCATCGACGCCCACCCGGACCTACAGCTGCGCAGCGCCGCCGGCAGGACCCCGCGCGGCGCCCTCGACATCACCCAGGACAAGGCCGCCGCGATCCTCGACGACCTGCTGGAGGAGTACTCCGGCCTCTTCCCCGACGGCACCTGGCACCTCGGCGGTGACGAGTACGTGGCGCTGATGGCCTCGAACCCGGCGGCGTCCTACCCGCAGCTCGCCGCCGCCGCCCGCGAGGCCTACGGCTCCGGCGGCACCATCGCCGACCTGACCACCGGCTGGCTCAACGACCGCGCCGACGCCGTCCGCGCCCCCGGCCGCACCCTCGTCGCCTGGAACGACGGATTCTTCCGGAACACGTCCGTGCAGCCGGCCAAGGACATCCAGGTCGCCTACTGGACCGGCAAGGAGATCGGCGCCCGTCCGCCCCTGGAGTATCTGAAGGCGGGGCGGACGGTCCTCAACTACAACGACGAGTACCTGTACTACGTGCTCGGACAGCCCAACCAGTTCGTCTACCCGACCGGCAAGCGCATCTACGAGGAGTGGACGCCCCGCGTGCTGCGCGGCAGCACCGCCGTCCCCGCCTCCTACGACGCGCAGATCCCCGGCGGCTTCTTCGCCGTCTGGGGCGACCTGCCGAACAGCCAGACGCAGGCCCAGGTCGCCGACGGCATCCGGATGCCGCTGCGGGCCATGGTGCAGAAGCTGTGGAATCCGGGTAAGCCCTCCCTCACCTGGACACAGTTCCGGGCACTCGCCGACCGGCTGGGGTGAGCGGGCGCCGAGGGGTGCCGCGCACCGGGCGGGCCGGGGCGCGACGCGCCGGGTCCGGCGCTCTGTCACGTACGGGCGTACGGCTGTGATGTATCCGGTCGGCCGAGCTGTAGGGCTGAGCTGTACACGTCGGCCGTGGGGACCGGCCCGAGCCGTGCGGGCCGGCCGTCGCGGTGAGCCGGGAGAACCGGCCGGAGAACCGGGGGGACTCGATGGGGTACTGGGGGTACTTCGTGGTGGGGCGGTCCGAGCGGCCCCTCACCGAGACGCGGGCGCTGTCCGCGGTCGCGGGCGAACTGACGCCGCGCGCGTCGGCGCCGGACGGCCGGCAGGTGTGGGAGTACCCGAGCGCGGACGGCGACGTCGGCAGCATGAACGCGCTCGCCCGGGAGACGGGCGCGCCCGCCCTCTTCGGATACGTCATGGACGGCGCCTGCGTCGTCGTGGAGGCCGCCGCGCCGGACAGCGGGGCGTGGACCGCCTGCCTCGCGCGGGCCGCGACCGCCCGCTATGTGGGGGCCGGCGCCGACGGACTGACCCTGGAGGACTACTTCCTCCCGCCGGAGGAGGCGACCGCCCGCGCCGTCGCCTGGGCCGCCGAGGCCGGCCGGGACGCGAACGCGGCGGACCTCCTCGACGTATTCTCCGACGACGGTACGGAACTGGCCGAAAACCTGCTGTTCCGGCTCCTCGGTCTGCTGGGTGTCGTACCCCTGTGACACTACCGGGCCGTCGCACGCAGTAAGGGAAAGTGCGGGCTCCGTATAAGGATGGCGCCCCGTCGAGGGAGGCGTGGATGAGCCTGGTCGAGCTGATCTCTCAGGCGGACGAGCGAGGACTGGCGGCCGGCGGTCTGGCTTGTTTGGATCGGTGCCTGCCCCTGCTGGGCGGCGACGACGAGACGCTGCGACCCCTGTGGGGCAGCCTCGCCGAAGGTGCCGACCCCGGCACCTGGGGCACCATCCTCGAACAGGTGCGCGACAAGCTGTCGGGTGGGGAAGGCGCCGGCGAGGACGCCGCCGCCCAACTGGCCCGGAGCATGCTGACCGCCGCCCCGGCCGAACCCTCCGGCGACGGACTGCGAGCCTGGGCCGACGCCTGCTCGGTCGCCTCCCTGCGGATCCACCGGCTCCTCGACCCGGGCGCCGACTCCGACGGCACCGTCGGCGACGCGGAGCCGGTCGACGCGCACCGGGAGGGCCGCACCGACGGCATGTCACCGCTCGTCGCCGCCGAGCTGCGCCGCCAGATCACCGTCCTGGAACTCCTCGCCGAGCACGGCGCCGCCGGCCTGCGCCCCGCCCTGGAGGTCTCCACCGAGGGACGCCGGATCCTGCGCGCCGTGGTGTCGCGGCGGGCCCGGGGGCGGGGCTGAGCGGAGCAGGGCGTTCCGCGGAACGGGCCTGCTCAAACCCCGGCGGTGGGGGGTCCTGTGATCGTTCGTGGGGGGTCGCGGGGCGGTTTCGCGCCGGTTGCGGAAAGCCGCCCGATCCGCGTGACGCGCCGCCGCGGCCCGGCGCTCTTCGGGGTGTGACGACTTACGTGACACCCCAGGACACCCGGCCGTCGGCGGCGGCGAAACCCGTCCGCTGGGCGGCCGACACCGTCGCGACGATGCGCGAGGGCGCACGGCTCCGCCTCGACTACTCGGCGCGGAGCCTGTGGCGCGTCGACCGGCTGATCGAGGAGATACGGCGGGACGGCGCCCCGTACGCCGCCGTGGAGCACGTGCTGCGCGGCTTCGGCGCGTACGCCGGTGAGGTCATCGCCCGGCAGACCGGTGCGGAGTGGTGGGCGACCGGCGGCGAGCACTGGCTGCGCACCCCCGACGGCCGGTTCTGGGACCCCTTCGACGAGGCCCGCCGCTGCTTCGCCGGGCAGGGCTCCCTGCGGCTGCTGTGCCGGGACGCGGTGGGCGGAGCGGTGAGGGGCGGACGGTGACACGGGCGTGCGGTCGCACGCTGTAGGTGTCACCTCGCCGTCCGTGCGGCAGCGGCAAAATCGCCGTAATCAGTAGACGGTGGCGTTCCCAAATGTTCGGATCGCGAGGGAGCATGGAGGGCGACCTCGGGGACAGACGTCCGATCCGGGAGGCCTCATGGCCGACAGCCGACGCTGGTGGGCGCTGGTCGTCATCGCGCTCGCGCAGCTGATGGTCGTCCTCGACATGACCATCGTGAACATCGCACTTCCCTCCGCCCAGGCCGACCTGAACATGTCGGACGGCAACCGGCAGTGGGTCATCACCGCCTACACCCTCGCGTTCGGCGGGCTCCTGCTGCTCGGCGGGCGGATCGCCGACCTCGCCGGCCGCAGGAACACCTTCATGGTCGGGCTGCTCGGCTTCGCCGCCGCGTCCGCGCTCGGCGGCGCCGCCACCGGTCAGGGCATGCTCTTCGGCGCCCGCGCCCTCCAGGGCGTCTTCGCCGCGCTGCTCGCGCCGTCCGCGCTGTCGCTGCTCGCGACCACGTTCACCGACCCGAAGGACCGGGGGCGGGCGTTCGGTGTGTTCGGCGCCATCGTCGGCGCGGGCGCGGCGATCGGGCTGATCGCCGGGGGCTTCCTCACCGAGTATCTGGACTGGCGCTGGTGCCTGTACGTCAACGTGCCGGTCGCGCTGGTCGCCTTCGCGGGCGCCTGGATGCTGCTCGCCGCCGGCGAACGCCACCCCGACGCGCACCTGGACGTGCCGGGCGCGCTGCTCGGCTCGGGCGGCATGCTGGCGCTGGTGTACGGCTTCTCCGAGGCGGAGTCGCGCGGCTGGGGCGACGCGCTGGTGCTGACGCTGCTGTTCGGCGGGCTGGCCCTGCTCGGCCTGTTCGCCCTGTGGCAGACCCGCGCCCGCGTCCCGCTGCTGCCGATGTCGGTGGTGAGGGACCGTCAGCGGGTGGGCGCCTTCCTGACGACGCTGCTGGTCACCGTCGGCATGTTCGGCGTCTTCCTGTTCCTGACCTACTACATGCAGGGCGTCCTCGGCTATTCGCCCGTCAGGACCGGCCTCGCCTACCTGCCGCTGACCGCCGGGATGATCGTCGGCTCGACGCAGATCGCCGCACGCCTGCTGAACAGGGTGCCGCCGCGCACCCTGATGGTGCCGGGGCTGCTGCTGGCCGCGGGCGCACTCGCGCTCATCGCGCAGGTCGGGGTGGCTCCGGCGTACGCCAGCCATGTCCTGCCCGGCATGATCATGCTCGGGCTCGGCATGGGCACGGCGATGATGACCTCGGTGTCCCTGGCCACGGGCAGTGTCGCGCCGCGCGACTCGGGCGCCGCGTCGGCCACCTTCAACACCGCACAGCAGGTCGGCGGCTCGATCGGCACGGCCCTGCTCAACACCATCGCCGCCAGCGTGACCTCCCGCTATCTCGTGGCCCACGGAGGGCCCGGGGTGGACCGGCGTGCGGTGCAGGCCGAGGCGACCGTGCACGGCTTCAACGTCGCCACCTGGTGGGCCATGGGTGCGCTGCTGCTGGCCGCGCTGATCGCGGGCGTGGTCGTGGACGCGCCGCGCGCGCCCATGCCGCACAGGGCGGAGACGGCGCCGGAGCCGGTGGAGTCGCGGGCCGGCTGAGGCGCGGGGCGCGGGGCTGACGGGGCGGGACCGCTCGGCTGTCAAGTCCCGAAAAACCGGGAAATGACGGGTCTGTCCCTCGTACGGCCTACTGGAGTGACCCGGCGCCGGACGCCGGGCCCAGTATCCCGGCCCCGACGCGGGGCCGGGATACTGGGC
>NZ_JALLGL010000087.1 GCF_023072675.1 Streptomyces sp. XM83C
GCCCTGCCGGCCCCCACCCCCGACGCCGCCGCCGACGCCGCCCGCGCCCTCGGCTACCCGGTCGCCGTCAAGGCCACCGCCCCGCACCTGCGGCACCGCGCCGACCTGGGCGGCGTACGCCTCGACCTCGCCGACGAGGAGCAGCTGCGGCGGGCGTACGCCGAGCTGACGGACGCGTTCGGCAAGCCCGACGAGGTCCGCCCCGTCGTGCAGGCGATGGCACCGCGCGGCGTCGACACCGTCGTACGGTCCGTGATCGACCCGGCGGCCGGAGCGGTGCTGTCGTTCGGACTCGCCGGCGCCGCCTCCCAGCTCCTCGGCGACATGGCGCACCGGCTCGTCCCCGTCACCGACCGGGACGCCGCCTCGCTGGTCCGTTCGATCCGCACCGCTCCGCTGCTGTTCGGCTGGCGCGGCTCCACCCCCGTGGACACCCCCGCCCTGGAGGAACTGCTGCTGCGGGTGTCCCGCCTGGTCCACGACCACCCCGAAGTGGTCGCCGTCACCCTGGAACCGGTGGTCGTCGCACCCCGCGGCCTGACCGTCCTCGGCGCCTCCGTCCGCCTCGCACCCCCACCCGCCCGCGACGACCTCGGCCCCCGCACCCTGCCCGCGTACTGACCCACCACGACGAGGGGGCCGAGCGGTCCCTCGCAGTCAGTGGGCCCCCGTAGGATGGACGTCATGGCCAAGACCAGTACGACGACCCAGGGGCTGCGTGCGGCGATCGAGCGCAGCGGCTACTACCCGGCCCTCGTGGCCGAGGCGGTGGAGGCCGCCGTGGGCGGCGAGCCCGTGCGGTCGTACCTGGTCCATCAGGAGACGACGTTCGACCAGAACGAGGTGCGGCGCCATGTCACCGTCCTCGTCCTCACCGACACCCGCTTCATCGTCAGCCACACCGACGAGCAGGCCGCCGACAGCACCTCCCCGACGCCGTACGCCACGACGTCCACGGAGTCGGTCAAGCTGGGCCGTATCTCCTCCGTCGTGGTGAGCCGCGTGGTCGCCAACCCGGAGTCGTACACGCCGGGCACGCTGCCCCGCGAGGTCGTCCTCACCATCGGCTGGGGCGCCGTCTCCCGCATCGACCTGGAACCCGCCGCCTGCGGCGACCCGAACTGCGACGCCGACCACGGCTACACCGGCAACTCCACCGCCGACGACCTCAGCCTGCGCGTCAGCGAGGCCGGGGACGGCCCGGAGACGGTCCGCCAGGCGCTCGCCTTCGCGCAGGCCATCTCCGAGGCGACCGCGGACGCCACCCGCTGATGGCGCAGCCCACCGCCTGGGACGCCCACCCCGAGCCCCTCGCCGTCTCCTCCGCGCCCGTCCCGCAGTACGGCAGCGGCTCGCTCGCCGACCTGCTGCCCACCCTCGCGGCGGGCATGGGCGTGCCGGGCACGACCGCCGCGATCGGCGAGCTGGCCCCCGTCGACCGCGCGTGCGTCTTCCTCATCGACGGCCTCGGCTGGGAGCAGCTGCGCGCCCACCCCGACGAGGCGCCCTTCCTGACCTCGCTCCTGCCGAGCTCCCGCGGCGGCACCGGACGCCCGCTCACCGCCGGCTACCCGGCCACCACCGCCACCTCCCTGGCGTCCGTCGGCACCGGCCTGCCGCCCGGCGCGCACGGCCTGCCCGGCTACACGGTGCGCAACCCGGACACCGGCGAACTGATGAACCAGCTGCGGTGGAACCCGTGGACGGAGCCGCACGCCTGGCAGCCGTACCCCACGGTGTTCACCCTCGCCGAGCGGGCCGGTGTGCACGCCGCGCAGGTGTCGTCCCCCACGTTCCAGAACACCCCGCTCACCAAGGTCGCCCTCAGCGGCGGCACCTTCCACGGGCGGCTCACCGGCGAGGAACGCATGGATCTGGCGGCCGGACAGCTCGCAGCCGGCGACCGCGCCCTGGTCTACACGTACTACGCCGAACTCGACGGCGCCGGCCACCGCTACGGCGTCGCCTCCGACACCTGGCGCGGCCAGCTCATGTACGTCGACCGGCTGGTGCAGCGCCTGGCCGAGCAACTCCCGCCGCGCAGCGCGCTGTACGTGACCGCCGACCACGGCATGATCGACGTGCCGTTCGACGAGGAGCACCGGATCGACTTCGACGAGGACTGGGAGCTGAGCGCCGGCGTCGCCCTCCTCGGCGGCGAGGGCCGCGCCCGGCATGTCTACGCGGTGCCCGGTGCCGCCGCCGATGTCCTCGCCGTGTGGCGTGAGGTGCTCGGCGAGCAGTTCTGGGTGGCCTCCCGGGACGAGGCGATCGCCGCGGGCTGGTTCGGCCCGCACATCGACGAACGCGTGTACGCCCGTATCGGCGATGTCGTCGCGGCCGCCCATGACGACGTCCTGCTCATCGCCTCGCAGCGGGAGCCGAACGAGTCGGCCATGACCGGCAATCACGGCTCGATGACCCCGGCCGAGCAGTTGGTCCCGCTGCTCGAAGTACGCTCCTGACCCCGACTGCCCGTCCGACTGCCGATCCCGCCGAAAGGTGTTCAACTCCTCATGTCCGAGCTGGTGTTCTTCTGCGGAACCATGGACTGCGGGAAGTCGACGCTGGCTCTCCAGATCGAGCACAACCGCTCCGCGCGCGGCCTCCAGGGCATGATCTTCACCCGCAACGACCGCGCCGGCCAGGGGAAACTCTCCTCCCGGCTGGGCCTGGTCACCGACGCGGTGGAGGTCGAGGACAGCATGGACGTGTACGCCCATGTCGTCGACCATCTCTCGCAGGGCGGTCGCGCCGACTATGTGATCGCCGACGAGGCGCAGTTCCTCGCCCCGGAGCAGATCGACCAGCTCGCCCGGATCGTCGACGACCTGGAGCTGGATGTGTACGCGTTCGGCATCACAACCGATTTCCGCACCAAGCTGTTCCCCGGCTCGCAGCGGCTCGTGGAGCTGGCCGACCGGGTCGAGGTGCTGCAAGTGGAGGCGCTGTGCTGGTGCGGCGCCCGAGCCACGCACAACGCCCGCACGGTGGGCGGCGTGATGGTGGTGGAGGGCGCCCAGGTCGTCGTCGGCGACGTCAACCAGAGCGCTGACGAGATCGGTTACGAGGTGCTGTGCCGCCGCCATCACCGCCGCCGTATGACGGCGGCGACGGCCCGCGCGGCGGCCCTGTCCCCGGACGTACTGCCGGTTCAGCAGAGCTGAGGGACCCCACGGCCTCCCTCCGCCGCCGGTGCCGTCCGGCGGACGCGGCGCCGAACCGGTGCCGGCCCGCCGTCAGGCCATGCCGAGCGCCACAGCGCCTGCCGCGACGTACAGGACCATGAACAGGACCGGCATCCACAGCTCCACCAGTGTCAGCGGAAGATACCGCCCGGCGGTCCTGCCCTCGCCCAGCTCGGCCCACTCCGCGTCGTACACCAGGGCGGGCAGCCGACGTTCGAGCGCGCCGATGACCTTGTATTTGGCCCGGTTGAGCTGCCGGTACGAGGCGATGAGCAGGAACCAGGCGCCGCACTGGCCGAGGGCGACCAGCCCCATGGTCACCAGTCCCCACACCGGCAGCTCGCTCACGACACCGGGGCCGACCGTGCCGGCCGTCGTCAGCAGCGCCGCGTTGACCGTGAGGAAGAAGGTGTTGGTGAGGCTTCTGCGGGCGCTGATCCGGTCGGCCATCTCCACGTAGATCTTGTACTGCTCCAGGACGGCCGCCTGGTACTTCTCGCCCTCCTTGTCGTACTCCCGGGCGCCCACCTGCTCGTTCCACAGCCTGGTCGCGAGGTCCGCCGGGGCGTGCGGACCGTGCTGGGTGGGGATCACGCGGACACGTCCTGCGCCGCCTCGGTCTGCGGCGGCAACTCGCCCTCGATCTCCCGCACCTTGATGTCGATCCGTCCGGGCCTGCTGCGGGACGGGCCGACCTCCTCGACGTCCACCAGGACGCGCCTGCCCTCGGTGACCCGGCCCGCCTCCAGGTCGTCCCGCAGCGAGGCGGACATCCTGCGTGCGTGCAGCAGCGCGAGGGTGGGCAGCTCCGGATAGTCGTCGAGCCTCACGAGCACGAACGAGTCGCTGGGGACGATCACCGTGGCGCCCTGCCGCTCCCCGGCCTTGGGGTAGTCGTCCAGCGCGGGCGGGGGAACAGGCGCGGCGGCCTGGGCCGGCACGGTGGCCGACTCGTCGGCCAGGCTGATGTCGATCTTCTGGCGCCCCCGGTCGAGCCACTTGATCACGACGGACAGCTCGTCGCCCGTCTTCAGGCCTGCCGCCTGATGGGTCGGCACCCTGGAACGCCCGCCCCCTTCCAGTTCGACCCAGACACCGCCCTGGTTGACGTCGTAGACGCGCGCGGTGAGGGTCTGGCCGCGCAGATAGGTCCGCTCCCAGTCGTCCCAGGGGTCCGGGCCCTCCTGCTGCGTGAAGACCAGCGCGTTGTCCCGGTACACGAAGAAGCCCGGGATGGTCCTGCCGACGTGGAACCTCTGCGACATGTGGTCCGGGATCGCCTCCCGGTAGCTCATGTCGCTCTTGTACATCTCCGCGCACCGCCGCGGGTGGTTCAGGTCGCGGACCCGGATGTACTCCTCGTGGACCTCTTCGATCTTGACCGTGGCGCGCAGCCGGTCCTCCGGCATGTACGGCCGCAGATCCATCTCGGGTTCACGCCGCTGCTGGCGCAGGGCGTCGATCTCGGCGCGCAGGCTGGTCCGCAGATCGGCCAGGCCTCGGACGGACCACTCGTACCACACCACCCGGAACTGCCCCAGGGCGTTGCTGGGCACCACGGCACCCCGGTGCGCGATCACGATGAGCCGCTTTCTCAGGCACATCGCCCACGCGAGTTCCATGGCCACGGACGTCGACGGGACGGACAGGTCGACGACCACGATCCCCGCCCGGTCGATGCCGGACCAGGCGACGTCCAGGGCGCTCTCGGTGGTGCCCGGCACCTTGTCGGCCCGCTCGGCGCGCAGTTCCCAGCTCTTCATCCAGAACTCGAAGTGACCTTCGTACAGGTCATCGAAATTCTCGACGCGGCCGTTCGGCAGTTCCTTTTCCTCGTACGGCATGGCGAAGAAGACGAGGTCTTCCTCGATGGCCCCTCGGCGTCGCAGATCCAGCGTCAACGTACCTCCCGCTGCTGATGGTCGGTCACAAAGTAACGCTGATTTACGTCTGATGTTCTCGCAAGTGGATTACGAGGGGCCCGGGGGCTGCCTGTTGTGAGCCATTCATGTCAACCGTTGTTGTGGGCAAGGGCATTGCGAGAGGGGTCCGCGTGACGGTCCCGGGCCTGGGTGCTGTGCGTGTATGCCCTGGTCAGGCGGGGGATGCGTGGCTTCGACGAGGGCGCGGGCATGCCGGTCACGCAGAACTTGTGCGCGAATCGCTGAAAGAAATCCGAGCGCGCGCACAGGAATCGGGGCGCATTACCGGCGCCGCGCGCCCCGGGTCGTGCTTCTTTCCGCCCCGCCGTCAAAAGGTGCGGCACTCCAGCGGCATTTCCTTTATGCGGGACTGACAAGGGAAAGTCGAGCCTTACGAACCCGAAGCGGCCTGAAGCAGTGCGAAACGAGCGCCCTCCGGGTCGGAAACCGTCGCCACACGCCCGCGCGCGCTCTCCTGTACGGGGCCGAGGATCTGGCCGCCGAGCCCGACCAGCCGCTCGACGGCCTCGTCGGTGTCGGAGACCTGGAAGTACGTCATCCAGTGCGGGCCCCGGTCGCGGGGCAGTGCCTGGCCCACGCCCCGGATGTCGGCGACGGGGCGGCCGTCGAGGCACAGGGTGACGTGATCGGGGTCGTCCGGGTCGGACAGCTCCTGCTCGTATCCGAACACGGTCTCGTAGAACTTCGCCACGTGCGCCGCCTCGTAGGTCAGCAGCTCGTTCCACACGGGCGTTCCCGGCGCCCCGGTGGCCTCCGTGCCGAGGTGTGCGGCGGCCTGCCACACGCCGAAGACCGCGCCGCACGGGTCGGAGCCGATCGCCAGTCGCCCCGCCTCGCCGGCGTCCAGCGGGCCCACACCGACGGTGCCTCCGCACAGCCGTACCGTCTCCGCGGTGTGGTCGGCGTCGTCCGAGGCGAGATACGGCGTCCAGGCGACGGGCAGATGGCGGTCCGGCGGCAGCTGGCCGATGCCGGCCACCTCGTGCCCGTCCCGCAGCGCCCGCACGTACGGGCCGAGCTGCTGGGGACCGGGCTCGAACTCCCAGCCGAACAGGGCGCGGTAGAAGTCCTCGGTCGCGTCCAGTCCGTGCACCATCAGACTCACCCAGCAGGGCGTCCCGGGCGCGTACCGCTCGTGCGCCTCGCCGTTCCGGCCGGCCGTCCCCGGTGCCTCGGTCATCGTCACTCTCTTCTCGGCCCCTCGCGGCGGCCGTCGTCGCTTCCGCTTCCCGGACCCCGTGCCCGATGCTCGCACCACCCGTGACCCGTACCCTTCGGGCGCGCCGCCGTACGAGGCGGAACGGTCGAGGGACAGTCCTGGTTCGTATCCCTGTCCGTTTCCGCGCGGCCACCGACGGATGATGATCGGCTGTACAGCTTGTGCCCGATCCCGTACGCCTGGTGACCGAGCCTGTCCGGCCGAGCAGAGTAGCCGGACACGGCCGATGCGGCCACCCCGTGCGCGAGGATGGGGGCCATGAACGCCATCATCTCCGCATCCGAGCTGGCGGACGCCCTGGCGGCCGGCGAACCGCCGGTGCTGCTCGACGTCCGCTGGCAGCTCAGCCTCGCCAAGGCGGCCGGTGAGCCGCCGTTCGACGGCCGTGCCGCCCACGCCGCCGGTCACATCCCCGGTGCCGTCTACGTCGACCTGGACGCCGAACTGGCCTCCGCGCCGGGCGCGTCGGGTCGGCATCCGCTGCCCGACCTGGAGGTGTTCGGTGCCGCGATGCGCCGGGCCGGGGTGTCGGCCCGACGGCCGGTCGTCGTGTACGACGGCGGGCAGGGCTGGGGCGCTGCCCGTGCCTGGTGGCTGCTGCGCTGGACGGGTCACCCGGACGTGAGGGTTCTCGACGGCGGGTTGCCTTCATGGCAAGGAGAGTTGACGACGGACGTGCCGCGTCCGGTCGAGGGTGACTTCCGGCCCGTGCCGGGCGACACCGGTCTGCTCGACGCGGACGGTGCCGCCGCGCTGGCCCGTTCCGGCGTGTTGTTCGACGCTCGGGCGGGGGAGCGGTACCGGGGTGACGTGGAGCCGATCGACCGGGTCGGCGGGCACATCCCGGGCGCGATCTCGGCGCCCACGAACGAGAACGTGGCCCCCGACGGCCGTTTCCTGCCCGCGGAGGAGCTGCGCGCCCGCTTCAAGGCCCTGGGTGCCACCGACGGCACTCCTGTCGGGGTCTACTGCGGCTCGGGCGTCTCGGGGGCGCACGAGGTGCTGGCGCTCGCCGTGGCGGGCATTCCTGCGGCTCTGTACGTCGGTTCGTGGTCGGAGTGGTCCTCGGACCCGGCCCGGCCCGTGGCGGTGGGGCCGGACCCGCAGTAGGGCGCAGGCGGGGGCACGGGGGCTCGCGCCATGCGCGTGGGGTGACGTACGCACGCCTGGAGTCGCCGCGGCGTGCGTGGAGTGACGTAGGTACCCCTGGTGTTGCCGCACGCGCGCGTGGGGTTCGTCCGCAACTGGCGTGGCCTCAAGTGCGCGTGAGGGGCCAGTGTCGCCTCACCCGACGCGAGCGCGCGTCGAAGTCGCCCCCTACGCGCGCGTGCGAGCGTGGACGCCTCCAGTCGGCCGGAGGACCGCGCCCGGCGCCATCGAGATCCGCCCGGCACGCGTGCGACCCGTTCGCCGCCGTCGTGCCGTCGAACGGGCGCCGTCAAACCGGTCCCGCTACTCCTGCTTCTTGCGGCGCGTACCGAAGACGATCTCGTCCCAGCTGGGTACCGCTGCGCGTCGCCCGGGGCGGACGCCGTCGGCCTCGGCCTGCCGGTCGGTGGCGCCGATGAGCCGGTCCCGGTGGCTGCCGATGGAGCGCGGCATGAGGACGTCCGCGTAGGCGGACCCGGCCGATGCGGCCGGCGCCGGGGGTTCCTCCGCGGCGGCCTCCTGGTCGGGTTCCTCAGCGGGCTCGGACGGGCGTTCCGGTACGACGAGGTCGCCGCGGAAGCTCGGTACGGCCTCCAACAGGCTGGTCAGGGAGTCCCGTTCGCCGCCGCTCTCCTCGGCGGGCTCGGACGCCTGGGCGGGCAGGCCGGGCCGCTCCCGGTCGAGGGCGCGGTCGAGCGGACGGTCGCGGGGCAGCCGTGCGATGCGCGGCACGAAGGGGAAGCTCGGCTCGGGCGCGGCGAGGTCGTCGGACTCGCCGATCAGGGAGCGGGCCTCGTCGTCGACGGCCTGGACGAGCCGCCGGGGCGGGTCGTACGTCCAGCTCGCCGAGTGCGGTTCGCCCGCGACCCGGTAGACCAGCAGGACCTCCCAAGTGCCGTCGTCGCGGCGCCAGGAGTCCCACTGCACACTGTCCTTCTCGGCGCCGCGCAGCAGCAGCCGCTCCTGGACGGCCTCGCCGAGCTGCGGGCCGGTGTTCTCGCCGGGGCGGCGCACGGGTGTCTTGCGGGCGCGTTCGGCCATGAAGGCGCGCTCGGCGAGCACGGGGCCCTCGAAGCGCCGTACACGGTCCACGGGGATGCCGGCCATCTGCGCGACCTCTTCCGCGGTCGCGCCGGCACGTATACGGGCCTGGATGTCACGCGGGCGGAGATGGCTCTCCACCTCGATCTCGATCTGGCCGAGGCGGGGACGGTCGCCACGCACGGCGGCGCGGAGCCGTTCGTCAATCGGAAGCGTGTACTCCGTTGAGTCCGCAGCCTTCAGCACCAGCCGTGTGCCGTCATTGGAGACGGCCACGACACGCAGTTCGGGCATGGGGACCTCCCGGGTGGTGCCTGCCGACGTCACGTGCGTCGCTGCTTCCGCTAGTCGAGTGTGGCCTGCCCGGGTGCAGCCTGCCACAACCTTGCCGAGTTGCCCGGCGTGTCGGGCACGGGCCCTGGATCGCCGTTATGGCACGGTTACCTATTCGCCACGCTGAGTGACCAACTCCATCACCCTGTGCAACCAGCCCCCTCCCAGCGGTCCAGCAAGGCTCCGGACACCCTGGAGGGAGACCGGACCCAGGGCTCGCAACAGTACTCCATTTGGCCCACGTGCGTGGATTGGCGCGCCGCCCAACTTCTCGTGCGGGGACGGACTTGACCGACCGCTACGGGTTTGCGCGATCTTGAAAGTGGTGTACTTCACGCAATGGCGTGAACTGTCCGGACCCTGCCGGACCCCATGGGTCCCGGCCGAACCCTGCTGTTCTCGGCCGGTCCGGAACGGTCTCGGAAGGTCTTGGACGGTTCGAGCCGGTCTCTCCGGTGTTCACCCGTCCGGTCCGGCTCGTCCCGCTTCACGCCCTCGCGTCCCCCGTCACGCCCCCAGGACCCGGCGCAGATAGTCGTTCTGGAACCGCCGTTCCGGGTCCAGCCGGTCGCGCAGTGCCGTGAACTCGCCGAACCTCGGGTAGACCCGGGAGAAGTACTCCGCGTCCCGCGTGTGGACCTTGCCCCAGTGCGGGCGGCCCTCGTGCGCCGTGAAGATGCGCTCGGCCTGCGTGAAGTACCGCTGGTAGGGGGTGCCGCGGAACATGTGCACCGCGATGTACGCGCTGTCCCGGCCCGACGCCGTGGACAGGGTGATGTCGTCGGCGGGCGCGGTGCGCACCTCGACGGGGAAGCTGACGCGCAGTCCGGAACGGTCGACCATGGCCCGCAGTTCGCGCAGCGCCTCCACGACGGCCGCGCGCGGGACGGCGTACTCCATCTCCACGAACCGCACCCGGCGCGGCGAGGTGTAGACCCGGTACGGAATGTCCGTGTACGTGCGTGCCGACAGTGCCCGGCTGGAGATCCGGGCGATCGACGGAACGGTGGCCGGCACCGCGCGCCCGACCCAGTTAGCCACCTGGAAGACGCCGTTGGAGAGGAACTCGTCCTCGAACCAGGCCTTGACCTGCCCCACCGGGCGGGCGGGCCCGGCGCTGCGGTTGTTGCGCTTGGTGTTGGTGTTCCCGGTGTGCGGGAACCAGTAGAACTCGAAGTGCTCGTTCTCCGCCCACAGTTCGTCGAAGTCGGCCAGCACCCGGTCGAACGGCATCGGCTCCTCGCGCGCGGTGAGCAGGAACAGCGGTTCCACGGCGAAGGTGATCGCGGTGACGATGCCGAGGGCGCCGAGGCCGATGCGCGCGGCGGCGAAGACGTCCGGGTTCTCCTTCTCGGAGCAGGTGAGCACCGAGCCGTCGGCGGTGACCAGTTCCAGCGCCTTGATCTGGGCGGCGATCGAGGCGGAGTCGCGGCCCGTGCCGTGGGTGCCGGTGCTCGTGGCGCCGGAGACCGTCTGCTCCATGATGTCGCCCATGTTGGTCAGCGACAGTCCCTCGCGGGCCAGAGCCACATTGAGTCTCTTGAGCGGGGTGCCGGCCTCCACCGTGACGGTCATGGCGTCACGGTCGATCTTGCGGATACCGGTCAACAGTTGCGGGCGTATCAACACTCCGTCGGTCGCCGCGATCGACGTGAAGGAATGACCGGTCCCGACCGCCTTGACCCGCAGCCCGTCCTCGGCGGCCTGCCGGACCGCCGCCGCCAGCTCGTCGACGGAGGCGGGGGTGACCTCCCGCGCCGGACGGGCGGTCACATTGCCGCCCCAGTTACGCCACGTGCCGTTCTTCCCGCTCGCTGTGCTGCTCAAGGGTGCCTCCCCGACACGGAACCGGCCTGCTGAGCCGGCGGTACCCGAGGAAACCGACCGCGACCGCGACGGCCCCGGACACCGCCGGAACCCCGTACCCGGCCCGCGCGCCGGCCTCGTCGATCACCCAGCCGGCCACCGACGAGCCGAGCGCCACCCCGACCGCGAGCCCGGTGCTCACCCAGGTCATGCCCTCGGTCAGATGCGCGCGTGGTACGTGCTCCTCGATCAGGGACATCGTGGTGATCATCGTCGGTGCGATGGCCAGGCCCGCCACGAAGAGCGCCACGGCCAGGAACGGCAGGTTCCCGACCAGTAGGAGGGGGATCATACTCACGGCCATGGCACATACGCCCAGCAGCCAGCGGCGTGCGGGCGCACCGGTGAAGCGCAGCAGCCCGAACACGATCCCCGCCACGCACGATCCGGCGGCGTACAGCGCCAGCACCACGCTCGCCGCGCTCTTGTGCCCCTGCTCCTCGGCGAACGCGACGGTGACCACGTCGACCGCCCCGAAGATCGCGCCCGTCGCCACGAACGTGGCCACCAGCACCTGCAGCCCGGCCGCCCGCAGCGCGCTCCCGCCGCCGTGCCGCTCACGCGGGTGCGGCTCGGGCTCGGTGGAGCGCTGCGCGGTCAGCCAGAACACCCCGGCCGCGAGGAAGCAGGCCGCCAGCAGCGGCCCAGCCTCCGGGAACCAGGCGGTGGACAGCCCGATGGAGATGATCGGCCCGAAGATGAAGCACACCTCGTCCACCACCGACTCGAACGAGTACGCGGTGTGCAGCTGCGGCGTGCCCCGGTACAGGGCCGCCCAGCGGGCCCGGATCATCGCTCCGAGGCTGGGCACCGCGCCGATGCCGACGGCGCACACGAACAGCAGCCACTCCGGCCAGTCGTAGTGCGCGGTCAGCAGCAGCCCCGCCGACGCGGCGAGCGCCACCAGCGTGGCCGGGCGCAGCACCCGGCTCTGCCCGTGCCGGTCCACCAGCCGGGACACCTGCGGCCCGAGCGCCGCCGCCGACAGCGCGATGGTCGCCGACAGCGCGCCCGCGAGGCCGTAGCGCCCGGTGAGCTGGGAGATCATCGTCACCACGCCGATGCCCATCATCGACAGCGGCATACGGCCGATGAAACCCGCGGCGGCGAAGCCCCTGGTGCCGGGGGCGGCGAACAGGGCGCGGTAGGGGCTGGGCACGGGGTCTCCGGGGAGTGTGTAAGGCGCGTAGATGGTCGATACAGCTTACTGGTCAGGGCACCCTTACGCACCCGTTCCGGGCGGTCCTGTCCAGGGTGCGACCCGCCGGACGAACCGGACACCCCCCGCCGTTCCCGCGCTGTCAGTGGCGAGTGGCAGGATCGAGACATGCCAGACGCGCTCGATGCCACCCCCTACGACGCCCTGCTCCTGCTCTCCTTCGGCGGCCCGGAAGGCCCGGACGACGTGGTCCCCTTCCTGGAGAACGTCACACGGGGACGCGGCATCCCCAAAGAACGGCTGAAGGAAGTCGGGCAGCACTACTTCCTCTTCGGCGGGGTCAGCCCCATCAACGACCAGAACCGCGCCCTGCTGGACGCCCTCCGCAAGGACTTCGCCGACCACGGCCTGGACCTGCCGGTCTACTGGGGCAACCGCAACTGGGCGCCGTACCTCACCGACACCCTGCGCGAGATGGTGCGCGACGGCCGCCGCCGCGTCCTGGTCCTGGCCACCAGCGCCTACGCCTCCTACTCGGGCTGCCGCCAGTACCGCGAGAACCTCGCCGACGCGATCGCCGCGCTCCAGGCCGAGGGTCTCGAACCCCCGAAGATCGACAAGCTGCGGCACTACTTCAACCACCCGGGCTTCGTCGAACCGATGACCGACGGCGTCCTGCGGTCCCTGGCCGACCTGCCCGAGGAGCTCCGGGACGGCGCCCACATCGCCTTCACCACGCACTCCATCCCGACGACCGCCGCCGACACCTCCGGCCCCGTCGAGGGCCACGGAGACGGCGGCGCGTACGTCAGGCAGCACCTGGACGTGGCGCGGCTGATCGCCGACGCCGTCCGCGAGCGCACCGGCGTGGACCACCCCTGGCAGCTCGTCTACCAGTCCCGCTCCGGCGCCCCGCACATCCCCTGGCTGGAGCCGGACATCTGCGACCACCTCGAGGAGCGGCACGCCGCGGGCGTCCCCGCCGTCGTGATGGCCCCCATCGGCTTCGTCTCCGACCACATGGAAGTCCTGTACGACCTCGACACCGAAGCCACGGCCAAGGCCGCCGAACTGGGTCTTCCGGTACGGCGTTCCGCCACCGTGGGCGCCGACCCGCGCTTCGCCGCGGTGGTCCGCGACCTGATCCTGGAACGCGCCCGGGCGGAGCGCGGCGAACAGGTCACCCGCTGCGCCCTCGGCACGCTCGGCGCGAGCCACGACCTGTGCCCGGTCGGCTGCTGCCCGGCCCGCGCCCCCCGCCCCGCAGCCGCGGGCGCGGACAGCCCCTACGCGTGAGGAGACCCGTGATCGACCCCCTGCACAAGGACCTGCTGGAGATCGCCCGGGAGGCCGCCCTGCGCGCCGGCGACCTGCTCAGGGACGGCCGTCCGGCCGACCTCGGTGTCGCCGACACCAAGTCCAGCCCCGTCGACGTGGTCACCGAGATGGACATCGCGGCGGAGAAACTGATCACCGGCCTGATCTCCGAGCGCCGCCCCGACGACGGCTTCCTCGGCGAGGAGGGCGCTTCCGTCGAGGGCAGCACCGGCATCCGCTGGGTGATCGACCCTCTCGACGGCACCGTCAACTACCTGTACGGCCTGCCCACCTGGGCCGTCTCCATCGCGGCCGAGCAGGACGGCGAGACCGTCGCCGGTGTGGTCTTCGCCCCGATGCGGGGGGAGACGTACCACGCGGTGCGCGGCGGCGGCGCGTGGGCGACCGGCGCCTGGGCCGGCGAACGCAGGCTGACCTGCCGTGCCCCGGCCCCGCTCGACCAGGCCCTGGTCGCCACGGGCTTCAGCTATGTGTCCGCCGAGCGCGAGAAGCAGGGCGATGTGGTGCGGCGGCTGATCCCGCTGGTCCGGGACATCCGCCGGGGCGGCTCCGCCGCGATCGAGCTGTGCGACGTGGCCGCGGGCCGCCTCGACGGCTACTACGAGCGCGGACTGAACGCCTGGGACATGGCGGCGGGCGACCTCATCGCCCGGGAAGCGGGCGCGGTGACCGGTGGACGCCCCGGAGAGCGCCCCTCGACCGACCTCGCACTCGCGGCCACCCCGACCCTCTTCGAGCCGCTCCAGCGGCTCCTGACGGACTTCGGCGCCTGACCGCGGGGGCTCCTGACCCTTACGAACAGCCGCAGACCCCCGGCCACGACACAGCAGCAGACCCCCGGCGCTGGATCCCGCCGGGGGTCTGCTGTCGTGCTGTGGCCCGTCAGACGCGGTAGGCGCCGACTTCCACACCGTGCTCGGCGGCGAGGCGTCGCAGGTCGTCCAGCTCCGACTGCTCCACCTCGACAAGGAAGTCGTCGCCCTCGTCACGAGCCCGCGTCAGGTCGGACTCGGTCGCCTTTATGCGCTGCAGAAGTCCTGCCGTGAATGCGTCCATGCTGCGCCCCCTCGTCCTGGGTCGTGGGTCGGTGGCACGGGGGTGTGCCGTTCGGAAGGGGCGATCACGTCTCCAGTAGGTGCCCAGCGCTGCCCGAGCCGGGCGGCGACGGTGCCGGACACCCACGCCCACTCTGCGGAAGCGGATCGCGGCGTACCGCTTGGTGTTGCGGCACAAGCAGAGCGTGATCGCGGGGTGTAAACCCGTCCTCCCCCCATGCCCCGCCGCGGAAACCTCCCCGCGCCGAGAAATCTGCGCGCGGCCGTTCACAGCCCGCACACAGGCCACCCGCCGGCCCCATCCCCCCAAGATCACCGGAGTTCGGCTTACCACCGGTTTATGACCGAAAGCGGCAGGATGGAGACCAGCAACCTGTCAGCATTTCCCGCCCGCGCGCCGCCTCCGGCGCCGGGCGGTTCCGAGGAAGGACAAGCGACGTGCGCGTACTCGTCGTCGAGGACGAGCAGCTGCTCGCCGATGCGGTGGCCACCGGACTGCGCCGGGAGGCCATGGCCGTCGACGTCGTGTACGACGGTGCGGCTGCCCTGGAGCGCATCGGCGTCAACGACTACGACGTGGTCGTCCTCGACCGCGACCTCCCGCTCGTGCACGGCGACGACGTCTGCCGCAAGATCGTCGAACTCGGCATGCCCACACGCGTGCTGATGCTGACCGCCTCCGGCGACGTCAGCGACCGCGTCGAGGGCCTGGAGATCGGCGCCGACGACTACCTTCCCAAGCCCTTCGCGTTCAGCGAGCTCATCGCGCGCGTGCGGGCACTCGGCCGGCGCACCAGCGTGCCCCTGCCGCCCGTGCTGGAGCGCGCCGGCATCAAGCTCGACCCCAACCGGCGCGAGGTCTTCCGCGACGGCAGGGAGGTGCAGCTCGCGCCGAAGGAGTTCGCCGTCCTGGAGGTCCTCATGCGCAGCGAGGGCGCCGTGGTCTCCGCCGAGCAGCTGCTGGAGAAGGCCTGGGACGAGAACACCGACCCGTTCACCAACGTCGTCCGCGTGACGGTGATGACCCTGCGCCGCAAACTGGGCGAACCCCCGGTGATCGTCACCGTCCCCGGCTCCGGCTACCGGATCTGACCCATGGCCGCCGCTCCCGCGCCCCCGCAGGCGCCGCCGAAGCCCACCTGGGACCCGCGACGGCCCGAGCCGCCGTTCCCCTGGCTGCGCCCGACCATCCGCATAAGGCTCACGCTGCTGTACGGCGGCATGTTCCTGATCGCCGGCATCCTGCTGCTGTCGATCATCTACCTGCTCGCCGCACAGGCCCTGAACACGGGCAACCAGCCCCTGTTCAAGATCGTCGGCGGTACGAGCATCAAGGTCAGCAGCGAGGACTGCCCGGCTGTCACCTCCGGCAACCTCACCCTGCCCGACTTCAACGCCGCGATCAGCGCCTGCATCGACCAGCAGCGCCGCGTCGCGCTGGACCATCTGCTCAGCCGCTCCCTGCTGGCCTTGCTGGGCCTCGCCGTGATCGCCTTCGCGTTCGGCTACGCGATGGCCGGCCGTGTGCTGTCCCCGCTCGGCCGGATCACGCGCACGGCACGCGCGGTGGCCGGGTCCGACCTGTCCCGCCGTATCGAGCTGGACGGACCGGACGACGAGCTGAAGGAGCTGGCCGACACCTTCGACGAGATGCTGGAGCGCCTGCAGCGGGCCTTCACCGCCCAGCAGCGCTTCGTCGGCAACGCCTCGCACGAGCTGCGCACCCCGCTGGCGATCAACCGCACGCTGCTGGAGGTGCACCTGTCCGACCCGAAGGCGCCGGTGGAGCTGCAGCAGCTCGGCAAGACACTGCTGGCGACGAACGAGCGCAGCGAACAGCTCGTGGATGGCCTGCTGCTGCTCGCCCGCAGCGACAACCAGATCGTGGAGCGCAAGCCGGTCGACCTCGCCGAGGTGGCCGGGCAGGCCATCGACCAGGTGCGCGGCGAGGCCGCGGAGAAGGGTGTGGAGATCCGCGGCAGACGGGACCCCGTGGTCGTCCAGGGCAACGGCGTACTGCTGGAGCGGATCGCGCTGAACCTGGTGCAGAACGCCGTCCGCTACAACATCCCCGAGGGCGGCTGGGTGGAAGTCGTCACCGAGGCCCGGCCCGGCCAGGCGGTCCTCGTGGTGTCGAACACCGGGCCGGTCGTGCCGGCGTACGAGGTGGACAACCTCTTCGAGCCGTTCCGGCGGCTGCGCACGGACCGTACGGGCAGCGACAAGGGCGTCGGCCTCGGCCTGTCCATCGCCCGGTCCGTGGCGCGGGCGCACGGCGGGCACATCTCGGCCACGCCGCGCGAGGGGGGCGGCCTGGAGATGCGGGTCACCCTGCCTCTCTGAGATCATGTCGCCGACACACGCGGGGATGTTCGCTTTGCGCTGAATTTCCCGGGTTCACGCCGGGGCTCACCGTGTGTGATCGATCACAAGGGCGATTTTCCGGCCATCTACTCTCCGTGATCATGACCAGTGCGGGAAAGCCTGATACGTCCGGGTTTTTAGGGGTCCTGATCACGGGAAGTACACGGTGAGATGCCTTTGAAGTGCGGCACCCGGACCGTGTACGGTCCCGTTCGCCATCCAAGCCGATCACTCTTGAGGGGTCCGGTTGGGTGTCGATTGAGTAACAGACCTTGATGTGAGGCAAAATCTCCGCCTCGGGTCGGGCACAAGTCCGGCCTCTCACGCGTTACGTGCGCTGGAGACACCCACAGACACCCGGAGGGGGAGAGCGACATGGCAACCGACTACGACACCCCACGCAAGACCGACGACGACGTCGACTCGGACAGCCTGGAAGAACTGAAGGCCCGGCGGAACGACAAGTCCGCGTCCTCGGTCGACGTCGACGAGTTCGAGGCCGCGGAGGGCCTGGAGCTGCCCGGCGCCGACCTCTCGAACGAGGAACTGGCCGTCCGGGTGCTGCCCAAGCAGCAGGACGAGTTCACGTGCATGAGCTGCTTCCTGGTGCACCACCGCAGCCAGCTGGCCCGGGAGAAGAACGGTCAGCCGATCTGCCGCGACTGCGACTGAGGACGGGTCGGCCGTGACTGGCTCGACCCCTTCCCGGAAGCGCCGCTTCTCCCGAGGGAAGAAAGCGGACCCGGGGCCGTTCGACGGCCCCCACGGCGTGCGTGACGATGAGCGAGGCCCGACCGGTACGACGTCCTCGACAGGACCGACGGGGACGGCCTCGCTCGGAACGGAGGGCGACCGGGACGGCGTCCCGGCGCCTGCGCAACCGCCCGCGCCCCTGGCGAGGCGCAGGGCGGCAGCGATCCGGGACAAGGCCGTGGACCTGGCCCGGGACGGCGCCCGCAAGGGCGGCAGCCGCGCCAGGGCCGGGCTGTCCTATCTCGCCGACCGGATCATCGACCTGGCCCCGCGGGTGCCCGTGCGGGACCTCGCGACGCTCCGCCGGCAGTTCCCGGGCCTCGGTCCCGAACAGATCGCCGACAGGCTCGTGACGGGCGCCGCCCGCGCGACCTCCGCCGTCGGCGCCGGCGTCGGCGCCGCCGCGATGCTGCCCGTGCCGCCCGCGATGCCGACCGAACTGGCCGCGGAGATCACCGGCGTGGCCGCGATCGAGCTGAAGCTCATCGCCGAACTCCACGAGGTCTACGGCGTACGCCCGCCCGGCAACCTCAAGGAACGCAGCACCCTCTACCTGCGCTCGTGGTCGGGTGAGCGCGGCATCGACGTGATGAAGCCGTCGACGTTCAGTTCCGCGCTGGGCGGCCCCATGAAGCGCGAGCTGCGCCAGCAGATCATGAAGCGTCTCGTGCGCGATCTGCCCAACCTCATGCCCTTCATGGTCGGCGCGGCCGTGGGCGCCCTCATGAACCGGCGCGAGACCCGCAAGCTCGCCAACCGCATCCGCTCCGACCTGCGCAAGATCCAGGTGCCGTGGGAGGCGCTGCCGGACCTGCCGCCCCTGGACCAGCCCGACAAGCCGGTGGACATGGACGGGATCACCCGGGGCTTCGGGAACTGAGCGGGACGTCCGTCCGGCCCGCCGCGAGGGCGGCCGTACCCCCAGCGGTCGTCGGACCGCCGCGATGCGCCGTACCCCAGCGATCATCTGACCGACGCGAGGGCGCCGCACCCCACGCGCGCGTCCGACGTGCCTGAGGTGCGCCTCAGGCGTACCGCAGACGGCACTCAGCGGCGCGTCTCAGGCGGCCCTCAGCGTCGTACCGCGGCCGGTCCTGAGCGTCGTACCGCAGCGGTCCTCTAAGCGGTGGTCTTGGCCGCCTGCAGAGCCTGGGCCAGTCGTTCCGGCTCCCGCGTCGACAGGTACAGATACGGCGTCGGGTCCTCGGGGTCGGTGACCTCCACCCGCAGTGCCGTGGGAATGTACGCGCGCAGCAGCAGGAACGCGCGCGTGTCCGCCTTGTACGTGCGCCAGGCGCGCGCCTCCTCCGCGTCCAGCACCTCCGCCTCACCGAGCGCCGCCACCGGGATCTTCGCGTCGCCCGCGACGAGCTGATCGCCGACCACGCGGATGCGGACGGAGCCGTACGAGCTGGCCGTCACGGCCGCCGCGGCCGTACCGCCGACCAGGCCGCCGAGCATCGGCAGGGTGCCGAAGGGCAGCAGGATCAGCGCCAGGGCGACGCCCGCCAGAAAGGAGATCAGCCACCACGAACGTGGGGCGGTGAGGCGTTCTTCGTACGGGATGGCGGAGTGCTGCATGAAGCCAAGCTTGGCACGGTGTCGGGACTGCGCCGACGCGCGGGTAAGGTCTGCGGCTGTGAGTGGTACTTCCCCAGCTCTTCAGCCCCCGGCCGACGCCGTGCCCCCGGTGCGCCACCCCGAGGCGCCGGCACCCGGCGAACTCCTCGGCGCCCACTACGAACACTGTTTCGGCTGCGGCGACGGGCAGGCCCATGGGCTGCACCTGGCCGCCCGCGCCGGCGACGGCGTCAGCATCACCGCCGAGTTCACCGTGCAGCCCGCCCACCAGGGCGCTCCCGGCCTCGCCCACGGCGGCGTCCTGGCCACGGCCCTGGACGAGACGCTCGGCTCACTGAACTGGCTGCTGCGCACGATCGCGGTGACCGGACGGCTGGAGACCGACTTCGTACGGCCCGTGCCGGTCGGCACCACGCTCCACCTCCAGGCGGAGGTGACCGCCGTCTCCGGCCGCAAGATCTACTCGACGGCCACCGGGCGCATCGGCGGCCCCGACGGACCGGTGGCCGTACGGGCTGACGCTCTCTTCATCGAGGTCAAGGTCGACCACTTCATCGACCACGGCCGCAAGGAGGAGATCCAGGCCGCCATGAACGACCCGGACCAGGTTCGGCGGGCCCGCGCCTTCGAGGTGAACCCGTGAGCCGCCGCCCGGTCGAGGTGCTGATCCGGCGTGTCGATCCGGACGTCCCGCTTCCGGCATACGCGCACCCCGGGGACGCGGGCGCCGATCTGCGCACCACACAGGCCTGCGAACTGGCCCCCGGCGAGCGAGCCGTCCTGCCCACGGGCGTGTCTGTCGCGCTCCCGGACGGGTACGCGGCGTTCGTGCACCCCCGCTCCGGCCTTGCCGCCCGGTGCGGTGTCGCCCTGGTGAATGCCCCGGGGACGGTTGATGCCGGGTACCGTGGGGAGATCAAGGTGATCGTGGTGAATCTCGACCCGCGCGAGTCCGTGCGGTTCGAGCGCTTCGACCGGATCGCCCAACTGGTCGTCCAGCAGGTCGAGAGGGTCCGCTTCCAGGAGGTGGCGGAACTTCCCGACTCGGCGCGGGCCGAGGGGGGCTTCGGGTCCACCGGCGGTCATGCCGCGGTGGGCGGCGCGAGCGGCACAAGCGGTCAGGTCGCCGAGGGCGGCCCGACGGGTGGGAATCGATACGCTTCGGTCGTATCCGACCGGGAAGGACAGTGACGTGTTCGGACGTCGCAAGAAGAGGGATGCCGCCGAGGACGCGGCCGGCGAGGCCGAGCAGGTCGTCGACAGCGTCGACACCGAGGCGGATGACGAGGAGACCCGCGAGCGGGTGAGGCTCGAGCCCGGGCCGCGGCCCGACGGGCCCTGGGACGTCTCCGAGGTACGCGAACCGGGCGAAGGGCGAGTGGACCTCGGCGGTCTGTTCGTGCCCGGAGTCGACGGCATGGAACTCCGGGTCGAGGTCGCGGGCGACGCGATCGTCGCCGCCACGGTCGTGCTGCGCGACAGCGCGATCCAGTTGCAGGCCTTCGCCGCGCCCAAGCGTGAGGGCATCTGGGGCGAGGTGCGCGAGGAGATCGCCTCCGGCATCACCCAGCAGGGTGGTGTCGTCGACGAGATCGAGGGCCCGCTCGGCTGGGAGCTGCGTGCGCAGGTGCCGGTGCAGCTGCCGGACGGCACGGGCGGCTTCCAGGTGGTGCGGTTCGTGGGCGTGGACGGTCCCCGCTGGTTCCTGCGCGGTGTGATCTCCGGCCAGGCCGCGGTGCAGCCGCAGGCCGCGGGCCTGCTGGAGCAGATCTTCCGTGACACGGTCGTCGTCCGCGGCGAGGGCCCGATGGCCCCGCGCGACCCGATCGTCCTCAAGCTTCCGAACGACGCCCAGATGGTGCCCGAGGGCGTTCAGCAGGAGGAGGCCGGCTCCCGCTTCTCCGGCGGCATGGGCCAGCTCCAGCGCGGCCCGGAGATCACCGAGGTGCGCTAGAGCCCGACGGTCCGGGCTGACCGGGCGACCCGTCCGCGGGCGGAGTGCTTCCCGCAGCCGGGCGCTCCCGGTCGTACGGCGGCGTTTCAGGGCCGCGTCCCGATGAGGGGCGCGGCCCTTTCGCATGCCCGGGGCCCGTGGGGCGGGGGCGGGATCGCAGGAGCCGGGGGTGAGCTGTGCCGGAACCCTTGACCGCGTATTGGTCTGTACCTATGGTCTCCGGTCACGCCTATGTTCATAGAGGCGCCCATCGTTCACATAGACGAACGGAGTCGCTGTGTGTCGTACCCCCTTGGCAGCCGCCGCGGTCACCGCCGCGAGCACCCTGCTGCTGGGCGCGCTCGCCGCCCCCACCGCCCACTCCGCCCCCAC
>NZ_JALLGL010000088.1 GCF_023072675.1 Streptomyces sp. XM83C
GCATACGAAATGCAGCGTAGTCTCGTGGGCTCGGAGATGGTAATAAGAGACAGGATTTACGAGACAGAGCGTCGCACCGAGGACGGACACCCCCCGGCGCGCCCCCGACCCCACCACCGGACAGGTGGCGCTACACCAGCCACCCACCCACCGAAACGGGCCGCCGCAGGCATCAGGGGCGCGGGGAACTGCGCGAAAGCCCCCCACCGGCCCGCAGGTGGAAACGAGGGCCCCCGCCAAACGAAAGGGGCGCGGGGAACTGCGCGACCAGCCCCCACCGGCCCGCGGTGAACAACGAAACCGCACGCACCCCAAAAGGGACGCGGGGAACTGCGCACAAGCGGCGTCACCGGCACCCCGGTGGCAAAGGGGGCGCGGGGAACTGCGCGAACGCCCTCCACCGGGCGCCTGGTGAAAACGATGCCCCAGGCACAAACAAGGGACGCGGGGAGCTGCGCACAAGCGGCGTCACCGGCACGCCGGTGGCAAAGGGGGCGCGGGGAACTGCGCGAAGCCTCTCACCGGCCCAGGTGGGCATACCGGCGCACCCCCTCTCGTAGGCTGAACCCCGTGCAGGTACTCCACGATGTTCCCCTCGCCCCGCTGACCACGTTCCGCCTTGGCGGTCCCGCGGACCGCCTGGTCACCGCGGCCACGGACGCCGACGTCATCGACGCCGTCCGCGAGGCCGACGCGGCCGGCACGCCGCTGCTCGTCATCGGCGGCGGATCGAACCTGGTCATCGGCGACAAGGGCTTCGCCGGTACCGCGCTGCGTATCGCCACCACCGGCTTCGAGCTCATCGGCACGACGCTGGAGCTGGCCGCAGGCGAGGTGTGGACGGACGCGGTCGCCCGCACCGTCGAGGCCGGTCTCGCCGGTATCGAGTGCCTGGCCGGCATCCCTGGCTCGGCCGGGGCCACGCCGATCCAGAACGTCGGCGCCTACGGCCAGGAAGTCGCCTCGACCATCTCCGAGGTCATCGCCTACGACCGCCGCGAGCACAGGACGGTCACGCTGTCCAACGCCGACTGCGCGTTCTCGTACCGCCACAGCCGTTTCAAGGCCGATCCCGACCGGTACGTCGTGCTGCGCGTCCGGTTCGAGCTGGAGGACGCCGGAGGGCTGTCCGCACCCATCAAGTACGCCGAGACCGCCCGCGCGCTCGGCGTCGAGCCCGGCGACCGGGTGCCCCTCGCCGAGGCCCGCGAGACAGTGCTGAAGCTGCGTGCCGGGAAGGGCATGGTGCTGGACGCCGAGGACCACGACACGTGGTCGGCCGGGTCCTTCTTCACCAACCCGATCCTCACCGACGAGCAGTTCGACGCGTTCCGCGCGCGCGTGCGCGCCCGCCTCGGCGACGACGTCGAGCCGCCCGCCTACCCGGCCGGCCCCGGCCACACCAAGACCTCCGCCGCCTGGCTGATCGACAAGGCCGGGTTCGGCAAGGGGTACGGAAGCGGGCCCGCACGGATCTCCAGCAAGCACACCCTCGCCCTGACGAACCGCGGCTCGGCGACCACCGAGGATCTGCTCGCCCTCGCACGTGAGGTCGTCGCCGGGGTACGGGACGCGTTCGGGATCACGCTCGTCAACGAGCCGGTGACGGTCGGCGTCACCCTGTGATCATCGGGCGGCCCGCCCGCCTGTAACCTCCCTCGGGCGCTGATCGTCCAGCGCAGGAGAGGGGACACACACTCGTGCCGCACACGGCAGACCGCACCGCCGCCACACGCACCGCAACCCGCCGCCGGGCCGCGACCGCCACGGCCCTGTTCGCCCTGCTCGTGGCCTCTGCCACCGGCTGCGGCGACCGAAGCGAAGGGAAGACCGACGGCAAGGGCACGGACGACAAGCCGGCCTCCGGCTCGTACACCACCGTCTCCGCCATCCCCGAGTCGATCGCCCCGGACGGTACGACCATCCGTGTTGGCTCCCCGCAGGCGCACACGGTCGTCCACCTCTACGAGGATCTGCGCTGCCCGGTCTGCAAGGACTTCGAGACGCAGGGCAGCGGTGAGTCCCTCCGCACGATGGTCATGACCGGCAAGGTCAGGGTCGAGTACACGCTCGCCTCGTTCCTCGACGACCGGCTCGGCGGTCAGGGCTCCGTGAAGGCGGCCAACGCGCTGCGGGCGGCCGTGGACCAGGGCAAGTTCGTCGAGTACCACGAGCTGCTCTACCGCAACCAGCCCGAAGAGTCCGTCGACGGTTTCACGGACGCCTACCTGCTGGAGACGGCATCGAAGGTGGAGGGCCTGCGCGGCCCGGCGTTCGACGCGGCGGTGAAGGGCATGAAGCACCGCGCGTTCGTGACGGCCTCCGAGAAGGCCTTCGAGACGTCCGGAGCGCAGGGCACCCCCTCGATGAAGGTGAACGGCAAGCTCGTCGGGAGCGCGATGAGCGACATGATGTTCGATCCCGCCTCGCTGCCGCTCCTCATCACCCTCATGTCGGCGTGAGCCTCCGCGCCCTCACCCCGCCAGCCAGGCGTCCACTCCCGCCAGCAGCTTCGCCTTGACCTCCTGCGGCGCGGCCGACCCCCGCACCGACTGCCGGGCCAGTTCGGCGAGTTCCTCGTCGGTGAAACCGTGGTGCCGCCGGGCGATCTCGTACTGCGCCGTCAGCCGGGAGCCGAACAGCAGCGGGTCGTCGGCCCCCAGCGCCATCGGCACGCCCGCCTCGTACAGGGTCCGCAGCGGTACGTCCTCGGGCTTGTCGTACACGCCGAGGGCCACGTTGGACGCGGGGCACACCTCGCAGGTGATCCGGCGTTCGGCGAGCCGCCGTAGCAGCGCCGGGTCCTCGGCGGCCCGCACGCCGTGCCCGATACGGGACGCGTGCAGGTCGTCCAGGCAGTCCCGCACGGACGCGGGGCCGGTCAGCTCACCGCCGTGCGGCGCCGACAGCAGACCGCCCTCGCGTGCGATGTGGAAGGCACGGTCGAAGTCCCTGGCGAGACCGCGGCGCTCGTCGTTGGACAGGCCGAAGCCGACGACGCCGCGGTCGGCGTAGCGGACGGCGAGCCGGGCGAGGGTGCGGGCGTCCAGGGGATGCTTCATCCGGTTCGCGGCGACGAGGACACGCATGCCGAGGCCCGTCTCGCGGGACGTGGTCTCGACGGCGTCGAGGATGATCTCCAGCGCGGGGATCAGGCCGCCGAGCCGGGGCGCGTACGAGGTGGGGTCCACCTGGATCTCCAGCCACCCGGAGCCGTCGGCGAGGTCCTCCTGCGCGGCCTCGCGGACGAGGCGCTGGATGTCCTCGGCGGAGCGCAGGCAGGAGCGGGCGGCGTCGTACAGCCGCTGGAAGCGGAACCAGCCGCGTTCGTCGGTGGCGCGGAGCTGCGGCGGCTCCCCGCTGACGAGGGCGTCCGTCAGGGTCTCGGGCAGGCGGACGCCGTACTTGTCGGCGAGCTCCAGGACGGTCGCCGGCCGCATCGAGCCGGTGAAGTGCAGGTGGAGATGGGCCTTCGGCAGCTCAGAGAGATCACGTACACGCTCCATTCCCAGATCCTGCCGTATGGCCCGGCCGTACCGGTAGCCGATTCGGTGAACGCCCCCGATCGAGGTCTTGCCGGAACGAACGAGCGGGCCGGGGGAGCGGGTGAACCGAGGCCCTCCGACCCTGAGTCGGCCCGGATACGTGGACCCGGTTCGTCCTGGGCACGCGGTCCCGAGCCCTCCCCGGTACGTGGACCCGAGTCCTCCCGGCCGCCCGGGACCCGAGCCCTCCCGCACACACGAAGGGCACCCCCGGAAGACCGGAGGTGCCCCCACCGCGTCGCGCGAGCCCAAAGCCGAGCCCGACACCGTACCCGGCAGCCGGGCCCGGGCCGGGCCCGGAAACCTCAGTCCCGCGCCTCCGCAAGCAGCTTCTGCACGCGGGACACGCCCTCGACGAGGTCCTCGTCGCCCAGCGCGTACGAAAGGCGCAGGTAGCCCGGCGTGCCGAACGCCTCGCCCGGGACGACCGCGACCTCGGCCTCCTCCAGGATCAGGGCGGCCAGCTCGACGGTGTTCTGCGGGCGCTTGCCGCGGATCTCCTTGCCGATCAGGCCCTTGACCGACGGGTAGGCGTAGAAGGCGCCCTCGGGCTCGGGGCAGACCACGCCGTCGATCTCGTTGAGCATCCGGACGATGGTCTTGCGGCGCCGGTCGAAGGCCTCCTTCATCTTCTCCACGGCCGACAGGTCGCCGGAGACGGCGGCGATGGCGGCGGCCTGGGCGACATTGGAGACGTTGGACGTGGCGTGCGACTGGAGGTTGGTCGCGGCCTTCACGACGTCCTTCGGGCCGATGACCCAGCCCACGCGCCAGCCGGTCATGGCGTACGTCTTGGCGACACCGTTGACGACGATGCACTTGTCGGCCAGCTCGGGCACGACGACGGGCAGGGAGTGGAACTCGGCGTCGCCGTAGACGAGGTGCTCGTAGATCTCGTCGGTGAGGACCCACAGGCCCTTCTCGGCGGCCCAGCGGCCGATCTCCTCGATCTGCTCGCGGGTGTAGACGGCGCCGGTCGGGTTGGACGGGGAGACGAAGAGGAGGACCTTCGTGTTCTCCGTGCGCGCCGCCTCCAGCTGCTCGACCGAGACGCGGTAGCCGGTGGTCTCGTCGGCGACGACCTCCACCGGGACACCGCCGGCGAGGCGGATCGACTCGGGGTACGTCGTCCAGTAGGGGGCGGGGACGATGACCTCGTCGCCCGGGTCGAGGATCGCGGCGAAGGCCTCGTAGATGGCCTGCTTGCCGCCGTTGGTGACGAGGACCTGGGAGGCCTCCACCTCGTAGCCGGAGTCCCGCTTCGTCTTCTCGACGATCGCGGCCTTCAGCTCGGGCAGACCGCCGGCCGGCGTGTAGCGGTGGTACTTGGGGTTCTTGCAGGCCTCGACGGCCGCCTCGACGATGTAGTCCGGGGTCGGGAAGTCGGGCTCACCCGCGCCGAAGCCGATCACCGGGCGCCCGGCGGCCTTCAGGGCCTTGGCCTTGGCGTCCACGGCGAGGGTGGCGGACTCGGAGATCGCGCCGATGCGGGCGGAGACCCGGCGCTCGGTGGGAGGGGTTGCAGCGCTCATACCGCCCATGGTTTCAGACGCGTAACCGGCCCGGCATGCGGGTTTCACAGACTGAACAGGACAGGGTGCCCGGCAGAACTGGCGTCCGGATCCGGCGCACGGCCTGGTGATCTTCCGCCGGTTTCACGCCGAACTGCCGCTCCCACGGCCCCGACGGGCACTTTCTGTTCGACGAGGCGCCCGGGACCACGTACACTCTCACCTCGTTGGCCTTCAGCAGCCGCACCGCACGGCGGTTCCGGACAGGTGCACACCCAGCACCCGACCGGATGCGGTACGTTGGGGGACACACAAAGGGTCGTAGCTCAATTGGTAGAGCACCGGTCTCCAAAACCGGCGGTTGGGGGTTCAAGTCCCTCCGGCCCTGCTACACACACCTTCGCCAGGATGTGTGCGCATGTACGTACAGCAATGCACCGCCGTGCGGCTCAGACCGGGCGCGGCACGGCCACGACCCCGGGATCAGGTGAGGACGAATGGCGGACGCCGTGGGCTCCATCGACACGCCTGACGCCCAGGACGAGGCGGCGGAGACCAGGAAGAAGACCCGCAAGGGCGGCAAGCGGGCCAAGAAGGGTCCGCTGAAGCGGCTTGCCCTCTTCTACCGGCAGATCATCGCGGAGCTCCGCAAGGTGGTCTGGCCGACCCGCAACCAGCTGACGTCGTACACCACCGTGGTGATCTTCTTCGTCATCGTCATGATCGCCCTGGTGACCGTGATTGACTATGGACTCAGCCACGCCGCCAAGTACGTCTTCGGCTGAGTCGTGAGCGAAGGGCGCCGAGGTATCCGGCGCCCGTTTCGCGTGTTCCACCCCTATGTATCCAGGAAGAAGCAGCCACCGTGTCTGACCAGAACCTGAACGACGCCATCGAGCCGGAAGAGTCGGTGGACGACGAGCTCGACATCGTCGAGGGCGCGGACGAGGACCTGGACGAGGTCGAGGCTGCCGACGCCGAGGCGGGCGAGCCGGCCGAGGAGGCCGCCGTCCACGTCGAGGACGCCGATGACGCCGAGTCGGGCGAAGAGGCGGACGACGCTGCGGAGGCCGAGGAGGAGGCCGCGCCGGTCGACCCCGTCGAGGCCCTCCGCGAGGAGCTGCGCTCCCTCCCCGGCGAGTGGTACGTCATCCACACGTACGCCGGTTACGAGAACCGCGTGAAGACCAACCTGGAGCAGCGCGCCGTCTCGCTGAACGTCGAGGACTACATCTTCCAGGCCGAGGTGCCGCAGGAAGAGGTCGTCCAGATCAAGAACGGCGACCGCAAGACGATCAAGCAGAACAAGCTGCCGGGTTACGTCCTGGTCCGTATGGACCTGACCAACGAGTCCTGGGGTGTCGTCCGCAACACGCCGGGCGTCACCGGCTTCGTGGGCAACGCCTACGACCCGTACCCGCTGACCCTGGACGAGATCGTCAAGATGCTCGCCCCGGAGGCCGAGGAGAAGGCCGCCCGCGAGGCCGCCGAGGCCGAGGGCAAGCCGGCTCCGCAGCGCAAGGTCGAGGTCCAGGTGCTGGACTTCGAGGTCGGCGACTCGGTCACCGTCACCGACGGCCCGTTCGCCACGCTCCAGGCGACCATCAACGAGATCAACCCCGACTCCAAGAAGGTCAAGGGTCTGGTGGAGATCTTCGGTCGTGAGACGCCGGTCGAGCTGTCCTTCGACCAGATCCAGAAGAACTAGATCCAACAGAGCCGGACCCGGAAGGGTCAGGTCCGGGCGAGCCGGATCCGCGAGAGTCGGATCCGGAAGGGCCGGGCCGGACCGGACCGGACGGCCTGCTGGACCCACTGCTTCCGAACAGGTCAGGCGGACGCTCACGCGTTGCCTGACCTGCTCGGTTTTTGGCCGCGCATCTATACCCGTTATCGTTGTGCGGTATGCCTGCGCCCGGGTGGTTCCCGGAGCGGGCATGGACCCGAATCGAAAGGACCCGGAGAGCCATGCCTCCCAAGAAGAAGAAGGTCACGGGGCTCATCAAGCTCCAGATCCAGGCCGGTGCCGCCAACCCGGCCCCGCCGGTCGGCCCCGCGCTGGGTCAGCACGGCGTCAACATCATGGAGTTCTGCAAGGCCTACAACGCCGCGACCGAGTCGCAGCGCGGTTGGGTCATCCCGGTGGAGATCACGGTCTACGAGGACCGCTCCTTCACCTTCATCACGAAGACGCCGCCGGCCGCGAAGATGATCCTCAAGGCCGCGGGCGTGGACAAGGGCTCCGGCGAGCCCCACAAGTCCAAGGTCGGCAAGATCACGCAGGCTCAGGTCCGCGAGATCGCCCAGACCAAGATGCCCGACCTCAACGCCAACGACCTGGACGCCGCGGAGAAGATCATCGCGGGTACCGCCCGGTCCATGGGCGTCACCATCGAGGGCTGACCTCAACCCCCCTGCAGAACAGCGTGGGAGGGCCTGCTCGGCCCGCACCACGACTCCTAGCCAACACAGGAGCATCACGTGAGCAAGCGCAGCAAGGCTCTCAAGGCTGCGGACGCCAAGGTCGACCGGGAGAAGCTGTACGCCCCGCTCGAGGCCGTCCGTCTCGCCAAGGAGACCTCCACGACCAAGTTCGACGCCACCGTCGAGGTCGCCTTCCGTCTGGGTGTCGACCCGCGCAAGGCCGACCAGATGGTCCGTGGCACCGTGAACCTTCCGCACGGCACCGGTAAGACCGCCCGGGTCCTGGTCTTCGCGACCGGTGACCGTGCCGAGGCCGCACGTGCCGCGGGCGCCGACATCGTCGGCGCCGACGAGCTGATCGACGAGGTCTCCAAGGGCCGCCTGGACTTCGACGCCGTCGTCGCCACCCCGGACCTCATGGGCAAGGTCGGCCGCCTCGGCCGTGTCCTCGGTCCGCGTGGTCTGATGCCGAACCCGAAGACCGGCACCGTCACCCCCGACGTCGCCAAGGCCGTCACCGACATCAAGGGCGGCAAGATCGAGTTCCGTGTCGACAAGCACGCGAACCTGCACTTCATCATCGGCAAGGCGTCCTTCGACGACGCCAAGCTGGTGGAGAACTACGGCGCCGCGCTGGAGGAGATCCTCCGTCTGAAGCCGTCCGCCGCCAAGGGCCGTTACATCAAGAAGGCCGCCATCACCACCACGATGGGCCCCGGCATCCCGGTCGACCCGAACCGCACCCGCAACCTTCTCGTCGAGGAGGACCCGGCCGCGGTCTGAGCCTGACGGCTCACCGAGTCGGTCACGGGCCCCGCACCTTCCCAGGTGCGGGGCCCGTTCCCGTATCCGCCCCGGCCCTGCTCGGGTTAGCGTGGCGATCACGGGGACCCCGAGGGGGGAGACAGATGAGGCACACGGGCACCACCCGCCCGCGGCGGCCCGCAGCGACGCGGGCCCTGCTGACTGCCGTCGCGGCCCTGACGGCGCTCACGGCGACGGCCGGGCTCGCGGCGTGCGGCAAGCCCGAGTCCCGCCCGCGCCCCGACGGAACCACGAGCACCGCGCCCAGCACGGACGCCCGCACCACTCAGGCGCTGCGGGCCGTGGAGCGGGCCGTCGCCGCGGCGGGCTCCGCGCGGATCGACTCCACCACCGCCATGGGCGACCTGCTCTCCACCCGTGCCGAGGGCGCCCTCGCCTGGTCCGGCTCCTCCACCGGCACCCTGCGCATCACCTACACCGGCGGCAGCCTCACCGAGCCGCTGCGCAAGCTCGGCACCACCAGCATGGACGCCCGCCTGCTGCCCGACGCCTACTACGCCCGCGTCGGCGAGGACTTCGCCCGGCGGATGGGCGGCCGGCACTGGATCCGCTACGACTTCGACGACCTCGCCGGCCTGCCCGGCGACGCCGGCACCCACCTCCGCGACCAGCTGAGCAACACCGCCCCTCTGCTGCCGGTACGGCTGCTGCTGGCCTCCGGCACGGCACGGGAGACCGGCCGGGAGACGGTACGGGGCCGCGCCGCCCGGCACTACACCGCAACCGTCGACGTGGCCGCGCTCCCCGACGCGGGCCTGCGCCGGCAGCTCAGCGACGCCGGGGTCGCGGCGGAACGCGTCGACATCTGGGTGGACGACCGGAACCTGCTGGTGAAGAAGGTGGAGAAGGCCGAGATGGCGTCCGGCGCGCTGACGCAGACGGCGTACTACGACACCTACGGCGTGCGGGTCGCCGTACAGCGACCGCCGGACGGGGACACCGAGGACTTCGCGACGCTGATGGGCGCCACGGGTTCCTGACCCTGCGGGCAGGGGCCGCCGGCCCGGATTCCCGGTCCCGCGGGCAGGGGGCGGTGGCGCGTGGTCTGCGGGTCTCGTCGGCTGTGGCACAGGGCTCCGGCCCTGCGGGCATGAGCCGGCGGCACGACTTCCGGCCACCAGGCCGCCTACCGACCGGGGTGCCCGGCGTCCACGGGGACGGATTTGCTTGACGGCGAGTCCGTCCCGTACCCTCCTGGAGAAGCCAAAGACCGCTGGTCGTTGCCGTGCCCTTACGGGGACGGTGGCCGAAGGATCCGCTGTTCAATGCGGACGGCCCGCGCAGGTGACAGTGGAAGAACTCCCGGAATCGCATGTGCTGACGCATGTGTGACGCCGGTGGAGTCCGCCCCGTGCGCCTGCGCCGGGGCGTTTCGTTTTTCCCAGTCCTCCTTCGGGTCCGCGCGGTCCGAATCACCCGGAAGGAGGCCGAGGCTCTATGGCGAGGCCCGACAAGGCTGCCGCGGTTGCCGAGCTGACGGACAAGTTCCGCAACTCGACTGCTGCCGTGCTGACCGAGTACCGCGGTCTCACCGTCGCGGAGACCAGGAAGCTGCGTCTCGCACTCGGTGAGAACGCCCAGTACGCCGTGGTGAAGAACACGCTGACCAAGATTGCGGCCAACGAGGCCGGGATCACGACGCTGGACGACCTGTTCAACGGTCCGACGGCTGTCGCCTTCGTCACCGGTGACCCGGTGGAGTCGGCGAAGGGTCTCCGTGACTTCGCCAAGGAAAACCCGAATCTCGTCATCAAGGGCGGTGTCCTTGACGGCAAGGCGCTGTCCGCCGACGAGATCAAGAAGCTCGCGGACCTCGAGTCCCGTGAGGTTCTGCTCAGCAAGCTGGCCGGTGCCTTCAAGGCGAAGCAGTCCCAGGCTGCCTCCGTCTTCCAGGCGCTGCCGTCGAAGCTCGTCCGCACCGTGGACGCGCTGCGCGCCAAGCAGGCCGAGCAGGGCGGTGCCGAGTAATTCGGCTCGCTTCCCGACCCGCGCCGACCGACCGGCGAGGGTCCTAGCGGGCCCGACGTACGCCCGCCTTACCCAGTACATCCGGCACCTGCCGAATTGAGTGGAAGGACCGCCATCATGGCGAAGCTGACCCAGGACGAGCTGCTCGCGCAGTTCGAGGAGATGACCCTCATCGAGCTCTCCGAGTTCGTGAAGGCGTTCGAGGCCAAGTTCGACGTCACCGCCGCCGCTGCCGCGCCGGTCGTCGTCGCCGGCGGTGCCGCCGGTGGCGCCGAGGCCGCTGCCGAGGAGGAGAAGGACGAGTTCGACGTCATCCTCACCGGCGCCGGCGACAAGAAGATCCAGGTCATCAAGGTCGTGCGTGAGCTGACCTCCCTGGGCCTGAAGGAGGCCAAGGACCTCGTCGACGGCACCCCGAAGCCGGTCCTCGAGAAGGTCAACAAGGAGCAGGCCGACAAGGCCGCCGAGGCCCTCAAGGGCGCCGGCGCCTCCGTCGAGGTCAAGTAAGACCTACGCGGCCGTGTGAAGGCCCCCCAGGGGCTGTAACGCGGACGCACCGAAGGGCGATCATCCATCCGGGTGGTCGCCCTTCGGCGTTCCCCGGGGGACGGCCCGGGCTGCCTTGCACCTGTGTTCGCGGGGGGTAAGGTGATCTTCGTCGTGTCCCGGCCGCTCAGGTTCCGGCAGGGGAGCCCTTGACGAACCGCACGCAGCGCGCAATTCTCAGGACGCGTCGTCACAAGGATCCGAATCCGAGGCATGGATCGACGACGAAGAGGGCAGTATCAACGTGCGTTGAGGGCAGGCATGCCGCAGGCGTTGAGAACAGTGGAGTCTCCGAAAATGCGGGACTGGACATCAGTGTGCCTTGTGGCTACACTGACCCTTTGCGCTGCCTGTTAGCTGTCCCCTGCCCGTCACCAGGGGTCTGCCCTCACTCGAGCACTGACCGACAGAAGATCTCCGACCTGGGATCGCTGTCTCTGTGTACGGGGGAGGGGCCGGTACGCGCGTAGTGAGTCCGAGCCCTCGGAAGGACCCCCTCTTGGCCGCCTCGCGCACTGCCTCGACCGCGAATACGAACAACGGCGCCAGCACCGCCCCGCTGCGCATCTCCTTTGCAAAGATCAAGGAGCCTCTCGAGGTTCCGAACCTGCTCGCGCTGCAGACCGAGAGCTTTGACTGGCTGCTCGGCAACACCGCCTGGCAGAGTCGGGTCGAGGAGGCTCTCGAGAACGGTCAGGACGTCCCCACCAAGTCCGGCCTCGAAGAGATCTTCGAGGAGATCTCCCCGATCGAGGACTTCTCCGGGTCGATGTCGCTGACCTTCCGCGACCACCGCTTCGAGCCGCCGAAGAACTCCATCGACGAGTGCAAGGAGCGCGACTTCACCTACGCCGCGCCGCTCTTCGTCACGGCCGAGTTCACCAACAACGAGACCGGCGAGATCAAGTCCCAGACCGTCTTCATGGGCGACTTCCCGCTCATGACGAACAAGGGCACCTTCGTCATCAACGGCACCGAGCGTGTCGTGGTGTCGCAGCTGGTCCGTTCCCCCGGTGTCTACTTCGACTCCAGCATCGACAAGACGTCCGACAAGGACATCTACTCCGCCAAGATCATCCCCTCCCGGGGTGCCTGGCTGGAGATGGAGATCGACAAGCGCGACATGGTCGGTGTCCGCATCGACCGCAAGCGCAAGCAGTCCGTGACCGTCCTCCTCAAGGCGCTCGGCTGGACGACCGAGCAGATCCTCGAGGAGTTCGGCGAGTACGAGTCCATGCGCGCCACCCTGGAGAAGGACCACACCCAGGGTCAGGACGACGCGCTGCTCGACATCTACCGCAAGCTGCGCCCGGGCGAGCCCCCCACGCGCGAGGCCGCGCAGACGCTGCTCGACAACCTCTACTTCAACCCCAAGCGCTACGACCTGGCCAAGGTCGGCCGCTACAAGGTCAACAAGAAGCTGGGCACGGACACCCCGCTGGACGCCGGGATCCTGACCGTCGAGGACATCATCGCGACGATCAAGTACCTGGTGAAGCTGCACGCCGGTGAGACCGAGACCGTCGGCGACAACGGCCAGCCGGTCGTCGTCGAGACCGACGACATCGACCACTTCGGCAACCGCCGCCTGCGCAGCGTCGGCGAGCTCATCCAGAACCAGGTCCGCACGGGTCTGGCCCGTATGGAGCGCGTCGTCCGCGAGCGGATGACCACCCAGGACGTCGAGGCGATCACGCCGCAGACCCTGATCAACATTCGGCCGGTCGTCGCCTCCATCAAGGAGTTCTTCGGCACCAGCCAGCTGTCCCAGTTCATGGACCAGAACAACCCGCTGTCCGGGCTGACGCACAAGCGTCGTCTGTCCGCGCTCGGCCCGGGTGGTCTCTCCCGTGAGCGGGCCGGCTTCGAGGTCCGTGACGTCCACCCGTCGCACTACGGCCGTATGTGCCCGATCGAGACGCCCGAAGGCCCGAACATCGGTCTGATCGGCTCGCTCGCCACCTACGGGCGTGTCAACGCGTTCGGTTTCGTCGAGACGCCGTACCGCAAGGTCGTCGACGGCCAGGTCACCGACGAGGTGAACTACCTGACCGCCGACGAGGAGGACCGCTTCGTCATCGCGCAGGCCAACGCGCCCCTCACCGCCGACATGCGGTTCGAGGAGTCCCGTGTCCTGGTCCGCCGCCGTGGCGGCGAGGTCGACTACGTCGCCCCCGAGGACGTGGACTACATGGACGTCTCGCCGCGCCAGATGGTGTCGGTCGCGACCGCCATGATCCCCTTCCTGGAGCACGACGACGCCAACCGTGCCCTCATGGGCGCGAACATGATGCGCCAGGCCGTCCCGCTGATTAAGTCGGAGGCCCCGCTCGTCGGCACCGGCATGGAGTACCGCTCCGCCGTCGACGCCGGCGACGTCGTCAAGGCCGAGAAGGCCGGTGTGGTCCAGGAGGTCTCCGCGGACTACATCACCACCGCCAACGACGACGGCACGTACATCACGTACCGCCTGGCCAAGTTCGCCCGCTCCAACCAGGGCACCTCGGTCAACCAGAAGGTCATCGTGAACGAGGGCGACCGTGTCGTCGAGGGCCAGGTCCTCGCCGACGGCCCGGCCACCCAGAACGGCGAGATGGCCCTCGGCAAGAACCTGCTCGTGGCGTTCATGCCGTGGGAAGGCCACAACTACGAGGACGCGATCATCCTGTCGCAGCGCCTCGTGCAGGACGACGTCCTCTCCTCGATCCACATCGAGGAGCACGAGGTCGACGCCCGTGACACCAAGCTCGGCCCCGAGGAGATCACCCGGGACATCCCGAACGTCTCCGAAGAGGTCCTCGCCGACCTCGACGAGCGCGGCATCATCCGCATCGGCGCCGAGGTCATCGCCGGTGACATCCTCGTCGGCAAGGTCACCCCGAAGGGTGAGACCGAGCTGACGCCGGAGGAGCGCCTGCTGCGCGCGATCTTCGGTGAGAAGGCCCGTGAGGTCCGTGACACCTCGCTGAAGGTGCCGCACGGCGAGACCGGCAAGGTCATCGGTGTGCGCGTCTTCGACCGCGAGGAGGGCGACGAGCTGCCGCCCGGCGTGAACCAGCTGGTCCGCGTCTACGTCGCGCAGAAGCGCAAGATCACCGACGGTGACAAGCTCGCCGGCCGGCACGGCAACAAGGGTGTCATCTCCAAGATCCTGCCGATCGAGGACATGCCGTTCCTGGAGGACGGCACCCCGGTCGACATCATCCTCAACCCGCTGGGTGTGCCGTCCCGAATGAACCCGGGACAGGTCCTGGAGATCCACCTCGGCTGGCTCGCCAGCCGCGGCTGGGACGTCTCCGGCCTCGCCGACGAGTGGGCGCAGCGCCTCCAGGCGATCGGCGCCGACAAGGTCGAGCCCGGCACCAACGTCGCCACCCCGGTCTTCGACGGTGCGCGTGAGGACGAGCTCGCGGGTCTGCTTCAGCACACCATCCCGAACCGCGACGGCGAGCGCATGGTGCTCCCGTCCGGCAAGGCGCGGCTGTTCGACGGCCGCAGCGGTGAGCCGTTCCCGGACCCGATCTCGGTCGGCTACATGTACATCCTGAAGCTGCACCACCTGGTCGACGACAAGCTGCACGCCCGGTCGACCGGCCCGTACTCGATGATCACCCAGCAGCCGCTGGGTGGTAAGGCCCAGTTCGGTGGCCAGCGCTTCGGTGAGATGGAGGTGTGGGCGCTGGAGGCGTACGGCGCCGCCTACGCCCTCCAGGAGCTGCTGACCATCAAGTCCGACGACGTCACCGGCCGCGTGAAGGTCTACGAGGCCATCGTCAAGGGCGAGAACATCCCCGAACCCGGCATTCCCGAGTCCTTCAAGGTGCTCATCAAGGAAATGCAGTCGCTCTGCCTGAACGTGGAGGTGCTGTCCAGCGACGGTATGTCCATCGAGATGCGCGACACCGACGAGGACGTCTTCCGCGCTGCGGAGGAGCTCGGTATCGACCTGTCCCGGCGCGAGCCGAGCAGCGTCGAAGAGGTCTGACGGGAGTCCGGCCCGGGGGCTCGCGACATGAGCCCCCGGCCGGCCCCAGGACCCCCGTTTCAGACCCCAAGCCTTACAACCCTGAGAGGGATTGACGCATAGTGCTCGACGTCAACTTCTTCGACGAGCTCCGGATCGGTCTGGCCACCGCTGACGACATCCGTCAGTGGAGCCACGGCGAGGTCAAGAAGCCGGAGACCATCAACTACCGCACGCTCAAGCCGGAAAAGGACGGGCTCTTCTGCGAGAAGATCTTCGGTCCGACCCGGGACTGGGAGTGCTACTGCGGCAAGTACAAGCGCGTCCGCTTCAAGGGCATCATCTGTGAGCGCTGCGGTGTCGAGGTCACCCGCGCCAAGGTGCGCCGTGAGCGGATGGGCCACATCGAGCTGGCCGCGCCCGTCACGCACATCTGGTACTTCAAGGGCGTCCCGTCGCGGCTGGGCTACCTGCTCGACCTCGCCCCGAAGGACCTGGAGAAGGTCATCTACTTCGCGGCGTACATGATCACGTACGTCGACGAGGAGCGCCGTACCCGCGACCTGCCCTCCCTGGAGGCGCATGTCTCGGTCGAGCGTCAGCAGATCGAGAACCGCCGGGACGCCGACCTGGAGGCCCGCGCCAAGAAGCTCGAGGCCGACCTGGCCGAGCTGGAGGCCGAGGGCGCCAAGGCCGATGTGCGCCGCAAGGTGCGCGAGGGTGCCGAGCGTGAGATGAAGCAGCTGCGCGACCGTGCGCAGCGCGAGATCGACCGCCTCGACGAGGTGTGGAACCGGTTCAAGAACCTCAAGGTCCAGGACCTGGAGGGCGACGAGCTGCTCTACCGCGAGCTGCGCGACCGCTTCGGCACGTACTTCGACGGTTCGATGGGTGCCGCGGCGCTCCAGAAGCGCCTGGAGTCCTTCGACCTGGAGGAGGAGGCGGAGAAGCTCCGCGAGATCATCCGTACCGGCAAGGGCCAGAAGAAGACCCGCGCCCTGAAGCGGCTGAAGGTCGTCTCCGCGTTCCTGCAGACCTCCAACAGCCCCAAGGGCATGGTCCTGGACTGCGTTCCGGTCATCCCGCCGGACCTGCGTCCGATGGTGCAGCTGGACGGTGGCCGCTTCGCGACCTCCGACCTGAACGACCTGTACCGCCGTGTCATCAACCGCAACAACCGCCTGAAGCGGCTTCTCGACCTCGGCGCGCCCGAGATCATCGTGAACAACGAGAAGCGCATGCTCCAGGAGGCCGTGGACGCGCTGTTCGACAACGGCCGTCGTGGCCGGCCGGTCACCGGTCCGGGCAACCGTCCGCTGAAGTCCCTCAGCGACATGCTGAAGGGCAAGCAGGGCCGCTTCCGTCAGAACCTGCTCGGCAAGCGTGTCGACTACTCGGCGCGTTCCGTGATCGTCGTCGGTCCGCAGCTGAAGCTGCACCAGTGCGGTCTGCCGAAGGCGATGGCGCTGGAGCTGTTCAAGCCGTTCGTGATGAAGCGCCTGGTCGACCTGAACCACGCGCAGAACATCAAGAGCGCCAAGCGGATGGTCGAGCGTGGCCGCACCGTGGTGTACGACGTCCTCGAAGAGGTCATCGCCGAGCACCCGGTGCTGCTGAACCGTGCGCCCACCCTGCACCGCCTCGGCATCCAGGCCTTCGAGCCGCAGCTGGTCGAGGGCAAGGCCATCCAGATCCACCCGCTCGTGTGCACCGCGTTCAACGCGGACTTCGACGGTGACCAGATGGCCGTGCACCTGCCGCTGTCCGCGGAGGCGCAGGCCGAGGCCCGCATCCTGATGCTGTCCTCGAACAACATCCTCAAGCCGGCCGACGGCCGTCCGGTGACGATGCCGACCCAGGACATGGTCCTCGGTCTGTTCTTCCTCACCACGGACTCCGAGGGCCGCGACGTCAAGGGCGAGGGCCGTGCCTTCGCCTCGGTCGCCGAGGCGATCATGGCGTTCGACGCGGGCGAGCTGTCGTTGCAGTCGCAGGTCCACATCCGCTTCCCGGTGGGCACCATCCCGCCGCGCGGCTGGGTCCCGCCGGTGCGCGAGGAGGGCGAGCCGGAGTGGCAGCAGGGTGACAGCTTCACCCTGAAGACCACGCTGGGCCGTGCGCTCTTCAACGAGCTGCTGCCCGAGGACTACCCGTTCGTCGACTACGAGGTCGGCAAGAAGCAGCTCTCCGAGATCGTCAACGACCTCGCGGAGCGCTACCCGAAGGTGATCGTCGCGGCGACGCTCGACAACCTGAAGGCGGCCGGCTTCTACTGGGCGACCCGTTCCGGTGTCACCGTCGCCATCTCGGACGTCGTCGTGCCCGAGGCGAAGAGGGAGATCGTCAAGGGTTACGAGGCTCAGGACGAGAAGGTCCAGAAGCAGTACGAGCGCGGTCTGATCACCAAGGACGAGCGCACGCACGAGCTCATCGCGATCTGGACCAAGGCGACCAACGAGGTCGCCGAGGCGATGAACGACAACTTCCCGAAGACCAACCCGATCTTCATGATGGTGAACTCGGGTGCACGAGGCAACATGATGCAGATGCGTCAGATTGCCGGTATGCGCGGTCTGGTGTCGAACGCGAAGAACGAGACGATCCCGCGGCCCATCAAGGCCTCGTTCCGTGAGGGTCTGTCCGTGCTGGAGTACTTCATCTCCACGCACGGTGCCCGTAAGGGTCTGGCGGACACCGCTCTGCGTACCGCCGACTCGGGTTACCTCACGCGTCGTCTGGTCGACGTGTCGCAGGACGTCATCATCCGCGAGGAGGACTGCGGCACCGACCGCGGTCTGAAGCTGCGGATCGCCGAGCGGGGCGCCGACGGCGTGCTGCGCAAGGCGGACAACGTCGAGACGTCCGTGTACGCGCGCTGCCTCGCCGAGGACATCGTGGTCGACGGCCAGGTGCTGGCCCCGGCCGGCACCGACCTGGGCGACGTCCTCATCGAGGAGCTCGTCCAGCGCGGCGTCGAGGAGGTCAAGACCCGTTCGGTCCTGACCTGCGAGTCCGCTGTCGGTACCTGCGCGATGTGCTACGGCCGTTCGCTCGCCACCGGCAAGCTGGTCGACATCGGTGAGGCGGTCGGCATCATCGCCGCCCAGTCCATCGGTGAGCCCGGTACCCAGCTGACGATGCGTACCTTCCACACCGGTGGTGTGGCCGGTGACGACATCACCCAGGGTCTGCCGCGTGTCGTCGAGCTCTTCGAGGCCCGTACCCCGAAGGGTGTCGCCCCGATCTCCGAGGCCTCCGGCCGCGTGCGGATCGAGGAGACCGAGAAGACCAAGAAGATCGTGATCACGCCGGACGACGGCAGCGACGAGACGTCGTACCCGATCTCCAAGCGTGCCCGTCTCCTGGTCAGCGAGGGCGAGCACGTCGAGGTGGGCCAGAAGCTCACCGTGGGTGCCACCAACCCGCACGACGTGCTGCGCATCCTGGGTCAGCGTGCCGTCCAGGTCCACCTGGTCGGCGAGGTCCAGAAGGTGTACAACTCGCAGGGTGTGTCGATCCACGACAAGCACATCGAGATCATCATCCGGCAGATGCTGCGCCGGGTGACGATCATCGAGTCCGGTGACGCCGAGCTGCTGCCCGGTGAGCTGGTCGAGCGCTCGAAGTTCGAGCAGGAGAACCGTCGTGTGGTCCAGGAGGGCGGTCACCCGGCCTCCGGTCGTCCGCAGCTCATGGGTATCACCAAGGCCTCGCTGGCCACAGAGTCCTGGCTGTCGGCGGCGTCCTTCCAGGAGACGACCAGGGTCCTCACGGACGCGGCGATCAACGCCAAGTCCGACTCCCTGATCGGCCTCAAGGAGAACGTGATCATCGGTAAGCTCATCCCGGCCGGTACGGGTCTGTCCCGCTACCGCAACATCCGGGTCGAGCCGACCGAGGAGGCCAAGGCCGCGATGTACTCGGCCGTCGGCTACGACGACATCGACTACTCGCCGTTCGGCACCGGCTCGGGCCAGGCCGTTCCGCTGGAGGACTACGACTACGGTCCGTACAACCAGTAAGGCGTACGTCCACTGAAGGGCGGTCACCCTCACGGGGTGGCCGCCCTTCGGCGTTCCGTGCCGTACGCGCCGGTGTCTCAGAAGGTGGCGACGTCCCAGGTGACGTTCAGCTCGTCCAGTTCCCGGTCGGAGACCAGCAGGGACCGCTGGAGGCGGCGCAGCGCGGGGGAGGGCTCCAGGCCCAGCTCGTTCACGAGGGTGGTCCGCATCCGCTGGTAGGCGTCGAGGGCCTCGCAGCGGCGGCCGGAGCGGTACAGCGCCAGCATGAGATGGGCGCAGAACCCCTCGTGGGTGGGGTGGTGGGCGGTGACGCTGCGCAGCTCGCCGAGGAGTTCATGGTGCCGGCCGAGCCGCAGATCGGCTTCGATCCTGCGGTCGAGCACATTGAGCCGGGCCTCCTCGATCCGCTGCACCTCGATGCGCAGCTGCGGTCCGACCTCGACGTCGGCGAGTGCGCGTCCGCGCCACAGGCCGAGCGCCTGGGTGAAGCTGCGGGACGCGGCCTCGAAGTCGCCCTTCTCCCGGGCGCGGTGTCCGGCGCAGGCGAGCTGCTCGAACTGTTCCAGGACGACCGCTGTCTCCGGTGCGCGCAACAGATAGCCGCCGGGGAGGGTGACCAGGATGTTCTTGGCCTCGGGGAACCTGCCCGGTGGGCGGGCCGCGGCGGACTCGGCGATACGTTTGCGCAGGTGCAGGATGTAGCCCTGTACGGCCGTCTTCGCGGTGGCCGGCGGTTCGGGGCCCCATAATTCGCCCATCAGGGCGGACAGTGGCACCAGCCGGTTGGTGTAGACGGCGAGCATCGCCAGGACGGTACGCGGCTTGGAAGCCGTCGGGACTATAGAGGCGGATTTCTGCGAGACCTCAAGCGGTCCCAGGACATCGATCTCCATCGAACTCCCCCGTTGCGGTGGTGCACAAGTGGTTCGACCGTGCTGACGACATCGCATCTCCTGTGGTGTGGAAGCGACGCGGGGAAACCGGCACACGCGGCAGGGCGCCGCGGCGACGCGGGATGACCGCGCCGCGCAGCGCCCTGCTGGGATCACGCCTCACGTTTGCGTCGTCGAGCTTTCATGTTCCCCCATTAGCCCGTGCTGGAGCAGGTCCGGTCGGTGGTCTCTCGATGATCTTTTTGAACGTTTCTGGCGGTGAATGTCCTATGTGTGCGCGATGCTACTTCATGCGTAGCGTCGCCGGGTCGCTGCTTGGCGCTATCCGGTCGGGCCTTATATCGGAAAGTGATTCTGCGAGTACTGCCCGCCGCAGGGGAAGAGCCCGGTACCGCCCGGATTGCCGGGCGTTGCTTCCGGGCGGGAATTCGGCTGAAAAATGACGCCGGGCCGGATCAGCGCGTCAGAGAGGTCCGGGCCAGGGAGGCGAGAACGGTGAGGGCGTCCGTTTCGAAGATCGACTCGCAGGCGCGGCTCACCGCGTAGCAGAGGAAATAGCGTTCCGCCAGGGCGATGCCGATGCTGCCGAGGGAGAGGTAGAGAAGGCTGGTCAGCAGGCGTGTGGCCAGAAAGGACGGGTCGCGGTCGAGGAAGTCGCGCAGCCCGTCGGAGCCTTCCACCATGCGGTGGAACGCGCTCCGGGAGAGGCCTTTGCCGTCCGGCCCGGCGTCCATGGGCTCCTCGGTGCGCAGCGCGAGTTCCGTCCCGGCGCGGAACAGCTCGGCCAGCCGCGGTTTGGCGGCATGTGTCGCCTCGTACCACTGCTGGGCGGGCCGGGACACCAGCGGGCCGCGGCCCTCGCACTGGGTGAGGACGTCGTCGACCAGGCGTTCCAGGGTGGCCGCGGCGCGGGCGTACTTGGCGTCCATCATGTCCTGCGCGGCCTTCGGGTCGCGGCTGGTGGCGAGGAACGCCTCGGCGTGCGAGCGGTAGCTGAGGAAGCCGAGCGGCACCCCTTCGCGCAGCTCCTCCCACTGCCGGGGTCCGGGAGCGGCGGAGACGCTGACGGCACGCAGATGCGCCGACATGAGTTCGAGGGCTGCGGCCAGCAGGGCGGGCCTGCCCTGTTCGGCGGCCTCCGTCGCGGTGAGCAGTGCCGGGGACACGGCGGCCAGGACGCCGCGGGTCACCGGCCCGAGTGCGGGGCCGTCGAAGACCGAGCCGGCCAGCGGGACCAGCGCGGCCGGGCCGTCCGTGACCCGCACGGGCGTGTCGAGGCCGGCGGCCAGCTCCCGGGCCCGTGCGGCGTACCGGGCGGCGCGGTCGCCGTCCGGGGGCAGCTCCAGCTGCACGACCAGCGCGGGTACGGCTGCGCCGACGCCCCGCACGAAGAACCCGGGCGCGGGCTCGGCTCCGGGGACAGGGGCCTCGCGCAGCAGCGGTCGCACGACGCCGGCGAGGAGTGCGGGTACGGCCTCCGAGGGGGCGTCGAGGCCGATCTCGCACCAGGCCGCGCCCCCGGGGCCGGAGCCGGGGCCAGGGCCGGAGCCGGGGGCGCGGCCTGGTGCGAGAT
>NZ_JALLGL010000089.1 GCF_023072675.1 Streptomyces sp. XM83C
CACCGAAGACCCCACGGCCCCCCGCTGTCGCCGTACGGCAACTCCCGTCAGCAGCCCAGCAGCCGCGCCGCCAGGTACCCCTCGACCTGGTCGAGGGAGACACGCTCCTGCTTCATCGAGTCACGCTCGCGCACGGTCACCGCGTTGTCCTCGAGCGTGTCGAAGTCGACGGTGACGCAGAACGGCGTACCGATCTCGTCCTGGCGGCGGTAGCGGCGGCCGATGGCGCCGGCGTCGTCGAACTCGATGTTCCAGTGCTGGCGCAGCGCCTGGGCGAGGCCCTTCGCCTTCGGCGACAGCTCGGCGTTGCGGGACAGCGGCAGGACGGCGGCCTTCACCGGGGCGAGGCGGTGGTCGAGGCGCAGCACAGTGCGCTTCTCCATCTTGCCCTTGGCGTTGGGGGCCTCGTCCTCGACGTAGGCGTCGAGGAGGAAGGCGAGCATGGTGCGGCCGACACCGGCCGCGGGCTCGATGACGTACGGCGTCCAACGCTCGTTGGCCTCCTGGTCGTAGTAGACCAGGTCCTGGCCGGAGGCCTTGGAGTGGGCGGTCAGGTCGTAGTCGGTGCGGTTGGCGACACCCTCCAGCTCGCCCCACTCGCTGCCGCCGAACTGGAAGCGGTACTCGATGTCGGCGGTGCGCTTGGAGTAGTGGGAGAGCTTCTCCTTGGGGTGCTCGTACCAGCGCATGTTCTCCTCACGGAGACCCAGGCCGGTGTACCAGTTCCAGCGCTGCTCCATCCAGTACTCGTGCCACTTCTCGTCCTCGCCCGGCTTGCAGAAGAACTCCATCTCCATCTGCTCGAACTCGCGGGTGCGGAAGATGAAGTTGCCCGGCGTGATCTCGTTGCGGAACGACTTGCCCATCTGGGCGATGCCGAACGGCGGCTTCTTGCGCGTGGCGGTGTGCACCAGGCCGAAGTTGGTGAAGATGCCCTGGGCGGTCTCGGGGCGCAGGTAGGCGACGGAGCCGCTGTCCTGGGTCGGGCCGAGGTGGGTGGAGAGCAGGCCCGAGAACTGCTTGGGCTCGGTGAACTGGCCCTTGGTGCCGCAGTTGGGGCAGTTGATGTCGGCGAGGCCGTTCTCCGGGGCGCGGCCCTTCTTCTCCTCGTAGGCCTCCTCCAGGTGGTCCGCGCGGAACCGCTTGTGGCAGGAGGTGCACTCGGTGAGCGGGTCGGTGAAGGTGGCGACGTGGCCGGAGGCGACCCACACCTCGGGGGCGAGGATCACGGACGAGTCGATACCGACGACGTCCTCGCGCGACGTCACCATGTAGCGCCACCACTGGCGCTTGATGTTCTCCTTGAGCTCGACACCCAGCGGTCCGTAGTCCCAGGCGGCGCGCTGACCGCCGTAGATCTCACTACAGGGGAATACGAAGCCACGGCGCTTGCTCAGGCTGACGATGGTGTCGATCTTGTCGGCGGCCACGGTGCTCTCTTCATTACGACGACGGGCGTTGAAGCGAGACGCTTCAGAGCGAATGCCTCAGGGTACCGGCGCAGGCTGCCCCTCAATCAAATCACCCCGGGCCCGGAGCGCTCCAGGACCGCCGGGCGGGCCTCCCGGAGGGCTTCCCGGGGGCCGTCGCACGACCTCCCGGGGACGTTGTTGACAACGGTTTCCACTTCAGTTGAAAATGACTGTCATGAACGATCGACGACGTCTGATACCCACGGCGGCCACGGCCGCGGTGACGGTCCTCGGCCTGGCCGCCCTCTCCGCCTGCTCCACGACCGCGGTCGCGGGGAACACCGACAAGTTCGACGTCGTCGCGTCGTTCTATCCGATGACGTATCTCGCCGAGCAGATCGGCGGCACACACGTCCACGTCACCACCCTCACCGAGCCCGGCCAGGAACCGCACGAGCTGGAGATCAGCGCCCGGCAGACCGCGCAGCTCGAGGAGTCCGACGCGGTCCTCTACCTCAAGGGGCTCCAGCCCGCCGTCGACAAGGCCGTCGACCAGTCCGGCGTCGGCACGAAGATCGACGCGGCCTCGCTGACCACGCTGGAGAAGCACGGCACCGAGGTCGGCGGCCACGACGAGCACGCCGACGCCGACGAGCACGGCCACGACGAGGAGTCCGGCGCCGAGGACCCGCACATCTGGCTCGACCCCGTCCGGTACGCCGAGGTCGCCGAGGGCGTCGGCAAGGCCTTCGAGAAGGCCGACCCGGACCACGCCGCCGACTACCGCAAGAACACCGCCGCCCTCGTCTCCCGGCTCGGCGCCCTGAACACCGAGTTCGAGAAGGGCCTCGCCGGCACCAGGACGAAGACCTTCATCACCACCCACGCCGCCTTCGGCTATCTCGCCGAGCGCTACGGCCTCACCGAGGAGGCCATCTCCGGCCTCGACCCGGAGTCCGAGCCGAGCGCCGCCCGCGTCAAGGACCTACAGAAGAAAGCCAAGGCCGACGGCGTCACCACCGTCTTCTACGAGACCCTCGTCAGCGGCGACACCGCGAAGACCCTCGCCGAGGACGCGGGCCTGAGGACGGACGTCCTCGACCCCCTCGAAGGCATCACCGACAACTCGCGCGGCGACGACTACATCCAGGTCATGCGGGCCAACCTCAAGGCCCTGCGGACCGCCCTGGGCACGAAGTGAGCACCCCCGTGGAGGACGGCATGACCGACACCACGAACGGCATGACCGACACCGAGGCCGGCACGCCCGAGCCCGTCATCCGCCTGAGCGGCGTCCGCGCCGAGCTGGGCTCACGCCCCGTCCTGCGCGGCATCGACCTCACCGTCTCCCGCGGCGAGGTCGTCGCCCTGCTCGGCGCCAACGGCTCCGGCAAGTCCACCGCCGTGCGCAGCATCATCGGCCAGGTGCCGGTCAGCGCCGGCGAGATCGAACTGTTCGGCACGCCGAGGCGCCGCTTCCGCGACTGGGCCCGCGTCGGCTACGTCCCGCAGCGCACCACCGCCGCGGGCGGCGTCCCCGCCACCGTCACCGAGGTCGTCACCGCGGGCCGGCTCTCCCGCGCCCGTTTCGGCATCCTGCGCAAGGCCGACCACGCCGCCGTACGCCGCGCCCTGGAGCTGGTCCGGATGGCCGACCGCGCCAAGGACCCCGTGGACGCGCTGTCCGGAGGGCAGCACCAGCGGGTGCTCATCGCCCGCGCGCTCGCCGCCGAACCCGAGCTGCTGATCATGGACGAGCCGATGGCCGGCGTCGACCTGGCCAGCCAGGAAGTCCTCGCCGAGACCCTGCGCGAGCAGGTCGCCGGCGGCGCGACCGTCCTGCTCGTCCTGCACGAACTGGGCCCGCTGGAGCCCCTCATCGACCGGGCGGTCGTCCTGCGCGACGGCTGCGTCCTGCACGACGGCCCGCCCCCGAAGGCCGTCGGGCAGCACGCCCTGCCCGGCCACGACCACGTCCACCCGCACGCACCGGCGGGCGCCGGACCGATCCGCACGGGACTGCTGAGCTGATGGAACTCCTCGACTACGCCTTCATGCAGCGGGCCCTGCTCGCCGCCGTCCTCGTCGGCATCACCGCACCCGCGATCGGCATCTACCTCGTACAGCGCCGCCAGCCCCTGATGGGCGACGGCATCGGGCACGTGGCCATGACCGGCGTCGGCCTCGGCTTCCTGCTGAACGCCTCCCCCGTGTGGATGGCCACCGCCGTCTCCGCGCTCGGCGCGATCCTCATGGAACTGATCCGCTGGTACGGCAGGACCCGCGGCGACATCGCCCTCGCCATGCTCTTCTACGGCGGCATGGCCGGCGGCGTGATGTTCGTCAGCGTCACGCCGGGCGGCTCCACCGCCAACCTGTCCTCGTACCTGTTCGGCTCGCTGTCCACGGTCTCCCCCTCCGACGTGACCGCGATCGCGCTGCTGTCGGCGTTCGTCGTCGCCGTCACCCTGGGCCTGCGCCGGCAACTGTTCGCGGTCAGCCTGGACGAGGAGTTCGCCCGCGTCACCGGCCTCCCGGTACGGGCCCTGAACCTGCTCACCGCGGTCACCGCGGCCGTCACCGTGACCGTGGCGATGCGGGTCGTCGGCCTGATCCTGGTGTCCGCGCTGATGGTCGTGCCGGTGGCCGCCGCGCAGCAGCTCACCCGCAGCTTCGCCGCGACGTTCGCCGTCGCCGTCACGATCGGCGTCACCGTCACCCTCGGCGGCACCGTCACCTCGTACTACCAGGACGTGCCGCCCGGTGCGACGATCGTGCTGCTGACCATCGCCGCGTTCCTCGTGCTGACCGCCCTCGCCGCGCCGCTCGCCCGCCGCCGCGCCCGGGCCGCCGCTGCCGCACGGCCCGCCGCCGACCCCGCGGAGTGCGCGATTCCGGCGAGTCGGGCCGCCGGCGACGAAGTCGGCGTCTGACCGGGCACAGGCCGGGCTGGCAGAATGGCCCGGCAGGCCCCGGACGTGAGGAGGCAACGGTGACGACCGCTGGACCGCCCGTGAAGGGCCGGGCCACCCGGCAGCGTGCCGCCGTGGCGGCGGCTCTGAACGAGGTCGACGAGTTCCGCAGCGCGCAGGAACTCCACGACATGCTCAAGCACAAGGGCGACTCGGTCGGGCTCACCACGGTCTACCGCACGCTTCAGTCCCTCGCCGAGGCAGGCGAGGTCGACGTCCTGCGCACCTCCGACGGCGAGTCCGTCTACCGGCGCTGCTCCACCGGCGAACACCACCACCACCTCGTCTGCCGCAGCTGCGGCAAGGCGGTCGAGGTGGAGGGGCCCGCCGTGGAGAAGTGGGCGGAGGCCATCGCCGCCGAACACGGCTATGTGAACGTGGCCCACACCGTGGAGATCTTCGGCACGTGCGCGGACTGCGCGGCGGCGGAAGCGACCACCTGACACGCAGCAGACGACGCAGACGACCGAACGAAAGAAACCCGAAGGGGCCCCGGCCGCTCGACGCGCCGGGACCCCCTCGCCGCTCTCAGCCCTGCTGACGGCCCTCCATCGCCAGCAGCACCTCGTTCGGGGTCGCACCGCCGAACCGGCGGTCGCGGGAGGCGAACTCCACACACGCCCGCCACAGATCCCGCCGGTCGAAGTCCGGCCACAGCACGTCCTGGAACACCATCTCCGCGTACGCGCTCTGCCACAGCAGGTAGTTCGAGGTGCGCTGCTCACCGCTGGGCCGCAGGAACAGATCGACCTCCGGCATGTCCGGGTAGTACAGATACTTCGCGAACGTCTTCTCGGTGACCTTGGACGGGTCGAGCCGCCCGGCACGCACGTCCTCGGCGAGAGCCCGAGCTGCGTCGGCGATCTCGGCACGCCCGCCGTAGTTCATGCAGAAGTACAGGGTGAGCCGGTCGTTGCCCTTGGTCTGCTCCTGCGCGATCTGTAGCTCCTGGGCGACGGACTTCCACAGCTTGGGCATGCGCCCCACCCAGCGCACCCGCACCCCCAGCTCGTCGAGCTGGTCGCGGCTCTTGCGGATGAAGTCCCGGTTGAAGTTCATCAGGAAGCGCACCTCGTCGGGCGAGCGCTTCCAGTTCTCGGTGGAGAACGCGTACAGGGAGATCGAACCGACGCCGATCTCGATGGCGCCCTGAAGGACGTCGAGGACCCGCTCCGCGCCCACCTTGTGGCCCTCGGTACGGGGCAGGCCCCGCTCCTTCGCCCAGCGGCCGTTGCCGTCCATGACGATCGCCACATGGCCCGGGACCAGCTCGCCGGGGAGCTTCGGCGGTCGCGCGCCGGACGGGTGCGGCTCCGGTGCCTTGTACTCCCGGCGCTGCCGCCCGAGGAACCCGCGTACGACCATGTGCTTCTCGTCTCCCTTACTTTTCCACGTACCGGAGCGACCGCAGCCCGCGCTCCAGGTGCCAGTGCAGATAGGCGGACACCAGCCCGCTCCCCTCCCGGACGTACCGCGGCTCGCAGGCGTCGGCGGTCTCCCAGTCCCCCGTCAGCAGCGCGCCGAGCAGCCGAAGAGTCTGCGGCGACGGTACGACGCTACCGGGCACCCGGCAGTCCACGCACAGGGAGCCTCCGGAGGCCACGGAGAAGAAACGGTTCGGGCCGGGCATGCCGCACTTCGCGCAGTCGTCGAAGCTGGGCGCGTAGCCGTTGACGGCGAGGGAACGCAGCAGGAACGCGTCGAGGACGAGATGCGGGGCGTGCTCACCGCGGGCCAGGGTGCGCAGGGCACCCACCAGCAGCAGATACTGCTGCACGGCCGGCTCGCCCTCGTGGTCGGTGAACCGCTCGGCGGTCTCCAGCATGGCCGTGCCGGCGGTGTAGCGGGCGTAGTCGGTGACGATGCCGCCGCCGTACGGGGCGATCGTCTCGCTCTGCGTGCACAGCGGCAGCCCCCGCCCGACCAGCTCACTGCCGCGCGCGAAGAACTGCACATCGACGTGGGAGAACGGCTCCAGCCGCGCCCCGAACTTCGACTTGGTCCGGCGCACCCCGCGGGCCACGGCGCGCACCCGTCCGTGCCCCCGCGTGAGCAGCGTGATGATCCGGTCCGCCTCACCCAGCTTCTGGGTGCGCAGCACGATGCCGTCGTCGCGGAACAGACTCATGCGGCCCATTGTCCCGTACGGAAGAGACACCCGGGACGCTTCCTGACCCGACCGACGCGCGGCGCCCTCGGTCGGCACCGGGACGCAGCCGTGCCTCCCAGAGCCGGCCGAACCGCGCCGACCGCCCTCCGGGCCGGCTTCGTGGGCGCCGTGCGGACAGCCGGGCTCCGGCGCCGACGCCCCGAGGCCGACCTCGGCTCACGTTCGAGTCCGTTCCGTCGTGCTGCCGCGGCGGGGCGGGTCGCGCCGGCACCGCGGCGTGGTGCTGGGGTGGCGGGGTCGCCGCCGGACGGGGCAGGGGTGGGGTCAGTGCCGGCGTGGGAGGGAGCCGGTCACGGGACCTCGCCGCGGCTGCGGGCGTTGCAGTACGCCGTGGCCGCGCTCAGGCGCTCGGCCGGGGTGGCCGGGCGGACGACCTCCGGGGAGGCGTCCCACTCCCGTCCGCCGCCGTACGGTCTCAGCTGGACGTACGGCCCTTCGTGCCCCATGACGATGCCGACCCGGCCGGTGCGGGTGTCGACGACGTGGGATCCGAGGGGCGGCTTGGGCATGCAGTTCTCTCCTCTGTGGTGTGGTGCCGCAACGTGGCTCCCCCACATTGCCGATTCCACGCATTTCACCCTGTGAGGGACACGAACTCTCTACACTCGGCTGGAGTCTGTCCTCTTCCGCCCCACACGTACCAACGCTGTGGTGGCCACTCTCGCCATGCCGTTCGAACCCCGTCCCCTCCTGCGGGCAACCGATTCGCGCCGGGCGGTGGTCTGGAGGGCGAGGAGGGTGCTTGATGCAGGCCGAACTGGAGGAGCAGTTCCAGGATTTCGTCCGGGCGCGCTGGTCGCACCTGGTGCGGACCGCGTATCTGCTCACGGGCGACGCCCACCACGCCGAGGACCTGACCCAGACGGCGCTGGCGAAGGCGTACCGCTCATGGCGGCGCGTGGCACGGGCCGACAACCCGGAGGCGTACGTCCGCCGGATGCTGGTCAGCTGCAACAGCGACCGCTTCCGCAAGCGCCGCATCACGGAGGCGCTGACCGCGGCGCCCCCGGATCGAGCAGGGCGGGACGACTCGGCGTCGTGGGCGGACGAGCGCAGCGCGCTGATGGCGGCGCTGGCCGGGCTGCCGGCGCGGCAGCGGGCGGTGGTGGTCCTGCGGTACTGGGAGGACCTGTCGGAGGCGGAGGTGGCCGAGGCGCTCGGCTGCTCGCCGGGGACGGTCAAGAGCCAGGCCTCGAAGGGGCTGGCGAAGTTGCGTACGTGTCCGGGGCTCGCCCAGCTGGCGGGCGGCGCCGTGACGGCAGGACAAGGAGGCGGAAGATGAACGACAGCGGGCGCGACGAGCGGGAGGCCCTGGACGGGCAGGACGCGCCGGGCGGCTTCGAGGAGCGGATGCGTGATCTGCTCGCCGAGGACGCCTTCACGATCCGCCCGTCGCCGGCGCCGTATCCGGCGATCCGGCGGCGGGGGCTGCGGGAGCGGCGGCGTCGTACGGCGGCGATCGGCACGGCGGTCGCGGTGCTGGCGGCGGTGCCGGTGGGGGCGTACGCGCTGGACCTCGGCGACCGGAACGGCCCGGCCACCGCCGCGCCGCGCCCGTCGGTCACCGCGGCGGGGAACCCGGCCGCCGGCGGTTCGCCGAAGGCGCCGGCCTCGCAGGCAGGGCCGGCGCGGCCCGCCACGCCGGGGCAGCTGCTGGACGGCATCAGCTTCGCGCAGGCCACGCAGGGGCTGGAGAAGTGCCTCCGGTTCGACGCCGAGACGACGAAGGAGCTGGCGAAGCACGCCGAGGGCGGGACGGAAAGCCCCGCCGTGCACCGGGAGGATCTCGGCAAGGCGTCGCAGTACCGGATCATCCTGGCGATGCGCAGCACCGGCGACTCGAACGCCCCCGGTGACGGCTACCACGTCGTCGCCGTACGGGAGCAGCCCCGGCCCACGCGGGTGATCTGCACGATCCGGGACGGTCAGCCGGGGATCAACTCCAGCAGCGGCGACATGACCGGCGACGCGGCCCACCCGGTGTACCCGGACATCAACAGCGGCAAGCTGTACCAGCAGTCGATCATCGACAAGGGCAGCTGGAAGCTGCCGTTCCGCTGGGGGATCATCGGCACCGTCCATCCGTCGGTGGCGAAGGTGACGGCGTCGTACGGCGACAGCACCGTCCCGGGGGTGCTGGACCACGGCTGGTTCGTGGCGTACGGCACGCTGAACCGGCAGGTGACGAAGGCGCCGCACATCAAGGGCTACGACGCGGCGGGCAAGCTCGTCTACGACTCCGACCGGGACAAGGAGTACGACAAGACGCTGCCGTAGGCGGCGTCCGCAGGACGGGGCGGGCCGGGCCGGGCGACGGGGACGGCCGGGCCCGCCCCCGTTCGCGTCCGGCGTGCGTCGGCCGACGGACGTCGGGACGTCCGTGTTCGGGACGCGGAGCGTGGAGGCGAGCAGCCGCGGCGCGGCCTCGGGCTCCGTGCCGACGCGCGCGGTGCGGGCATCACGCGCCGGCCGGCGGCGCCGGGCTCCGGCCGGTTCCGGAAGGACCGTTCCGTCTGTCCTACGACGGCATCCGCGCCGCCTCCAGCAGCCGGGTGACGTCGTCGGCGGGGAGGGTGAGGGCCGTGCCGACGGTGGCGAGGACCTCGCGTTCGGCCGGAGTGTACGGGCCGTCGGCGAGGGCGATGCGGGCGCCCTCCAGCAGGATCGATTCGCGGCCGACGGGCGCGAGGTGCGGGGCGAGCGGGTCGAGGGCCTCGTGCAGCTCTATGGCCAGCCCGGCCCCGCCCGGCCCGCCGAGGACCCGGCCGGTGTCCTGGGCCAGCGCCTCCACGAGCGCGGCCAGCTGGTCCTCGGTGCAGTCGCCGAACCCGGCGGCGCGCACCGCGACCGCCGCGGTCTCCAGCGCCGAACGCGACGAGGCGCCGCCCGCCGCGAGCACGGCGAGGGCGACGGTGTGGACGGCGTCGCGGAGCATCGCCGAGAAGCGGGTGGTGGTCGGGTGGTCGAGGGCGTCGGGCCCGAAGTGGCGGCGGCAGGAGGCGCACTCGACGACGGGGCCGGTCTCGCCGCGCGGCAGCACGGGCACGCCGAGCAGGGTGAAGCGGCGGCGTCCGCTGAGCCGCTGATAGTTGCGGTCGCCTCCGCAGTTCGGGCAGAAGAACTCGCCGTCGCCCAGGGGCGTCCAGGCGGTACGGGTGCCCAGGATGCGCGCAAGCCTGGGTGCACGGCCGTTGTGTCCCCGTCCTGGCAGCACGTCGCACCTCCCGCGAAACGTGGCGGCAACATCGCCGCGCTTGCGTGATGTTAGCCACATCGGTGAGGCCGAGTCAGTACCCAGGACGAGACCTTGCCGTGACCTGGGGGACGAAATGGCCGGAAACAGCGGGCCCCGCCCACCGGAGAGCCGGCGGGCGGGGCCCCAGGGGTGTCAGCGGGCCGCGCGGTTGACGGCGGAGACGACCGCCTTCAGCGAGGCGCGGGTGGTGTTGGCGTCGATGCCGATGCCCCACAGCACCTTGTCGCCGATGGCGCACTCGATGTACGAGGCGGCCTGCGCGGACGCGCCCTCGCTCATCGTGTGCTCCTGATAGTCCAGCAGGCGTACGTCCACGCCGATGGACTCCAGTGCGTCGAAGAAGGCCGAGATCGGACCGTTGCCGGAGCCGGTCAGGACGGTGTCCACGCCGTCGACGGTGGCCTCGACGGTGAGGGTGTCCACGCCGTCGGTGTCGGTGGTGGACTGGCCCGTCCGCACCTGGATACGGCCCCACGGGTTGTCCGGGTTGGGCAGGTACTCGTCCTGGAAGACCTCCCAGATCTCCTTCGGCGTGATCTCGCCGCCCTCGGCGTCGGTCTTCGCCTGGATGATCTTGGAGAACTCGATCTGCATACGACGCGGCAGGTCGAGCTTGTGGTCGTTCTTCAGGACGTACGAGATGCCGCCCTTGCCGGACTGCGAGTTGACGCGGATGACGGCCTCGTAGGACCGGCCGACGTCCTTCGGGTCGATCGGCAGGTACGGGACCGCCCACTCCAGGTCGTCGACGGTGACGCCCTTGGCCTTCGCCTCGGCCTCCATGGCGTCGAAGCCCTTCTTGATGGCGTCCTGGTGGGAGCCGGAGAAGGACGTGTAGACCAGGTCGCCCACGTACGGGTGGCGCGGGTGGACCTCCATCTGGTTGCAGTACTCCCACGTACGACGGATCTCGTCGATGTCGGAGAAGTCGATCTGCGGGTCGACGCCCTGCGAGAACAGGTTCATGCCCAGGGTGACCAGGTCGACGTTGCCGGTGCGCTCGCCCTGCCCGAACAGGCAGCCCTCGACGCGGTCGGCGCCCGCCATGACCGCCAGCTCCGCCGCCGCGACGGCCGTACCGCGGTCGTTGTGCGGGTGGGCGGACAGGCAGACGTACTCGCGGCGGGAGAGGTTGCGGTGCATCCACTCGAAGCGGTCGGCGTGCGTGGACGGCGTGGAACGCTCCACGGTCGCCGGCAGGTTCAGGATGATCTCGCGGTCCGGGCCGGGCTGCCAGACGTCCATGACCGCCTCGCAGACCTCCAGCGCGAAGTCCAGCTCGGTGTCGGTGAAGATCTCCGGGCTGTACTGGTAGCCGAAGTCGGTCTCCGGGCCCAGCAGCTTCTCCGCGTACTCCATCACCAGGCGGGTGCCGTCGACGGCGATCTGCTTGATGTCGTCCTTGGAGCCGCGGAAGACGACCCGGCGGAAGACCGGCGCGGTCGCGTTGTACAGGTGGACCGTGGCGCGCTTGGCGCCCTTCAGGGACTCCACGGTCCGCTCGATCAGGTCCTCGCGGGCCTGGGTGAGGACGGAGATGGTCACGTCCTCGGGGATCGCGCCCTCCTCCTCGATGATGGAGCGCACGAAGTCGAAGTCGGTCTGCCCGGAGGCGGGGAAGCCGACCTCGATCTCCTTGTAGCCCATCTTGACGAGCTGGTCGAACATCCGGCGCTTGCGCTCGGGCGACATGGGGTCGATCAGCGCCTGGTTGCCGTCGCGCAGGTCGGTCGACAGCCAGCGCGGGGCTACGGTGATCCGCTGGTCGGGCCAGGTGCGGTCGGGGAGGTCGACCTGCTCGTAGCGGCCGTACTTGTGGATCGGCATGGGGCTGGGCTGCTGGCGGTTGGCCATGGTGCGAAGGCTCCTCATGGGGTGTCCGAGGGACGGCCGACGACGCAACGCCAAGCTCCGCGGGGAGGGAGTCGGCCTCGACTACAGGCCCTCACCGCGGCAGCTAAGGAGAAGCAGCCCGAAACGCATGATGCTCCGCATGCTAGCCGAGCTGTCCCAAGGCGCGGGGTGCTGTATCAGTATGCGGGACGCGGGCGCCTATAAGGGACAAAAAGTGCGCAGCCTCACATACCGTCGACTCGATGTCCGCCCCTGCACCGACGACCCTCCGCCGTGTGCCACGCCTACCACGGCCGCACCCCCCACCACGGCCGTTGTCCCGCTGTTTCACCAATCATGGTGGCAGGTGGTGACAGAGCGGTCACACAGTGCAAACGTTACGGGCATGACGACTCACGGGGGCTTCGAGCCCGTCTTCTGCACCGTCGTCCCGCCGCACATCCTCGACCGGCTGGCGCGCCAGGACGACCCCGCACTCTCCGCACCCGCCCACCGCACCCTGGTGCGCGACAGCGAACTGCGCGGCCGACGCCGTGTGACCACCGAGTTCGCCCTCGCCTCCGCCCCGGCCGTGACGGCGCCCTCCGAGCGGCCCCTGCGGACGGTCCACGACGCCGAGCACCGCACCCGCCTGCCCGGCACCGTCGTCCGCCGCGAGGGCGAGGAACCCGGCCGCGACGCCACCGTCAACCGCGCCTACGCCGGCCTCGGCGCCACCTTCGACCTCTTCCTGAAGGCGTACGGCCGGCACTCCATCGACGGCGACGGACTCCCGCTGGACGCCACCGTCCACTACGACGTGGACTACAACAACGCCTTCTGGAACGGCGAGCAGATGGTGTTCGGCGACGGTGACGGCGAGATCTTCCTCGACTTCACCCTGCCGATCGACGTCATCGGGCACGAGCTGACCCACGGCGTCACCCAGTACACCGCCAACCTCACCTACTACGGCCAGCCCGGCGCCCTCAACGAGTCGATGTCCGACGTGTTCGGCTCGCTGATCAAGCAGTACTCGCTCGGCCAGACCGCCGCCGAGGCCGACTGGCTGATCGGCGCGGGCCTGCTCGCCGAACGCGTCACCGGGGTCGCCCTGCGCTCGATGAAGGCGCCCGGCACCGCGTACGACGACGACGTCCTCGGCAAGGACCCGCAGCCCGCCACCATGGACGATTACGTCCGCACCGGCCGCGACAACGGCGGCGTCCACATCAACTCCGGCATCCCCAACCACGCCTTCTATCTGACGGCCGTCCAGCTCGGCGGACACGCCTGGGAACGCGCCGGGCAGATCTGGTACGACGTGCTCACCGGCGGCGAACTGCCCTCACAGGCCCTGTTCACCGACTTCGCCGCACTCACCGAGAAGGCCGCCGCCGAACGCTACGGCGACGGCGGCGACGAACACGAGGCGGTCCGCAAGGCCTGGGAGCAGGTGGGGGTGCGCACCCGGCGGGCGAAGCTGTAGACAGGGACCCATGCGGATCACAGTGAGGCGCACGGGCGGTTTCGCGGGCATCGAACGGCACGCCGAGGTGGACACCGCGGGCCGCCCGGACGCCGAGGAGTGGCGGGCACTGGCCCGGCGGGTCCTCGCCGCGGGCGCGGGCGCACCGCCGACCGGGGTGCCCGACGGCTTCTCCTACCGGATCACCGTCGACGGCCAGACCGTGTACTGCGCGGACCCCCGGCTCAGCGAGGACCAGCGCGAGCTGATCTCACGCGTACTGAAGGAGGGCGCCTGAGCACCGGACGTCGGCGGAGAGCACGCCGGCCCCGGCCCGACGGACAACCGCCTTTCCCCGCAAGGGCGTTGACTTCCGTCGCCGCCGGTACGGATGATCCGCCCATGGCGACGGACCCGATGCCTCAGTTCCCGCCCGGCTTCCTGTGGGGCGTGTCCACCTCGGCCCACCAGATCGAAGGGGCCGCCGACGAACGCGGCCCCTCCGTGTGGGACGTCTTCAGCGCCGAACCCGGCCGGATCAAGGACGGCTCCACCGCCGCGGTCGCCTGCGACCACTACCACCGCTACCGCGAGGACATCGCCCTCGTCGCCGGCCTCGGCGTGAACGCGTACCGCTTCTCCGTGTCCTGGCCGCGCGCCGCCTCCCCCGGCGGCCTCGGCTTCTACGACCGGCTCGTCGACGAACTGTGCGCCGCCGGCATCCGCCCCGTCGTCACCCTCTACCACTGGGACCTCCCCGCCGACCTGGACTGGCTGAAACGGGACACCGCGTCCCGGTTCGCCGAGCACGTGGGCACGGTCGCCGCCCGGCTCGGCGACCGCGTCGGCCACTGGATCACCCTCAACGAACCCGCCGAGCACACCCTGCTCGGCCACGCCCTCGGCGTCCACGCCCCCGGCAAGCAGCTCCTGTTCGACGCCCTGCCGACCGCCCACCACCAGCTCCTCGCCCACGGACTCGCCGTCAGCGCGCTGCGCGCCGCCGGCGCCGGGCAGGTCGGCATCGCCAACTCGCACGGCCCGACCTGGCCCGCCTCCGACGACCCCGCCGACCAGGAGGCGGCAGCCTTCTACGACCTGCTGCTCAACCGCCTCTTCGCCGAACCCGTCCTGCTCGGCGCCTACCCGCAGGGCCTGGGCGACCTCATGCCCGGCGACCCCCAGGCCGACCTGGAGACCATCGGCGCACCCCTCGACTTCTACGGCGTCAACTACTACGCGCCGACCCGGGTGGGCGCCCCGCAGGGCGCCGCGAGCGAGTTCGGCGGGGTGCGCGTCCCCGACGGGCTGCCGTTCTCCCTGCGGGAGATCGACGGATACCCGCTGACCGACTTCGGCTGGCCCGTCGTACCGCACGGCCTCACCGACCTGCTCACCGGCTTCCGCCGGCGCTACGGCGACCGGCTGCCGCCCGTGATCATCACCGAGAACGGCTGCGCGTACGACGGACTCGACGACCAGCACCGCATCGCGTTCCACGACGGCCACCTCCGCGCCCTGCACCGGGCCATCGAGGCGGGCGTGGACGTACGGGGATACTTCGTGTGGTCGCTGCTGGACAACTTCGAGTGGGCGGAGGGCTACGCGCGGCGCTTCGGCCTCGTCCACGTCGACTTCGCCACGCAGCAGCGCACCCCGAAGGCGTCGTACACCTGGCTGCGGGAGACGCTGCGCGCCCAGCTGTGACGGCCCGTCACAGCGCCCCGGCGTCCCTCGCCGCCCACACCGACGGGAAGTACGGCCGATAGCCCAGATCCCGGCGGATCCTGTCCGTGGACATCACCCCCAGCCACGGGTCCGGGTCGGTACGGGTGTACAGGTCCTCCGGCACCTCCACACCGTTCACCCGGAACAGATCCACCGCCGTCACCGGGGCGTCGTCCGCGATGTTGTACGCAGGGCCGCGCAGCCCCGGTGCGTACAGCAGCCTCAGCAGGCCCTGCGCCACATCGGCGTGATGACCCATGTGCAGCCGCTGCGTCGCCGCCCAGCCCGTCGCCCAGCGCAGCGACTGCGCCAGATGCGGGTCCCCCTCGCCGTACACGAACGGCAACCGCCCGATCCGCACATCCAGGCCCTCGAGCGCCAGCAGCTCACGCTCGGCCGCCGCCTTCGACTCCGGGTACGCGCCCCACATCGCGCCGCCGGGCCGCACCTCGTCGTCCTCCACCAGCGGACGGCCCCGCCCCGTGCCGTACACCAGACACGTGCTGACCTGCACGAACCTTTCCACCCCTGCGGACACCGCGGCCCGGCCCAGCTCCACCGCCGCGTCCCGGTTCACCGCCCACGCCTCCTCGTCCGGCACCCCGCGGAACGACGCGGCCACGTTCACCACCGCGTCCACCCCGGCCACCGCCTTGCCCAGCGCCTCCGCGTCCCGCAGATCACCGACGACGACCTCCGCGCCCAGCTCCGCGAACCGCTCACCCCGGGACGCGTCCCGCACCAGCACCCGCACCCGCTCCCCCGGGCCGGCCTGCGCCAGCAGCCGCGGCACGAAACGCCGCCCGACCTGCCCTGTCGTACCCGTCACCAACGTCAGCATCATGCGTTCCCTTCCGTTCACTCCCCCGTGGACGCCTCCAGCCTCGGCCGGAAAGGCGCCCGCCGGGAGAGACCCGTGGATCGGGGGACCGGCAGTCCCTGGATGGACGGGCCGCGCGGGCGCACGCTGGAGAGGTGAACCGACCCGAACTCGCCGACTTCCTGCGCCGCAGCCGCGCCCGTCTCGCCCCCTCCGACGTGGGCCTCGCACCGGGCGCCCGCCGCCGCACCCCCGGACTGCGCCGCGAGGAGGTCGCCGCACTCGCCGGCATGTCCGTCGACTACTACACGCGCCTCGAACAGCAGCGCGGCCCGCACCCCTCCCGGCAGATGCTCACCGCGCTGGCCCGCGCCCTGCGCCTCACCGACGACGAACGCGACCACCTGTTCCACCTCACCGGCGAGGAACCCCCACGCCGCGCCTCCGGCTCCGGACACGTACGGCCCGGACTGCTGCTGGTCCTGGACCGGCTGCACGACACCCCCACCCAGGTCGTCACCGACTGCGGCGACGTCCTCGCGCAGAACGCCATGGCGAAGGCCCTGGTCGGCGACGTGATGTCCGCGCCGCCCCGCGAACGCAACCTCGCCCGGCGGTTCTTCCTCGACCCGGCGGGCCGCGCCCTGTTCCCCGAGGAGGACCGCCCCCGGCACGCACGCGCACACGTCGCCTCCCTGCGCGCGGTCGCCGCCGCACGCCCCGACGACCCCGAGCCGGCCGCGCTCGTCGCCGAGCTGCGCGCCCGCAGCGAGGAGTTCGCCGCGCTGTGGGACGAGCACCAGGTCGCCCAGCGGACCCCGTCCACCAAACGCTTCCTGCACCCCGTCGTCGGCATGATCGAGCTGGACTGCGAGGTGCTGCTCAGCCACGAGCACCGCCAGCACCTGGTCCTCCACACGGCCCGCCCCGGCACCGAGGCCCACGAACAGCTGCGGCTGCTGCGCGTCGTCGGACTTCAGGACCTGGCACCCAGCGAGGTCTGAGCCACGCGCACCGCCGCCCGCACCGCCGGCGCACCGCCGACGTACCGCCGGCGCACCGCCGCGATGCCCGTGGAAAAGCCCTACGGCCTTGACGGTGGCCCGTCGTACTCTGGACAGTGCGAGGCCGCTTACAGCCATGCGGCCGTGACGAGGAGGAACCGCAGGCGTACGACGCCGGCCCATGACTCAGACACCCGCAGCTCACACGCCCGCGCAGGGGCAGGCGAGAGCACAGTTCACCGTCCCCGCCCAGCACCCCATGGTGACCGTCCTGGGGTCCGGCGACTCCCTTCTGCGCGTGATCGAGAAGGCCTTCCCGGGGGCCGACATACACGTCCGGGGCAATGAGATCAGCATCGCCGGCGACTCCGTCGACGTCGCGCTGATCTCGCGTGTGTTCGAAGAGATGATGCTGGTGCTCCGCACCGGGCAGCCGATGACGGAGGACGCAGTGGAACGCTCGATCGCCATGCTGAAGGCGAGCGAGGGCGGGGAGGGCCCCACGGAGACACCGGCCGAGGTGCTCACGCAGAACATCCTCTCCTCCCGCGGACGCACCATCCGCCCCAAGACCCTGAACCAGAAGCGGTACGTCGACGCGATCGACAAGCACACCATCGTCTTCGGCATCGGCCCCGCGGGTACCGGCAAGACGTATCTGGCGATGGCGAAGGCCGTGCAGGCGCTCCAGTCCAAGCAGGTCAACCGGATCATCCTCACCCGCCCCGCGGTCGAGGCCGGCGAGCGCCTCGGCTTCCTGCCCGGCACGCTCTACGAGAAGATCGACCCGTACCTGCGCCCGCTGTACGACGCGCTGCACGACATGCTCGACCCCGACTCGATCCCCCGCCTGATGGCGGCGGGCACCATCGAGGTGGCACCGCTGGCGTACATGCGCGGCCGTGCTCAGCCGGTCTTCACCGATGTGCTCACTCCGGACGGCTGGCGTCCGATCGGCGATCTCCAGGTCGGCGATCTGGTCATCGGTTCCAACGGGGAGCCGACCCCGGTTCTGGGCGTCTACCCCCAGGGTGAGAAGGACATCTACCGGGTCACGGCCCAGGACGGCTCCTCGACGCTGTGCTGTGGCGAGCATCTCTGGACGGTGCGCACCCGCGACGACGAGCGCCGCGGCAGACCGTGGCGTGTCCTCGAGACGCAGGAGATGATCGGCAACCTCCGGGCGGGGCGCCATCGCCGGTACGAGCTTCCCATGCTCACGGCCCCCGTCTGCTTCCCCGAACGCGACGTCCCCATGGACCCGTACGCGCTGGGGCTGCTGCTCGGCGACGGCTGCCCGACCGGCTCCACGACTCCCGCCTTCGCCACGGAGGACCCGGAGCCGGCCATGGCTCCGGAGGCCGCCCTCGACCGGGCGAAGGCCCCCGGTGACGTGATCACGCTGGAGAACCCCGTCACCCGTGTCCTGCGGGAGCTGGACCTGCTGCGCACCCGCCCGCACACGACGTTCGTCCCGGACGTGTATCTCCGGAACACGGCCGAGGTGCGACTGGCCGTTCTTCAGGGTCTGCTGGACTCGGACGGTGGCCGGGTCGTACAGCGGGACCGCACCTGCCGTGTCCAGTTCACGACGACGTCGATCCTGCTCCGCGACGACGTCGTCGCGCTGGTCCGGTCGCTCGGTGGCGTGGCGTACACGCGGCGACGGGCGGCAGCAGGCCGCGAGCCCGGCTTCGCAAACGGGCGCGAGACCGGCCACCGGCACGACGCACACGTCGTGGACATCCGCCTTCCGGAGGGCATCGAGCCGTTCCGTCTCGCCCGCGAGCGGGACCGCTACCACGCCGCCGGGGGCGGCGGACGCCCGGTGCGGTTCATCGACAGCATCGAGCCCGCGGGCCGCGAGGAATGCGTGTGCATCCAGGTGGCGGCCGAGGACTCGCTGTACGTCACACAGGACCATCTGCTGACGCACAACACCCTGAACGACGCTTTCATCATCCTCGACGAGGCGCAGAACACCTCGCCCGAGCAGATGAAGATGTTCCTCACCCGGCTCGGCTTCGACTCGAAGATCGTGATCACGGGTGATGTGACGCAGGTCGATCTGCCCGACGGGCAGAAGTCCGGTCTGCGGCAGGTGCAGGAGATCCTGGAGGGCGTCGAGGACGTCCACTTCTCCCGGCTGTCGTCGCACGACGTCGTCCGGCACAAGCTGGTCGGCCGTATCGTCGACGCGTACGAGAAGTACGACAGCAAGCACGGCACTCAGAACGGCACGCACAAGGGCGGCCGGGGCAAGGCCGGGCACAAGGGGAAGTAGACACACACAGCACCATGTCGATCGACGTCAACAACGAGTCCGGCACCGAGGTCGACGAGCAGGCGATCCTCGACATCGCCCGCTACGCGCTCGCCCGGATGCGCATCCACCCGCTGTCCGAGCTGTCGGTGATCGTGGTGGACGCCGCCGCCATGGAACAGCTGCACGTGCAGTGGATGGACCTGCCCGGCCCGACCGATGTCATGTCCTTCCCGATGGACGAGCTGCGTCCGCCGTCCAAGGACGACGACGAGCCGCCGCAGGGACTGCTCGGTGACATCGTGCTGTGCCCGGAGGTCGCCGCCAAACAGGGCGCGGAGGCTCCGACGAAGCACTCCATGGACGAGGAGCTGCAACTGCTCACCGTCCACGGGGTGCTGCATCTGCTGGGGTACGACCACGAGGAGCCGGACGAGAAGGCCGAGATGTTCGGCCTGCAGGCGGCCATCGTGGACGGGTGGCGGGCCGAGCGGGGTCTGACCGGGCCGTCGCCGGCGCCGACCGTCTCGTAACCGGCCATGAGTGCTCAGATCGTCCTCGGCGCGATCGCTCTGGTCGTCGTCGCCTGGCTCGCCGCGTGCGCGGAGGCGGCCCTGGCCCGGGTCTCCAGCTTCCGCGCCGAGGAGGCCCAGCGGTCCGGGCGGCGGGGCGCCGAGAAGCTCGCCCAGGTGGCCGCCGACCCCACCCGCTATCTGAACGTGGCGCTGCTGGTGCGCGTGGCCTGCGAGATGGCCGCCGCGGCCCTGGTGACATACGCGTGTCTACAGGAGTTCGACGGCACCACCGAGGCGCTGCTCGTCGCGATCGGTGTGATGGTGCTGGTGTCGTACGTGGCCGTGGGGGTGTCCCCGCGGACCATCGGCCGGCAGCATCCCATCAACACGGCGACGGTCGCGGCGTATGTGCTGCTGCCGCTGGCCCGGGTGATGGGTCCGATCCCGTCACTGCTGATCCTCATCGGCAACGCCCTCACCCCCGGCAAGGGGTTCCGGCGGGGCCCGTTCGCCTCCGAGGCGGAGCTGCGGGCGCTGGTCGACCTGGCGGAGAAGGAGTCGCTGATCGAGGCCGAGGAGCGCCGCATGGTGCACTCGGTGTTCGAGCTGGGTGACACCCTCGTGCGTGAGGTGATGGTGCCGCGTACCGATCTGATCGTGATCGAGCGGTACAAGACCATCCGGCAGGCACTCAGTCTCGCCCTGCGGTCTGGGTTCTCCCGGATACCGGTCACCGGGGAGAGCGAGGACGACATCGTCGGGGTCGTCTATCTGAAGGACCTGGCCCGCAAGACGCACATCAGCCGGGACGCGGAGTCCGAGCTGGTGTCGACGGCGATGCGTCCGGCGTTCTTCGTGCCGGACACCAAGAACGCGGGCGATCTGCTGCGCGAGATGCAGAAGTCCCGCAACCATGTCGCGGTGGTCATCGACGAGTACGGCGGCACGGCCGGCATCGTCACCATCGAGGACATCCTGGAGGAGATCGTCGGGGAGATCACCGACGAGTACGACCGTGAGCTGCCGCCCGTGGAGAACCTCGGCGACCACCGCTACCGGGTCACCGCCCGCCTCGACATCGGTGACCTGGGCGAGCTGTACGGGCTGGAGGCGTACGACGACGAGGACGTGGAGACCGTCGGCGGGCTGCTCGCCAAGGCGCTCGGCCGGGTGCCGATCGCGGGCGCGTCGTCCGTGGTGGAGCTGCCGGACGGGCGTGAGCTGCGGCTGACGGCGGAAGCCGCGGCCGGACGCCGCAACAAGATCGTCACGGTGCTGGCGGAGCCCGTCGGCCCGGCCTGGAAGCCCGAGGAGGAGGCGACGGCGGAGTGACGCCGAAGGAGCTGCGCGCCCTGTGCCTGTCCTTCGACGCGGTGGTGGAGGACTTCCCGTTCAATCCGGAGACGTCCGTGTTCAAGGTGCTGGGCAAGATGTTCGCCCTGACGAACCTGGACGCGCGGCCTCTGAAGGTGAACCTCAAGTGCGACCCGGAGGACGCGGTGCGGCTGCGCGCCGAGCACGAGGGGCTGATCGTGCCGGGGTGGCACATGAACAAGCGGCACTGGAACACGGTCACGGTGGACAAGGCTGTGGACGGGGCTCTGCCGGACGCGCTGGTGCGTGAGCTGGTGGAGGACTCGTACGACCTGGTCGTGGCGGGCCTGCCGCGGGGGGAGCGGCTGCGGCTGGACCGGGCCTGACAGAGGGCCTGTGCGGGCGGGGTGCGCGGGGTACGCGTGG